>CAMBRK010000011.1 GCA_945870185.1 Aureispira sp. CCB-QB1 | reverse complement strand
ACAATACCTAATTTTGGGTAATTTTGATATATAGTATTTTATACTGTGTAAGCGATGTGATTATAAACACCTTACATCCTGATCTTTAACATATATACAGAATAAATATATAAGTTTTTATAGTTTTATGTCGTTTTGGCGACAGTTAGTATGAATTGTGGCTTCATAAAATACTACGCATTTTTTTACACGTCGGTCATAGACCGTCGGATATTAATCCTAAAGTCATAGACTTTGGACAAGATTTATCAGGATTGGAAAAGACTGAGACTTTGGATAATTGCTGATTGTGGCTTCGGCTCCGTTGCACTGCTCTTGGTGATTGAGCGCAACATCGAATAGCAGTAAAGCACCATCTTACCTCTTCAATATCTTAAACGTAGTGCGTCTATTGGCTTGATGCTGAGCTTCAGTACATTGTTCACAGATGCAGGTGATCGTCAGTAGAGACTCTCCGTAGCCTTTGGCCACTAATCTTTCTGATTGGATACCTTTTGAAATCAGATACTCTACTACGGATTGAGCTCTTTTTTGGGACAATGTCTCATTATACATATCTTCACCTCTACAATCCGTATGACTCGACAGTTGTATATTGATTTGCGGGTTATCTTGGAGCAACTGCACTAATTTATCCAACGTAGGTATGGCTTCTGCTTTGATATCCCATTTATCATAGTCATAATAAATATTGTCCAGGTTGATTTCTCGGTCAATATAAATCTTTTCTAGTTCCAACTCTAGATTTAAGGTTTTAGAATCACTTTCACCAAAATCGATGTTGGAAGTACTGATGGTTTTGCTGGAATTGAGATAATTCAATTTTGCTCCTGTAAATAAAATATCCTTATTCAAAGGTACTTCTATGTAAAAGAAACCATTAGCATCTGTGTAAGTTTCTGATATTTTTTGAGCAGCCTTAGTTATTGCTTTGATCAAAACATTCCCTAACGCCATTCTACCTGTCTTTCCAGAATTGGGGTCATCTGGAGTTTGAAATACCGGAGTATAGGTTTTTACAGTCACAAATACTTTTTTCTCTTTTATAATGGTAGTAGTATCTTTACTGATTTTAGGTGGTGCCAATTCATAAAATCTATAAATATCGTCTTTGCCCACACCTTGACGGGAAGAAACTAAAAATCCTTCCTGGAGTACTTCTGCTTTGGGTTTTGCATTCTTATCTATGATATAAGAAAAATCGTCCGCGCCACTATTGATAGGAAAACCCATATTAACGGGTGATGTCCACTTTCCATCCTCAGTAAGATACGTTTTAAAGATATCAAATCCGCCTAAACCAGGCCAATAGTCAGATGAAAAGTACAAAGTATCGCCATCACCGGTTGGAAATTTTTCATTGCCTTGACTATTGATGGTGGCAGGAAGCTTTTCTGGATTTGCCCAAGATTCATCTTCGAGCATTTCGGTATAATACAAATCTTTGGTGTCTCCAGGGACTTCTATGTCCGCACTAAAAACCAAAATTTTGTCATTTTCAATCAAGGCAGGATGACCATAGTTTATTTTCTCTCGTATAAATGGCAAAACTTCTGGTTCTGACCAAAATCCATCAATCTTTCTGGAAACCATAATTTTACAAAAGTCATCACCATTTTCAAAACTGTAACACCTTGTAAAATACATCGTGTTCATATCTTTTGAAAAACAGGCGTTGCCTTCATTGGCTTCAGTATTAATGTTGGAGTCGAAGGGCCTTACTTCCGAGCCGTTTTTCATCATGATAAACAGGTCTGCATGTTTCTCCCCTGTCCAGTTGTAAATATTTTTACCTGTAGCTTCCTTCCGCTCCGAGGTAAAGACTAGAAACTGATTGTCATAAATCATAGGGCTATATTCTGAAACAGAAGTATTCTCAATTATTTTTTCAACAATAACCTTTTTAGGATTATTTATCATTAATATTGCATTTCTACATATCTGAATATCCCGTTCTGACTCTTGACTTCTGCCTGTAATTTCTCCTACCTTCTTGTAAGTGGTGATAGCTTCATTGTACTCTTCCAGATTTATCTGCACGCGAGCCAACATAGCCATGGATTCTACTCCATAATTATGCTGTATAGACTTTAAAAACCAAGACTTTGCTTCCTTATATTCTAATAGCTGTAAGTAGGATTGACCCAATAAAAATGACTTGCGACCTTTTGCGTTAGTGTTATTGTTTTTTTCATATTCTGCCTCTAGCAAGTCTATGGCTACAGCGTATTGTTTACGCTCATAAGCCATTTCTCCATTTTTTATCTTTTGGGAAAAAGAACAAGAAGCTAACAAAATGACTATAATACAAAAAAATAAATATATCCTCATTTAAATTTTCACTAAGTACAAACTTAAATGTAAACGAATACAAACTTAAAAAGTTGAGTTTATGTGATGATCTCTTTCCAAGGGTAGATTATTTTTCAAATAAAGAAGTAAAAGGTATGCTGGAACTACCTGCATTGAGATCCAGCATACCTCTTAAATTACTACTCAGCTGCTTCTGCAGCCATAACTTCCAAGTTTATTTTATCTACTTCTTTATCGATGTAGTATAGGCTTTGACCTCCTTCTCCAATGATTTTAATTCTATCCAAGATGGTTCGGATCACTGCTTCTTCTTCCCTTTGCTCGTCAACATACCATTGCAAAAATTGCTGTGTATTGTAATCATTTTCTGATACCGCAAGTTTCACAAGGTTATGAATTGATGTAGTTACTTTACGTTCTTGTTCGAATACTTTTTCGAAAACATCTTTAATCCCATCAAATTGAGCAGGGGGCTGTGGTATTGCTGGTGTAACTGGACAAATTCCTGATTCACTCATATATCCATATAATTTCAGCATATGCATACGCTCTTCTTCAGCTTGCCTCATGAAAAACTTTTTACAACCCTCAAGCGCCTGATCGTCACACCAATAAGCTAAAGCTAAATAAAAATTGGATGCAAATCCCTCATTAGCTATTTGTTCATTAATTGCATCTTGCATTTTCTGACTTAAATCTATCATTTATATTGAATTTTAAATTTTAAAGTTAACCCAATTGGTTATGAAATTGTTTCTAAACAGGAATGCAATCTTTAAATTTAGAATTAATCTAATTCTTTTGATTTTCAACTTAACTTATTGGTACTTCTTCCTATACTTCTATTTAATGATAATAATTATACTATTTCGAGAACTTTAGCCAAACTATCATCATAATTGCTTTAACATTAAACCAATCAAATTACAAGTAAATATAGCATAAAACCACCCAAATGAATGTACTCCAAGACAAAGATGGAGAAATTTAAAAAAATCATCAATAAAAGAGTACACCCCTAAATTTTTTGATGCAAATATTCAAATTTTGCAATTTCTTAACAACTAACCCCTTAATATTTACTACCTTTGTTAAAATTTTTAAATATTTAATCATTTCAAAACACGTAAAAGTTATGGCTTTCATTAGATTTGAAGCATTAAAATCAACATTTGACAGAAAACCAGTTGTCATTACTGAACCTACAGAAAGAAGGTCAGAATTGTACGCTATCAATGTTTTCACCCATACTACGATGAATCATTTCATGACTAAAGACGCTTATAATGCAGTCATGGATGCTATCGATCACGGTAAAAAGATCGACCGGAAAGCAGCAGACCAAGTAGCGTCTGCCATGAAGTCTTGGGCGATATCTAAAGGAGTGACACACTATACCCATTGGTTTCAGCCTTTGACAGGTGGAACAGCAGAGAAACATGATGCTTTTTTCGAACCCAAAGGAGACGGAACAGCTATTGATAAGTTCGATGGTGGTCAGTTGGCACAACAAGAGCCTGATGCTTCTAGCTTTCCTAATGGAGGAATCCGAAATACATTCGAAGCCCGAGGATATACCGCTTGGGATCCTAGTTCTCCTGCTTTCATCATGGGTACTACTTTGTGTATACCTACAGTTTTTGTATCATATACCGGAGAAGCATTAGACAATAAAGTGCCTTTACTTAGAGCTTTACATAGTATAGATGATGCAGCAACTGAAGTGGCCAAATATTTTGACAAAAACGTTAGTAAAGTGATCTCAACATTAGGTTGGGAACAAGAATATTTTCTCATTGATAGTTCTTTGGCAGCTTCCAGACCAGACTTAGTGATGGCAGGTAGAGTATTGCTCGGACATGAAGCCGCCAAAGGTCAGCAATTGGAAGACCATTACTTTGGTTCCATACCAGAAAGAGTGCTTTCTTACATGAGAGACTTGGAGATAGAGTGTATAAAGTTAGGAGTACCCGTCAAAACAAGACATAACGAAGTGGCTCCGAATCAATTTGAGCTCGCCCCATTATTTGAAGAAGCCA
Organism: Aureispira sp. CCB-QB1; assembly: GCA_945870185.1. Lineage (GTDB taxonomy): Bacteria > Bacteroidota > Bacteroidia > Chitinophagales > Saprospiraceae > OLB9. The sequence goes on along the minus strand of CAMBRK010000011.1, from coordinate 82,101 downwards.
ACCTTGCAGTGGATCACAATTCATTGCTTATGGATCTGATGCGTAAAGTGGCTTCTCGCCATCATTTTGTAGTACTCCTACACGAAAAACCATTTGCTGGTGTCAACGGTTCTGGAAAACACAACAACTGGTCATTGGCAACTGATACTGGAGTCAATCTACTCAGTCCAGGAAAAACGCCAAAAAGCAACCTACAATTCCTAACTTTCTTCATCAATACCATCAAAGCTGTTCATGACTATGACGATCTTTTAAGAGCTTCTATAGCATCAGCCAATAACGACCATAGACTAGGAGCTAACGAAGCACCGCCAGCCATTATGTCTGTATTTATAGGTAAGCACTTGTCTTCTGTACTTGATGAACTAGAGCATGTCACTGATGGCAGCCTATCTCCTGAAGAAAAAACTGACCTTAAATTAAATATCGTTGGTAAAATACCTGAAATCCTCCTAGACAATACAGATAGAAACAGGACATCACCTTTTGCCTTTACAGGTAATAAATTTGAATTCAGAGCTGTGGGTTCGTCTGCCAACTGTTCAAAACCGATGACTGTGCTCAATATGATCGTGTCGGAGCAGCTTAGAAAGTTCAAAAAAGAAGTAGATAGCCTTATCGAGGATAAAGGCATGAAAAAAGATGACGCCATCTTCAATGTACTTCGAGAACTTATCAAATCATCCAAGAGAATAAGATTTGAAGGTGACGGATACAGCCAAGAATGGGTAGTAGAAGCAGAAAAAAGAGGACTTAGTAACTTCAAAACTACACCGGAAGCATTAAAGGTTCAGGTATCCAAGCCAGTGTTAGCGCTTTACGAAGCTCATAGCATCATGAACCAAGTAGAAGTAGAAGCCCGATATGAAATCGAATTGGAAGAATATATCAAAAAAATCCAGATAGAAGGTCGTATTTTGGGGGACATCGCTCGCAATCATGTGATACCTACGGCAATTGCCTACCAAAACACATTGATTAAAAATGTGCAAGGTCTTAAAGATATTTTTGGCAAGGATTATACCAAATACGCAGATGAACAAATGACACTCATCAAAGAAATTTCAGGTCATATGAGCTCCATCATTTCAAACGTAGAAAAAATGACGGAAGAACGCAAAAAGGCCAATAATATCGATCACGCTGATAAAAAAGCCACAGCATATTGTAATAAGGTGAAACCATATTTCGATAAAATTAGATATGCCTGCGACAAATTGGAATTGTTGGTAGATGACGAATTATGGCCATTGACCAAATATAGAGAGTTACTTTTCACCAGATAATCACTGTTGAAATAGTACATTCTCTCACCTAATAAAACTCCACTTACAGCGATGCAGGTGGAGTTTTTTTTATATGACTTTGGGGTTTTGGATATCCAAATGGGAACCAGTTGTAAATGTATCTAATCAAGACTATCAATTAACCATAATTGCCAGGCCTAATACCTTTCACCACAAGTAAAAAATAGCTAATGATACGAGAAAATGTCTTCATGACCCAGCCTTAAAGGTTAAGGAGTCTTCGTTATTAATCTTTAGGTGGCTTGGAATGCTTTATGATGCTTCCTTAACAGAAAATAAAACAACCTTAAAGGTATATGAGTGTCTCCAAAGACTTCAGCAGTACATAAGAAGTGTTTGGCTTCAGGCTAAGATTGTTTTTGTACATTCCACATAATTTCGAGCGTACTCCTTAAGAATTTTTAACCCGGATTATGCATCAGAAAGCCTTAACCAGCAAATTGAAGATCACGAAAAAACACTTCGTGATTTAAAGGAAAGGACTCAAGCTACTGTCATTTTGTACTTTGGCAAAAACTCATATCTTTATCAAAACTTTATGCGATCATCTGACTACAGCAAACAGTTAAAAAGTAAAAAGGCTAAAGAAAGAAAGCAAAATCACCATGAATCCGGTGATGGAAAAATGATTAGGGGGCTGATTTGGTGTTTGGAAGTTAGGAATTTTAATGACTGGCTATGAAAAATAATGTTTAGAAAAAAATAAAAATTACAGTCTTTTTTATAATTAATAACTGAGTCTTACTATCTTTGAGTCTGTTGTACTTAAAGAGCTATTTCAGCATGAGAAAGTAGAAAAATTTTAAGTCCGAAATTACATAAAAATGAAATCAAATAAGATTAAATCTGACACAACAGAAGGATGTTTAGATAAAAACCAAGATAATCAAAATAAATCTAATACGGAAGCATTAGAAAGAATTAAAGGTGCTGTTCAAAAAAGTATTGAAAAATATGGGACGCCTGACTCAAGTAAAATGGAGAAGAAATTGTATTTCATTGATCCTAAGGACCATTTTGTGAAATAAGGCGAGACTAAATAAAAAAAGCGAGTTGCCCCGCTTTAAATGTTTTCACAACGGAATAATCCTTATTGTGAATTGCTTTTGTTGGGGCAAAGATATTATAAAATTTTAAATAAAAAAACAATGGGTAAAAATATTTTAGGATTAGATTTGGGGACTACCTCTATTGGGTGGGCTTATGTTGTAGAAAGGCAAAATCCAGAACATTCAGAGATCATACAGATTGGAGCAAGGGTAAATCCATTAACCACTGATGAACAAACTAACTTTGAAAAAGGTAAGCCAATTAGTATCAATGCCGACAGAACTTTAAAACGTGGAGCAAGGCGAAATTTGGATCGATTTCAGTTGCGAAGAAAAAATCTTATAGAAGTATTAACAAAGGCTAAAATCATATCAAAAGATACAGTCCTAGCTGAAGATGGCAAAAATACAACTTTCGAAACCTGGCAATTGAGGTCAATAGCTGCAAAGGATAAAATAGAGAAAGTAGAACTAGCCAGAGTATTACTAGCTATTAATAAGAAGAGAGGGTATAAAAGTAGTCGTAAAGCAAAAAACGAAGATGAAGGGCAAGCCATTGATGGTATGTCCATTGCTATAAGATTGTATGAAGACAACCTAACACCAGGTCAGCTAGTATTGCAACTTCTTATGGATAGTAAAAAACATATTCCTGATTTTTATCGGTCAGATTTGCAAATGGAGTTTGATAAGATATGGCGTTTTCAAAAACAATTTTATCCAGATATTTTTACTGACGAGTTTTACAAAGATTTACAAGGAAAAGGCCAACGAGCAACAGCAACAGCATTCTGGGCAAAATATAAATTCAACACGGCAGAAAACAAGGCAAAATCACGAGATGAAAAAAGATTCCAAGCGTATAAATGGCGAAATGATGCATTATCCATTAAACTTGAAGTGGAAGAAGTTGCCTATGTGATAACTGAAATCAACAATAACTTAAATAATTCTAGTGGATATTTGGGCGCGATCTCGGATCGAAGCAAGGCATTATTTTTCAATAAAGAAACCGTAGGCCAAAATCTGTATAATCAGTTATTAGAGAATCCACACACTCGACTTAAAAGTCAAGTTTTTTATCGTCAAGATTATTTAGATGAATTTGAATCAATATGGGCAGAACAATCAAAGCATCATATAGAACTCACCCCACAACTTAAAACTGAGATTCGAGATATTGTCATTTTTTATCAGAGAAAACTAAAGTCTCAAAAAGGGTTAATAAGTTTATGTGAGTTTGAAAGTTGCGATAAAATCATCAATGGCAAAACTCAAACGATAGGACAAAGAGTTACTCCAAAGTCATCTCCATTGTTTCAAGAGTTCAAAATATGGCAAATATTAAATAATGTAGAGGTCAAGAAAAAAGGAAGTAAAAAAAACACTAAAAAAAATCAAAACCAAATTTCTCTATTTAATGATGAAAAAGAAACATTCGTATTTGATTTAGCAACAAAACAAAGATTATTTGATGAACTTAATCTCAAAGGGAATCTCTCAGCAAATAAAATAATAGAAATATTAGGACATAAACCTTCTGAATGGGAACTAAACTATACCCAAATTGAAGGTAATAACACAAATAAAATTCTCTATAATGCATTCTTGGATATACTTGAGCTAGAAGGATATGATGTAAAAGATTTACTTGGTGTCAAATTAAATAAAGATGAAGTACATTTAGATGACTTGGAAGTTCCTGCATCTGACATTAAAAACCAAGTCAAACTAATTTTTTAAACATTAAATATTAATACTGAAATATTGGAATTCGATGCCGAACTTGATGGCTTGAATTTTGAACAACAATCTGCCTATCAATTGTGGCACTTACTTTATTCATACGAAGGAGACGACTCCCCAAGTGGCAATGAAAAATTATATGAGTTGCTGGCAAAAAAATTTGGTTTTAGTAGAGAACATGCAAGGATTTTAGCAAACATATCGTTTAGTAATGATTATGGGAGTCTAAGTGCTAAAGCAATTAAAAAAATATTTACGTTTATTAAAGAAAACAATTATAGCACTGCATGTGTATTAGCTGAGTATCGTCATTCTGCTTCATCACTAACTAAAGAAGAAATTGACAATAGACCTCTTAAGGATACACTTGAGATATTGAAAAAAAATAGTCTGCGCAATCCTGTCGTAGAAAAAATACTTAACCAAATGGTCAATCTTGTGAATTGTCTAATAGAAAAATACAGTTCTAAAGATGAATTTGGAAACATCATTGAGTATTTCAAATTTGATGAAATACGTATAGAGTTGGCAAGAGAGCTAAAGAAGAATGCTAAAGAAAGAGCTGAAATGACAACAAACATAAATGCATCAAAAATAGCGCATGAGAATATATTTAAGATTTTACAATCAGAATTCGGTATAAAAAATCCATCACGAAATGACATTATTAGATACAAACTCTACGAGGAATTAAAGAATAATGGTTACAAAGATTTATATACAAATACATACATACCTAAGGAAATTCTTTTCAGTAAACAAATAGATATTGAGCACATCATCCCCCAATCTAAAATGTTTGATGATAGTTTTTCTAATAAAACAGTAGTTTATAGACAAGTAAACCTGGATAAAGGTAACCAAACTGCTTACGACTATATAGAAAGTAAATTCGGTAATAATCAGCTAGAAGAGTACACAGCCAGAATTGAAAAAATGTTTAAACTTGGTAAAGATGAAGGCATTACCAAAGCAAAATATCAAAAACTCTTAAAACAAGAAAAAGACATTGGCGAAGGATTTATAGAGCGTGATCTTAGAGATAGTCAATACATAGCTAAAAAGGCAAAAAATATGTTATTAGAAATATCTCGTGCTGTGGTTTCCACATCAGGAAATATAACAGATCGGCTGAGAGAAGACTGGGGATTGATAAATATCATGCAAGAATTGAATTTCGATAAATTCAAAACCCTAGGTCTTACAGAAAAAATAGAAAAGAAAGATGGTAGTTTTAAAGAAAGAATCATTGACTGGAGTAAACGAAATGACCATAGGCATCATGCTATGGATGCACTTACAGTGGCATTTACTAAGCATAACTATATTCAATATTTAAACTATCTCAATGCTAGAAAAGATGTGAGACACAAGTTGCACAACAATATCATTGGTATAGAAAATTTAGAAACCGAGCTTAAAATTAATGATGAAGGTCAAAAAACTAGAGTTTTTAAAACCCCAATTCTGAATTTTAGACATATAGCTAAAGAGCAATTGGAAAATGTTTTGGTATCTCACAAGGCAAAAAATAAAGTCGTTACCAAAAATAAAAATATCATAAAATCTAAAAACGGAGTTAATACCAAAATCGAACTGACGCCAAGGGGACAGTTACACAAAGAAACCGTGTACGGAAAATATCAGTATTACGCAAATAAAGAAGAAAAGATTGGGACAAAGTTTGACTTAGACACTATTCAAAAAGTAACCAATCCATTGTACAAATCCTTGTTATTAAAACGGTTATCAGATAATGACAATGACCCTAAGAAGGCATTTGGTGGCAAAAACATTCTGAGTAAAAACCCAATTTACCTAAATGAAGAAAAATCATCCATGATACCAGAAATTGTAAAACTAAGTTGGTTGGAAGATGATTATTCCATTCGCAAAGATATAAACCCTACTAACTTTAAGGATGCCAAAACTATAGAAAAAGTTTTGGACAGCAAGGTAAAAAGTATCTTGCTTAATAGATTATCATTTTATGGCAATGATCCCAAAAAAGCATTTTCTGACCTAGACAAAAACCCTATCTGGCTAAATGAAGGTAAAGCTATAGCCATAAAAAGGGTCACTATCTCAGGTGTAAAAAATGCTGAGTTCCTCCATTACAAAAAAGATCATTTAGGCAATGAAATACTAGATGCAAATAGCAAACCAATTCCTGTAGATTTCGTTAGCACTGGCAACAATCACCATGTAGCGATATATAGAGATGATAAAGGCCAATTGCAAGAAAGAGTCGTTTCACTTTTTGATGCGGTACAATTAGTCAATGCTGGTGAACCTGTTATAGATAAAACCTTCAACCAAGGTTTTGGATGGCAATTTTTGTTTTCTATGAAGCAAAATGAATATTTCGTATTTCCTAATGAAAAAACAGGATTTGATCCACAAGAGATAGACTTATCAGACCCCAAAAATAAAAAGTTGATCAGTCCCAATTTATTTAGGGTACAGAAATTCGGCTCACTTTTATCAGGAATATGGTTCAGACACTATTTGGAAACAAATGTTGAAATAAATAATGCAACAAAAGGAATAACTTACAAAGTAATTCAAAGTTTACCCAACCTTATTAATATTATAAAGGTTCGAATAAACCACTTGGGCGACATTATCCATGTTGGAGAATAATAATTTTTAACTACAATTATTTGGCAAAGTATTTGATATACCCATATCAAATACTTTGCCTATGATCAAGCGCACATTATATTTTGGAAATCCAGCATATTTATTCGTAAAAAACAGCCAGCTCTGTATTAGGAAAACCAATACTGCTGATGATGAAACAGATCACCCTACAATACCGATAGAAGACATAGGCATCGTAGTAGCTGATCATGCACAAGTCACCTTCACCCATACGGTCATTACTGCGCTACAAGAAAACAATGCCGTCATCATATGGTGTGGTCCTAATCATTTACCACTGGCTATGACATTACCACTCATGGCCAATGATACCTATACACAGAAAGTACGCTATCAGATAGAAGCGAGCGAACCACTCAAAAAACAATTATGGAAACAGACCATCACCGCCAAAATCCAGAACCAAGCTAATCTATTGCGTCTATTGGGATACAAAACATTACACCTAGACAAAATGATTCCTCGTATCAGTAGTGGAGATACAGAAAACTATGAAGGTCAAGCAGCAGCGATCTATTGGAACCAAATATTAGAAAAGTACGATGTGACCAGGGGCAGAGACGAAGGAGGACCCAATGCTTTATTCAATTATGGATATGCTATCCTGAGAGCTGTCATCGCAAGAAACCTTGTAGGAAGTGGTTGCCTTCCCGTCCTTGGCATCCATCATACCAATAAATATAATGCCTACTGCTTGGCCGATGACATCATGGAACCTTACAGGCCCATCGTAGATCAATATATACTCGATTATCTGAAAGACAAATCAGAAATCCATGATGAACTAACCTTACAAGACAAGGCCTATCTGCTCAAAATACCCGTGATAGATATCAGTATCCAAGGCAAAGACAGTCCGCTCATGGTAGGTGCACAACGCACTACGGCAAGTCTAGTCAAATGTTATCAAGGCAGTGCTCGTAAAATCTTATATCCCGACCTATTGTGCTAAACCGACTCAATAAATATCAGATCATGTGGCTATTTGTACACTTTGACTTGCCGACAGATACGAAGGAAGATAGAAAAGCATATACCAAATTTAGGAAATACTTATTGGATGACGGATTTAAAATGTTGCAATATAGCATGTATGCGCGTCATTGTAGTAGTAGAGAAAATGCAGAAGTGCATAAAAAAAGAGTGAAGAATAAAATACCAGCTTTAGGTCAAGTGATTTTGTTCGAAATCACCGATGTCCAATTCGGAAGGATTGAATTTTTCAATAGTCAAAAACTGAAACCACCAAGTAATCTTCCTAAACAGTTAGAATTATTCTGAGTATCTTAGAAATAAAAAAAGCCGGAAATCCGGCTTTTTTTATATACTGATATCTGCATATAACATTTCTACTAAACGACTTAAACAATTGAAATTCTGACATTTATACCATGGTATGTTGTGGCAAATATCAGAATTTCAAAGAACAAAAGCAATTCACAACCGCTTGCTCTTGTGTCCTACATTGGCACACGTTGTGGCAAATATCAGAATTTCAAAGAACAAAAGCAATTCACAACTGAACACAATTAATACCACCACAATCATAAGTTGTGGCAAATATCAGAATTTCAAAGAACAAAAGCAATTCACAACGAAAAGGTTATCTGATTATCGCCTATTTGAGTTGTGGCAAATATCAGAATTTCAAAGAACAAAAGCAATTCACAACACAATGTAACATTCCCTAATACTGACAAAAGTTGTGGCAAATATCAGAATTTCAAAGAACAAAAGCAATTCACAACTCTTATTAGGTGCTTTGATCTACCTATTGTGTTGTGGCAAATATCAGAATTTCAAAGAACAAAAGCAATTCACAACATTCCCGATTGTGTCCACAAATCATAGGTTGTTGTGGCAAATATCAGAATTTCAAAGAACAAAAGCAATTCACAACATAATAGTTGCCGTAACAGCATCAATAGTAGTTGTGGCAAATATCAGAATTTATTCATTAACTTTCTATTTTATTTTTAGCGGCATTCATCCGTTCGCTCCGCTCGGGTCAAAGAACAAAAAAGAAGGAGTGTTGCACAGCAAAAAAGTGAACGATTTCACTTTTTACCGACTGAACTGCAAACATCGGCTTGCAGCTACTCTTACTTCTTTTTATTATCGTTGTGGCAAATATCAGAATTTATTCATTAACTTTCTATTTTATTTTTAGCGGCATTCATCCGTTCGCTCCGCTCGGGTCAAAGAACAAAAGCAATTCACACCATACCTTGTTCATCTTTAGCAGGATTCTCACTTCCTAACCCAAACTTCACCATCATCTGTTGAGAAAGCTTCAATACCATTCTCTTTTGAAAAATATATGTTTATGCTATTGCTTTGGGCTGGATTGTAGTATGCAATTTTTATTTTCCTGTTGAGTATAGTGGTATCTTTTACGATGGCATATTGCACTGGTTGACTGAGGGTATTCTGAAGGTCTTTATGTTTTTCGTTGCCACGTGTTGAAGTGATGACAGACATAATACCTGACTTTGAATCCACACCTATCTTTTGAGCCCACACTGATACTCTTTCAATAAAAGCAGTATCTTGAATGCCAGTATTAGGCATATGACCATCAAAGGCAACGTCTACAGCTAATGTAAATTTCTCTGGGCTAGTTTGGTAGAAAAGATTTACAGTTGGAGCATCTAGATATTCAATTTGAACTGTTTTATCTAAAAAGCCTCCTCTCTCACAAAGAGTTTTAACTGGTATTTTTCGAGATGTTTTCACAGAACTATTCATCGTTGTAAACTTCAGCGTCTCTCCCTTTTCATTTACAAAAGTGAGTATTTTGAAATCGCTTGATTTAGGTACAAAACTTTCAGTTTCTGCACTGAACTGTACGCTTCCTACTTTCTTATCCTTTGGACATGGAGCGGCACATGATAATAATATGACACCAAAAACACAGACACAATATTTCAACATAATAATTATAATTTTAAAATTATCAAAAACTTGACTAAGATTTAAACGAAGGCCTTTAGTAATTTGTTTCAATATAAGAATTTACAATATTAATTAAGTTAATAAATATGTCAGATGCTAGATAAAATGTTAAATAATCAAATATTTCTCTCTATGCATTCCCAATATATTTTTAACTTTGTGCTTTCAACTTTAAAATTTTAAAATGAACAAAGTTAGATTGGATATCATGGCATTATCTCATAGTGTGACACAATCGCACAATTATGCCGTGGTATTGGGAGAGGAAAATGGTAAGCGTAGACTTCCCATCGTGATTGGAGGTTTTGAAGCCCAAGCTATTGCTGTTGCATTAGAAAACATGACTCCCAATAGACCACTTACTCATGATTTGTTTAAAAACACATTGGATGCTTACGAAATAGATGTTAAGGAAGTTATCATCAATAATCTATTGGATGGGATATTTTACGCACAATTGATCTGTGAGCAAGATGGAAATATCATGCAAATAGATGCCAGGACATCAGATGCCATCTCTATGGCAGTCAGATATGGATGTCCGATTTATACTTTTGATTTTATCATGGAAAGTGCAGGCGTACTTTTGGATGAAGAAGTAGAACCCACACAAAAAAAGGTACCTACAAGACCTAAGACCACTTCTATTGAAGACATGAATCTGTTAAGCTTAGAAAAACTCCTGGATGAAGCCCTACAAAAGGAAGATTATGAAAAAGCAGCACAGATAAGAGATATAATATCTAGTAAAAAAACAGGTGACTCTTAATTTTTTTAACCTACGCAAATTTAAAGTTTGTTTTTCTTAATTAAAAGCAAACATAACTTATGACCAAACTCAGTGTAAATATAAACAAAATTGCCTTACTGCGCAATTCTAGAGGAGCCAACTATCCTGATTTAGTCAAAACAGCATTGGATTGTGAGACTTTTGGGGCACAAGGGATAACAGTTCATCCACGCCCTGATGAAAGACATGTAAAATATAGTGATGTACCAGCCTTAAAAGGTAAAGTCACCACTGAATTTAATATAGAAGGCTACCCTTCTGAAGATTTTTTATCCTTGGTGATCGCTAGTAAACCAGATCAATGTACCTTGGTACCAGATTTGCCAGGAGCGTTGACATCTGACAATGGTTGGGATACGATAACACACCAGACTTATTTAAAGAGTGTGGTCCACAAGCTTCAAAGTGAAGGTATCAGAGTGAGTCTTTTCATTGATCCGATACCTGAAAGAATCTATGCGGCCAAGGAGACAGGAACAGAAAGAATAGAGTTTTATACAGGTCCGTATGCTCATGATTTCATAAAGGATAAAGAAGCTGCCATACATGATTTTAAATACTGTGCTCATCTCTGTAATGAGATTGGTTTAGGAATTAACGCAGGGCACGATCTCAATCTAGATAACCTAAAATATTTTAAGGAAAATATACCCGGACTAATGGAAGTTTCTATAGGACATGCTATCATATGTGATGCTTTATACTATGGACTGCACAATACGATACAGTTATATTTAAAGCAATTGGATGTATAAAAAGCATTGGGGCTGCAACACCTTACATCCCCAATACTTAAGAATCGAAATCTAATTTAATCTTTGACTTCTCCTGTAATCTTGAGCACTACAGGTTCGCCTGCATTAGATAAGATGGTGACGGATTTGGAGATCAACCCTACCCTTTGGGTATCATATCTTACGATAATCTCGGAAGATTCACCAGGTAATATAGCACCTTGTGGAAAAGTAGGTACTGTGCATCCACAACTAGCTTTTGCTTCCGTGATAAGTAGTGGAGCATTTCCGGTGTTCTTGAACGAAAAGGTTCTATTGGGCTCTGAACCTTTTTTAATAATGCCATAATCCTCGACAGTGGTAGCAAAGGTAAGTGTAGGAACAAGCTCTTTGGGATTGTTGTTTGATGGTTGCGCAAAAAGACTTACACCTACTAGACATAGAAACAAAAACAAAACATTTTTCATGAGAAAAAAATTAAAAGTGAATTAAAAAATTATCGTCACAAAGGTATAGGCTAATCGCAGGTGTTTGGTGTTAAGAAACTTGTCGGTAGCTGTTATTCTCATGTTAAGCCAATAGATACTTGTCAAATATTCGTTAACTAAGCTTATTTTTGATCCTTTAAAATGTAAGTGGAATGCGCATTAACCACATAAGATATCTTACGGTCTTCGGTTTTTTAACCATAATGGGTATTTTTGTTATTCAGATTTTCTGGATCAAAGAAGCTTTTACGATATCAGAAAGTCAATTTGAGCATAACGTAACTGTTGCTTTACGTCAAGTTGCTGAAAAAATTGCTGTTAAGAACAAAACTAATTTCCTTCATAAAAATCCAGTAATCAAAGTCAACTCAAGATTGTATGCCGTACAGGTCAACAGTGAAATAGATGCTAACCTCTTAGAATATTTTATAAAAAGCACATTTAATTATTTCGGTATCAAGCAAGATGTAGACTATAGCATATACAGCTGCCAGACCAATGAATTGGTGTATTGCAACTATATACAGGTTCAAAAACCACGCAATACAAACAAAAGTCCTGACTTACCTATTTTTAAAGATTTAGATCACTATTTTACAGTGAGCTTCCCCAATTACCCAATAGTTTCTCTCAATAATATACCTATGTGGACGATCACATCTGTGTTATTATTGGTGGTAATCATATTTTTTGTTTATGCTTTATTTATCATCTTTACCCAAAACTCCATATCAAAGGTCCAAAGAGATTTTATTAACAATATGACTCATGAATTTAAAACTCCCATAGCTACTATATCTGTGATCCAACAAGTAATATCTGACCCTGATATCATTCATTATCCCAAAAGGTTGGCCACTTATAGTCAGATCATCGGCGATGAAATCAATAGACTCAATGATCAGGTAGAAAAGGTACTTCATATTTCAAAGCTAGAAAAAAAGCAATTTGAACTTAAAATGGAAGCCTTAGATAGCCATGAAGTTATATCTCAAAGTGTATTCAATTTTGAAAATATTACCAATGAAAAAGAAATCACTTTCGAAAAAAATCTACATGCCGATGATCCAATTATCCAAGCAGATAGGGTGCACTTTACTAATGTAATCAATAACATCGTAGAAAATGCAATAAAATACTCAGGAGACCATGTTCACATCACCATTTCAACCCAAAACGTCAGAAAGAATAAATTATTGATCACGATTGCAGACACTGGAGATGGAATAGATAAGAAGTTGATCCATAAGATCTTCGAAAAGTTTTACAGAATCACCAAAGACAATACGCACAATGCAAAAGGTTTTGGGTTGGGGCTTTATTATGTTAAACAAATTGCCCTTGCGCACCACTGGGATCTAGCGGTAACTTCAGAGCCCGGAAAAGGTAGTATATTTACATTAACAATTCAACAAAATAATTAAACATGGCTAAAATCTTTTATGTAGAAGATGATCCCAATCTAAGTTTTGTGGTAAAAGATTGCCTTGAAATAGCAGGTCATCAAGTAAATCATTTTGCTAAGGGCGACGAAGCTTTAAAGGCATTTGCAAAATTTGATTATGAAATATGCATTTTAGATGTTATGTTACCCAATCTGGATGGGTTTTCATTGGTGAAGGCTATTCGAGATAAAAACCCATTGATTCCAGTGATTTTTGTTTCTGCTAGAGTTCAGATTCAGGACAAACTAGAAGGCTTACAATTAGGAGGCGATGACTATATATTTAAACCTTTCAGTATAGAAGAATTGCTGCTGAAAGTCAATATATTTATGAAAAGAACCAAATCACCTATAGAAACATCATCTATAATAAATGAAACGATACATTTCGGAAGCTTCGTTTTCGAGCCTGACACCATGCAGCTGATTAGCGGTGATATCAAACACAGACTTACCGCTAGAGAAGTTGAATTATTGATCTATTTTATAAAAAATAAGAACAAACTCATACCAAGAAGAGATATCTTAATCGCTTTATGGGGCAAAGATGACTATTTTTTGGGTCGCAGCTTGGATGTATTCATCTCGCGCTTACGAAAATTTTTAAGCTCAGACGAAAAGATTAAAATAGAAAACATCCCTAGAGTAGGATTTAAGTTTACTTTAGATGAATAAGGTATTCGACTGAAAATCAAGGTGTTTAGTAGAACAATAAAACAAGCAATTGTGCAACTAAAATTCTAAAAATGGTTACCAAGGGATAAACCGTGGCATAGGCTTGCGTAGGTAAATCAGATTGGATATAACCATTGGAAAACGCCAAAGCAGCTGGGTCAGTATATGAACCACTCATCAATCCAATCAATTTTGCAAAATTGAGTTTCATATAAACCCTACCAACTATTGCAAGATATATTAATGGAATAAACGTTATAAATGCGCCATAGTAAATCCATGACCATCCATTATACTGCACAAAATTCTCCACAAAATGTGTTCCGGCGTATAATCCCACAGATGCAAAAAACAAACAAATGCCTAGATCTTTCATGAAGTGGATAGCACCGTTATTGATATATGAATGAATCACACCTATACCTCCATATCTACTGATAAACAAGGCAGCGAGAAGCGGACCTGCTGCAAAACCTAATTTGATAGGTACGGGCAGCGATGGTAGCGCTAAAGGAATGGACCCTAAAATGATTCCAATCAACAATCCTCCGAAAAGTGATAAAAAGTCAGGTTCAATCAATTTATTTTCAGAGTTGCCAATGATTTTTTCAACTTCATTAATATCATCGATATCTCCTACAACCCTAATTCTATCTCCATAAAACAACTCTAATGTAGGAGACGATAATAACTCCATTCCTGACCTATACACTCGGGTCACCTTTAACCCATATTTATTGTATAAATCGAGTGCCGCCAAAGTCTTATGAGTAGCTGATTTGCGGGTTACAAACAAAGTTTTAGTGACAATATCATTTTCTTCTTCAATAACTTCATCGGTGGATTCTTTTCCAATGATTTCAATAAACCTTGTCACCATATCCGGACTACCAACGATCATCAATACATCCCTTTCTGCCACTCTAGTATCCAATGTAGGACTGAATACTGTGTGACTACCACTATGTTTTAATCTAGAAACGATCACATTATCTAGTTGATACTCTTTAATGATTTGATGCAGACTCTTATCAAAAACCAACGGATTGGTAATCCTACATTTTTTCCTAGTCAATACTGTCAATGCTTCCTTTTGAGAAGTTACCAATGCACGAATTTCTTCATGAACATCAACTTTAAAAACCACTTTTGACAAAATGACGATGGCAATCACACCCAATACTCCCATAGGATAAGTAATGGCATACGCGATAGCAGGGTCAGAAAATATCTTCAAAGGATTCTGAAGATGTATGTCATTTAAGGTAGTTTTTGCTGCTCCTAAACCTGGAGTGTTGGTCACAGAACCTGACATAATACCCACTACATTGGCCACTTCAATATTGGCTAAAAACATAATTAAAACAGCAATAATAGCACTTAATAAAACTGTACTCACAGCGAGAAGATTTAATCGTATACCTTCCTGCTTGAAAGATGAGAAAAAAGAAGGCCCTACCATAATTCCAATACCATAAACAAAAAGAATCAAGCCAAATTCTCTTATAAAATGTGAAATTTCAATATTGATTTTATATCCAGCATGGCCAAGAAATAGCCCAACAAACATTACAGCAGATACCCCTAGAGATACTTTTTTAATTTTAAATCTACCTACCAATACCCCTAACCCTATAGTTAATAATATGACTATAATAGATTGTGTTGAGTCTGGTGTTTCACTTGGTAAGAATAAATTTTTAAACCAATCAAACATAAAATAGTATTTTAAAAGTAATACCTCATAATGACTCTGAGATACCTAATCCAGCTTTTCAATGACATTACTTTATCGATATGCACATTATGGATTCTGATTTACAACATAGAAATAGTCCCCCTTTCCATTCTAAAAAATAAGATGACTCCGTTGTTAAGAATATTTAGTTATTTATATGAAGCTCTAATTAAATATACCCCATCTAAAATAACGCTTGGGTTTAAATAAAAAATGTATTGATCCTTCATTTAAATTACGGATCAATACATCTTATTTTTGAGTATTTACATCAGTATTATCCGTTAGGATTATCTAAAAGTGCTTTTCTAGATAATCGAAGTTTACCTGTCTTGGGGTCAGTACCAATAATTTTAACATTAACTTTGTCTCCAACTTTAAACACAGTGCTTACATCATCTATACGTTTGTGATCGACTTCTGACACGTGAAGTAATCCACTTTGTCCGAAGAATTTTACAAATGCTCCATAAGGCATCAATGACTCAACTTCTGCCTCATAAACATCACCTACTGATGGAGTAAAGGCTATTCTTGCTATGGCATCTTTGGCACCTTGTAAGCCTTCTGCATTCGTACTTGCGATGGTCACAATACCTTTATCACCCACTTCTTCTATGTTGATAATGGTACCGGTACGTGCTTGAATCTCTTGAATGATCTTTCCACCTGGTCCTATCACAGCACCAATGAATGACTTGTCTATCACTACTTCCACCATACGTGGTGCATGAGGCTTGAGATCTTCAGCTGGTGTAGAAATGGTCTTATTCATTTCCCCAAGTATATGTAGTCGACCTTCTCTTGCTTGCATTAATGCTTTTTCAAGTGTTTCGTATGGCAGGCCATCCACTTTAATATCCATTTGACAACCAGTGATACCATTCGACGTTCCCGTTACTTTGAAGTCCATGTCTCCTATTGCATCTTCATCACCCAATATATCTGAAAGGATAGCTGATCTACCACCTTCCGCAATCATACCCATAGCAATACCTGATACTGCAGATTTTATTTTAACACCAGCATCCATTAATGCTAACGATCCTGCGCAAACCGTAGCCATAGAAGAACTACCATTGGACTCTAATATGTCAGACACAATTCGAACGGTGTATGGTAAACCTTCTGGCATTACTTTTTTGAGCGAGCGTCCAGCAAGATTAGCGTGGCCAACTTCTCTCCTACCCGGACCTCTGTTAGGTTTTACTTCTCCAACAGATAAACCTGGAAAGTTATAATGAAGAATGAATTTTTCATAATAATTGTCTAGAGCATTATCTATCATCATTTGGTCCAATTTAGTCCCTAATGTGAGTGAAGTCAATGCCTGAGTTTCTCCCCTATTAAAAATAGCACTACCATGGGTTGCAGGCAAGTATGCTACCTCACACCATATAGGTCTGATCTCATCACACTTACGACCATCCAACCTAATACCTGTATCCAATACCATCTGTCTGATGACGTTTTTCTTCAACTTGTCAAAGTATTCAGATATTTTAGGATCATTTTCAGCTAAATATTCTTCTCCTTTTTGCTCCAAAATTGTAGCTTTCACTTCCTTTCCAATAGCTTTGTATCCGTTTTTGCGGGAATTTTTATCCAACGCTGATGATGAAACCTCCAACAGTTTAGCATAGGCGATTGATTTAATCAAGTCTTTCAACTCTATATCTACTTCAGGTGTGATAACTTCTCTTTTGATCAATGCTTTATCACCTACTAATTTTGCCAAAGCTAACTGAGCTTCACATTGCACTTTGATGGCTTCATGACCTATTTTAATAGCTTCGATGATATCAGACTCCTGACATTCATTGGCTTCACCTTCTACCATCATCACATCCTTCATAGTTGCGGCGATGATAAGGTCTAGATCAGCAGTAGCCAATTGATCTCTTTCGGGATTTACAACATATTTACCATTAATTTTAGCCACTCTTACTTCTGAGATAGGACCATCAAATGGAATGTCGGATACTGCTAAAGCAGCAGAAGCTGCCAATGCTGCATAAGCATCAGGCATATTTTTCTGATCACCAGAAATAAGATTGATGATGATCTGAGTTTCGTTCAAAAAAGTATCAGGGAACAAAGGTCGCACTGCTCGGTCCACTAATCTAGAAATTAAGATTTCGTAATCTGATAATCTAGTTTCTCTTCTAAAAAAATTACCTGGAATTTTACCCGCGGATGCAAATCTTTCTTGATAATCTACAGATAATGGAAAAAAAGACTGATCTGGCTTTGCATCAGGACTAGCAACAACTGTGGCTAGTAACATGGTATTTTCAACTTTTACCACTACAGAACCATGTGCCTGTGTAGCTAATTTTCCGGTCTCTATGACCACTTCCTTACCATCAGGAAGTCTGAATGATGTGGATGTAGGAATGATGTTTCCCATAAATGATAAATTATTTAAGATTTTTATTGATACAATTCACAAAACAAGGATTAAAATTCATTTAGTCAAATAACTTAATCTTTGCTTGATTAGCAAAATGTACTAAAAGAAGGCGATTTTCAGCACAAACTGCATATAACATGGTGCAAATATAAAGATAATAATTAATCTGTAGTGTATAAAATTATAAGTAAAAAAAAAAGAGCGGCATATTGCCGCTCTTTTCTTATTTTCTGATACCTAATTTCTCGATTAGATCTCTATAAGCTTGTATATCTCTACTTTGAATATACTTTAATAACCTTTTCCTCTTACCTACTAGAGTCAACATGCTTCTTTTGCATGAATTATCTTTTTTGTTTGATTTCAAGTGCTCTGAAAGAGACTTGATACGATAAGTAAAAAGAGCGACTTGACCCGCCATGGATCCTGTGTTAGTTGCTGAGCCACCGTACTCCGCAAAAATTTCATTTTTCTTTTCTTCAGATAAATAAACTGACATTTTTTAATATTTTATGGTTTACCAATGATACAAATTACAAAAATCTGTAAATAGCGGGGCAAAGATAATACTTTTTCCCACAAATGCATTTATTTTTAAATGAAATTCTTATAAAAATCATAATACTAAATGTTTAAATTCTATGTTATATTTAATTGTCTCTTTGTTACTTAACCATTAATAATTTATTACAAGTCTAAAATACTTATAAAAATGGAAGAATTATCAATAAAAGAAAGTCTTTTTATGTTATCTAAGATCCATTATATGTGTGGTTGGGGCGCATAGGAAAAAAATAACTTTCAAATAAAAAATCAAATCCACCTATGTCAATGGCACCAAAATATACGATGATTCAGGTTTCTTTTTACCTAAAAATGGGATGCGATTACCCATTGACAGATATTTTTTGCAAAAAAAATGCCTGGGTGTATTGGTAGAATTAAAATTTGTTTTACTTTTGTGCTCGATTTAAAGAAATCTCACATCTACGGTTCCGTAGCTCAGCTGGATAGAGCAACAGATTTCTAATCTGTGGGTCACAGGTTCGAATCCTGTCGGGATCACCCTTATTAATGCCAAACAAGATGAATTTCTTGTTTGGCATTTGTTTTTCAAGGAGTTATGAATAAATACATTGCTAAATTGATGTTTTTTAAACTGAATTTAATGCGACAATTCAGCAACAAGGGTCAAAAAGCATACTATTTTGCGACACATTTGCGACCGTCGCAAATACCAAAATAGCTGTCGCAAATGTTTATACGCGACAATTCTTCACTTATTTTACGCTGCATGGCAACAGGAAAGTATTTTTTCACGTTTTAAAACCATGCAATACAAATGAAAAAGTTAGAAATTCTTAAGGTAAGTTTTATCCTTCGATCGGATAAAAAGAATACAGGATCATCACCTGTGATGATGCAATTGTACCTGTCAGGTCGGCGCGCTTACATCGGAACTGGCCACAAAGTAAATTATGACGAATGGGATTCCAATTTCGGAAGGGTAAAAGGAAGCTCCAAAAAGGTTAGCACCATCAATCTCCATTTGGATACTATGAAAATGGATGTACTACAAATATTCCATACTATGAAGGCCAACCAGGAAGATATTACTGTTGATGAAATTCGTAATCGTTTAATGGGTAACGATGAAGTCTCAAAAAAACATACGATCACCATTTCTGAATTATGTGAGCTTCATAATCAGCAATATGAAGGCCTTGTGGGAATTGAGATTGGAAAGATTACTTTCAATCGCTATAAATTGTATAAGGGAAGGATTCTAGATTTTCTTGTGTACAAATACCAAGTATCAGATATCCAGATCGATCAGATCAAATATTCTTTTGCAATGGAATATGAGATATACCTAAAATCTATAGTAAAGCTTCATCAAAATACACTGGTCAAGTTTATGCAATATCTAAGTCGAGTACTTGATTATGGTGTAAAATATGATTACTTAGTCAAAAATGTATTGTCATCTTATAAGGCGCATACTAAAGAGACAAAAAAGGAATATCTCACCGCTGAAGAGTTGCAGCGAATTGTTGAAAAGGAAATTACTATTCCTAGATTGAGTGAGGTGCGAGATTGTTTTGTCTTCTGTTGTTATACAGGATATGCCTACAAAGATACTTCACTTCTATGTTCTGATCATTTAGTTACTGGCATCAACGGTAAGAAATGGATATATACTTCCAGACAGAAAAATGATAATGTAAGTAATGTTCCTCTACTACAACCAGCACTAAACATTATAGAAAAGTACAAAGAGCATCCTGTATGTGTGAGTAAGAATCGCCTTCTACCAATGAAAAGCAATCAAAGGCTAAATACTTACCTTAAAGAATTGGCAGATATATGTGGCATTACAAAACCACTTACCACGCACATTGCCAGGCATACATTTGCGACTACTGTTCTATTGACAAATGGTGTTAGTCTCGAAGCTACAAGCAAAATGCTAGGGCACAAAAGCATAAAGACCACACAGATTTATGGTAAGATTGTAGAAAGTAGAGTTGGAGCTGAGATGGACCAACTGAGTGAGAAACTTTTTTCTCCAAAGAATGAAGACTCAAAAAAGGCACAATAAGGTTTTAAATTTATTCAAAAAAAAAGGCAGTACTGGTGACATACTGCCTTTTTTAGTTGTATAGATTAGTAATTGTTAAAATCAAGAATAATATACTTTGGTGCGAAAATTATTCGTTATTTGTTTTTTATTGACTGTAAGTTTTAACCTAAACCTGTTAAGTGAAGATTGATATAGCCTATGCTTTTAAAAGAGCTGCATTCCGTTATAAATGCCTTCGAGGTATTCTGCAATGATGTAGGGCATACGTCTTTATTAAGTCTGGAAACGATTAAGCAAAGGAAAAATTTCATTGTATCACAAATATCCAAGATGGTTGAGCTGGAAAACACATTTCCCTTTCAATCTGAAGCAGAAGAGATCAATTATTACCGCAATGAAAGACCAAAATTATTTCAGTATGGTATATATTACGAAAGGTTGCTGGATCTTGAGTCTGAAAAACCAATTGGTAAAGAGCGGAAATATTACAAGGAACTTGAAACCAGTCTGCATGACGATTCTAAAACCATTGTGGAAGAATTAAAGTACTATCGTTTGGATAGTGCGGAAAAAGATAATATATGGTTTGTCAAAAAATCGGAAAAATGTAATATTTTTGCCGTAATCAAAGCACTTTATATGTTGCAAAAATATTTGGATAATAAATTGGACAGTAGGCAAATAGAAGATAAGATTGCCGATTTTAGGAAATTAGAGTGGACAGGATTGCAGATTGAGTATGTGGAGGAGCTAACAAGTTGGAAAGAGACAAAAGTGATCAATAATGGTGATGTTACGTTGAAGGAATTACATGAGCGATTTCAATTATTCTTTGAAGTGAATATTACTGATTTTGATGGTACTTCGCATGATATAATGGAACGTCAGGACCCTGCAAGATTTTGTAACAAGAAAGCGAAAGCTCTCCAAGACAAACAAAAAAGACATCGCAATAAGCCCTAATGCCATTCCCCCTTGGTAAACAATAAGTGCTCTAATTCATGACTGAAATTACATCTTCTACTTTCAAACCCATGTATTCACAAAATTCTAATACCGTTACAGGTTGATGATCTTTCTTGCCATAGTAGGTTTTGATCTTATTTAATAATAGCCAAGAAGTCCGGTAGTTCTTGCCAGTGATGGCGGAGACATCTTTGGGATAAATAATCAGTCTTGAAAATTTGCTCATGCTACATTCTATTTGCCAAAATTGATGATACTATTGTCATACACTATCCATACACTATCCATACACTATCTATATATCATCCATACACTATCGGCGGGGATGTCTCGACAAACCGTCCGGATGGTGTAGATGATTTTATTGCTATGAGGGTTTGTCGTGGGTGGGGGTAATTTCTCGAGTATTTAAATCTCAGATGCTGGTAAAAACACTTTGTGTAAGTGGTTTGAATTTTAATTACTGAACAAAAGTAAGTTGTTTGTGGGAAAATGATGTTAAAAAACGGTTAAAGATATATGTTATTGTTTGATAATATATGTAAATTATTGTAATTTATGATAGTGTGAGTATTGAATGTGGCGCAAAGTGGGAAATACGCCAATATCTTTGTCGTATTATTTAACTTTTTAAATTGTGGCATTATGGCTAAACAAGGTGGATTATTGAAGGTGGTGGGAAAGCTTGATGACCTATCCTTTTACAAAAGTGCCGATGGTTTTTTGGTAAGGACCAAAGGTGGAGTCTCTGGAGACAGGATCGCGAATGATCCGACGTTTCAGCGAACGAGGGAGAATGGCGCTGAATTCGGAATGTCAGCGAGTGCAGGGAAGCTGTTGAGAACAGCATTAAGAAATCTGATGATGACCGCCAGTGACAACCGGGTGGTTTCGAGATTGACAAGATTGATGACGGATGTGAAAAATCTGGATGCGGCCAATGACCGAGGTGAAAGACATGTCCATGAGGGCTTTGACCTTCCTGAAGGTAAAGCTGTGCTGAAGGGATTCAACTTCAACAATCGCGCGATTTTGAGTGGTATTTTGTTCAAAACTTTTGCTTTGAACACCACTACAGGCGCACTGGACATCCTTGGTGTGGTACCAATGATGGACTTGGTTAAGGCTCCAGGATCTACACATGTGACATTCAAGGCTGGATGGTCAAAGATGGATTTCCAGATGGGAGAGTTCGAGACGCTGATCAGCAACTCTGTGAACATCCCTATCAACAACACGTCTGTGGACATCAATCTGACACATGCAGCTCCGCCAGCTTTGGCGACTGGTATCCATGTGTTCACGCTTCAGATTGAGTTTTATCAAGAGGTGAATGGTACACAGTATTCTCTCAAGAATGGTGGGTATAATTCATTGGCAGTGATTGAGGTGGTTTAAGGTTGAGATCAAGGTTAAGACCAAGGTTGAGTAAAAGAATTTGAGATGGTAATTGAGCTTCAAAGGTTGTATCGGGATGGCTGGACAGATGGGGAGATTCTGATCAAAGGTATCTTGCTGTGTCGGAGTATTGAATTGGGATGGGCCAATAATGAGCGAAATATATCGTGTGTGCCGGAAGGAGTTTATCCAGTAGCCATCATTCAACATCCAAAATTTGGGGAGTGCTTGCGGATAGATAAAGTGAAGGGGAGATCTGGCATCCTGATGCATGTGGCCAATGATGCTCGAAAGGAACTCCGGGGCTGTGTAGCTCCGGTGTTTTCTTCGGGTGGGAATGGAAAGGGTCAGCATTCTAGACTGGCACTTGGGTATATCATCGAGAATTTGATGATGAGTGATGAGAAGGAACATTTTATTGACATTAAAAGTAAAAAGTGATGAGTGAAATCATAGATAGGGCGAAGGCACCAACGCCTAAATTTTTTAAGGTGTTGCGAAATATCGGGTTGATCATGGCTGGTGTGGGTACTGTATTGCTGACGGCACCTGTATCGCTTCCAGCAGCTGTGGTGACTATTGGTGGATACCTAGTGACAGCTGGTGGTGTGGTCACAGCTGTGAGTCAGATCACCAATATAAGTGATGATGCCATCGGCGAAAAAAAGGAAGGAGGGTCTAATGGGGATGGGAATTCACCATAGTGATCAGGCGATGGGAACGCTCGGTGGTACCTTGATCGCTTTCATCGGCATCGTAGATGGCAGTGATATCATCAAGACTGGTATCCTGGCATGTGTGGGAGCGATGGTTAGTTTTGGTGTGTCGAAGGGATTACATAAGATATTTCCCGGGAATGTAGAGTTTCCTTTCAAAAAGGAAAAGAGCGGTAAAGATTCAGGCAAGAAACCTGGAGATACTGCATCAGAGCGCGGACGCTCTGACGAACTGGATGGAGATTGAGTTTTAGTTTGATTTGTTTTGCATGGGTTGGGCTCCGGACGCTGGTTCGGGGCCTTTTTTCGTTTATTAAGATTGCAATTTGAAATTGCGATGCCATTATGCTGCAATGCCATAAAGATATTCTGCCAAAAAAAAAAGATAGCCCTGATCACTGACCAAAGCTACCTAATGGACTACCTAAAGCTGCTCTGATGCAAACCTGATCGTGGTAGTACGCTCATCCAGATGGGTAGTGACGATGACAACTGTCTCTGGTGGACAAATAGTAGGAGTAATGAAGAATCTCGAAGTCAACTGACCTGTATCAATCAAAGCTGCGATCACATTATCAAATCTCATTGCTCTGGAAATAATACCAAAATCTGTAGCTGCGTGACACTCTAGGAAATGATCTAAAAAAGGCTGTAATCCTGATGATGACAATAATCCAGCTCTAATACAAGGACTAAAAACAATAGTACCAAGCTCAAATGTAAGCTCAGGAAGGCGATGTGTATATCTCATACGTATAAAATTAAATAGGTGAAATAAAAATAGGTGAAAAAAATAGTCCCGAGCACAATACCCAGGACTACTAATGATGATGGACTAATACTCTGATGGAAAGATAACTGTAGTGTACTCTCTACTAGACTCCGTAATAATCCAAATCTTACTATCTAAACCGTACAACCCTGCAGGAATATGATATACTGAAAAAATACGACTACCATCTACTAAGGCAGCATCATTAAGGGCAGCATCATCTGGACAACAATCTCCCCAATCACAAGCTAAATGACGAGCAATACATGAACGAACAAACTCCCCAAACGGAATATGCTCACAACTAGCATCAAAAACTGTGGCACTAGTAAATAACGAACCATAATCAAAACGACGAACTGAAGCAACTGACGTACTCATAATAATAATAAGAATATAAAAATGAAAAACTAAGTGTACAGCCAACCTAGACCATACTAACGGATACCTGACAGCGTGAGGGAATGAATAAGTGTATGGTGGAGAACGTAGTGGACCATACACGTTTCAGTTCCCGTAGCTAACTTTGTATCTGTTTTGTGTGGTAGAAAAGCGGGCGGGCTTACAACTGCTGCTTGATGGAATGGGGAATTGATGGCTATTTGTTCAAGTGCTGATTTGATTAAGAATGGTAACTTTGATTTTGGGGTGTCGTGTGCAAGTTTTTGGTAGTTTGTTGATTGGTATTTATTTGAAGTTTCTTGTTGGTCCAGTGGTGTCTCCAAAACATGACATATCATAAATAAAAACCGATAAGCAGCAAAAATGCGGGCAGGCGGCTTTGTCAAGATTTTCGGTGATGAATGTCTTAAGATAAAGCTTTCTAATACGCCGTGCTGGTGTGCAGCACGGTTCATGTCTTAAATTGACGCTGTCAATTTTTCTACGAAACAGACATTCATACCGAAACCTGCAAGGCTCGATCTTTACAAAGCTAGGGAAGGATTATCTTTGCTGGTCGGTTTTTATTTTGATTATAATTGGAATTCTGAAATTCTGTATCTATAGTTTTACCACCGGTAAGGCGTGTAGACATAATCAACGGTTTAGGCTTGGTAATATGGTGGATTTCTATGAAGAAAAAGTCAATACACTATGAATAATGAGATGAACTAGAATATTCTATTAAACACATCACCAGCTAGTGAGCCAAACGCTTTTTCTAGGCTGTTCTTCTTGTCTTTTTGTTAGACCGTATCTATTAAATTAAAGGGAATTAGATATAAGTTATTCTTTGCTCTTGATAGTGCAACATACAATTTGTTCAATGTTGTCGGCGGTAATTCGTGCAGCTTTCCTTTGCTGTATTTGTCAAAAGTTGATTTATTTAAAACCACACAAACGTTAAAGTATTTGTCTTCTCCTTTACTGTCACCCCAATTTCTTGAAAAACAATCGTATTTGTAATGTTCTTTATAAAAGAGCTTCACAATTGAATTGTCATTAAATATTTGTCTTGCTTTATCTATGGTGTCAATATATTCAACTGCTGTTTCATCTTCTCTATGAGATTCTATAGAAATTGCTAAGCTTTCCGATATGAATTTGCAAATATTGGGGCTACAACGAAAGCTTTTTGATAATGTTTTAGTGTCAGGGACAACCCCCATTTTATGAAATTCTCCAATATATTTCTCTAAATCATCATGAAGTTTTGAATTAGTATTTCCGTCTCTACTGGTGTCAAAAGTGTGCTGAAAAAAATCCCCAACATAAATGTGGTTTACTTTTGCCTTGCTAATTTCCTTCAGCAAATTGAAATCGTTACCCCCAAAATCTTGGATTTCATCAATAAACAAATGGTCGAAATACTTTGATATTCTTTCAACTACATTGCCTTGTTCGTCAGTTGCAAAAAGGATTTTGGAAATTCTTGCACTATATAGTCTGTTGAATTTGTCAATGTAATATTCTCTTTTGTTGCGGTGTAAGAAGCGAGAAGGTGTCGTATCATAGTTTATGCCTTTGGTTTTCAGTTTGTCGTGTAAAAACGGCTTGTAGCAAATGCCATAAAGAAAAGAGTAAAAGGAGTATAGCTTAATGTTACTTGGGAAGTAGCCAAATTTTTTTATGATGCCTGATCTTAAATTATGAACGTTATTGTTAGTGTATGTAACAAGTAAAAACCTTTCAGTTTTATTTAACTGATTGATTAGAAAAGTTGTCTTACCCGATCCTGCAACAGCAAAAATCACTCTCTTATCCATTCAATTGCTTTTTTAATGTAGGTAGGAACTACTAATTCATTTGACTTTTTGTCAAGGAGTTGAAAAGCTACTTCCGCTTTGTTTTTAAGCATATACTGTAATGGCGTCAGTGTTTTTCTCCCCGGCGAGAATAAGCCATCGCATATCTTTGTATTATTGTGATAAACAGAAATTTCAAAAGTATAAATTGCAGGGTCTGTTTCGGAGAAAACCCTGATGAAATCAAAACTACTATAGTCTGAATAATTATTTACACAGTTTGCTTGATAGTCCCCGTCGTTGTCTCTAATTATTGCGGTTTTTATATTTAATACCTTGGCAATTTCTAAATATCGTTTAAAACTTGTTCCGTCAACGGAAATTATATGGATATCTGATTGCTCAAAATCCATTGAAGCAATTGCTCTGAAAAATGATTCCATTAATAAGAATTCAGCATCTCCTTCAACAAGTATCACTTTTTTGGAAAGAACAAATTCAAGGATATTGTTGTCAGGAGCCTTAATGAAAAATTTTGCTGTTTCTTCATCGACACCTTTTAAATGAACAGGAACATTGCTATTGCTATTAAGAAGAATTGAGTTTCTTAGATTAAGCCTACTACTTATCATATTACTATGAGTAGAAATGATAATCTGCTTCTTTTCTGACCCTTCAATTTCCTTAATCAATTTTTTCATATTTATATGACTAAGATGGTTTTCTGGCTCTTCAATTAACACTACATCCAAATTTTCTTCTGCTTTACTTAGAGCGAATTTGGTTTTTATAAAGCATTGAATTCCTTTACCCTTATTTTCAATACTTATACTTCCTTCCGTAAGAGTTAAATCCGTTTCTAAATTTGCTTTCGAGTTATTTCTTATTGAAAAATCGTAGTCTGGGACTTTAGAATTTAGTCCTGTTAAAACAACATTTTTAAAATTTTCTTTGTGCTTTCTGTATTCATTTTGGTGTATACTTTTTTCTAAAGGATCTGCATAAGAATTATACATATCTTTTACATATTCTTTTATCGCATACTCGCTGCTTATCTGGCTATTGTCAACAAGGATATGTCTTAAATACTTTTTGTAGCTCGAATATGCTTCACCTGAAAAAGTTGAAAATTTAATGCTATAGAATTCATAAGGGAATACTGGCTCACTTTGAGAAAGTATTGATTTAATGTCTTTACCAAAATCATCATTTGGAACAATTTCGAGCTTAAGTCCATCACAAACAATTTTATCTGAATTGTTTTTTCCAGAAAGTTCAATGTTATGTTGTTCGTTGAAATAAACTTCGATAAACACATTCGGGAGATTTTCATAATTTTTATCGGAAGCTAAAAAATCACTTACTGCTTTCGAGTTAAAAATATTTTCTAAGCCCGTTGTTTCCACTTTGCTTCTACTACCGCTTAAAACAAGGCTAATTGCTTCTATTAAACTCGATTTTCCCGATTCATTGTCGCCAACAAGGATATTTATATTGTCATCAAAGTCAACGGCAAATGAGTCGAAGCGTTTAAAGTTTTTAAGTTTGAGCTTGGTTATAAAATTCATTGTCAATTTATGTTATATTGTTTGTTAGCCACTTGCTTTTTTACTCATACCAAGAAGATGTATCAACATCAAAGGTCTGAACTTCATTGGAACCATTCGGAAATCTATCATTTATTATAAAAGCAAGGTTACTCATAAATGGAAATTCCAAACACATATCAAGACCATCATTATTTGATCTTTCTTCCTTATTACCGTATTCAAGCACAACGAATACATTTCCTTGTGAATTGACTTCAACACTTTTGTCTGTAATGCAAGTTATACTTGATTTTGTCGCTATTAGATTTTCAATATGATGCTTTGGTGCAAGTATGTCAATTTCTGAATAAACATTAAATATGACTTCACTAACCAATTTATTGTTTGTAATATCTTCCAGTTTTCTCATCAATTCATTTCTGGTCTCATCAATCATAAATGCAAATTCCTTAAATGCTTTCAAGTTTTCAATAGACTTCTCCTTTACACTTGATTCATTGATACCAAAGCTTTCTTCATTTATGTGAGTATATTTGCTGAGTTTACTTATTTGATCTACAAGATTTTTCTTCTTTAAATTTATTTGGTCAGCGATGTTAAGTTTATCTTTTATGTATTCATTTGATAATCCACCTTGAATAGCAAATTTGATTCTTTGAGCTCTTGTTATTCCATTTTCATTATCAGGAATTTCGTTTGTATACCAAGAACTATTTAAAACCTTATCATCAGGTGATAGATCTTTAAGAATATGTCTTGACAATTCTCTCATACTATATGCAAAATTATTATAACATAGTTTATTTTCTGATGCATTTAAGTTATCTATTGCTGCATCAAATAAGTGCATTTGAAAATCATTTTGTAATAATTTTCTAACATCTTCTATTAATTCGTCCATTTTTTATATTTTTTTTTTTCTAACGTACTTATTTGCTATACTCCTATTTAAATAAATTCACTATATCTCACTGATTTTCAAGTCATATTAATAATATCAAAATGCGAAAGTTTGGTTATAAAATTTATTTTTAAATGGGTGACATACTATTTTAAATACTTCCCAAAATAACATATCGTGCTCAAAGGTATGGGTTCTTTTTTAAATGGTAGTTTTTTTTAAACATAGGAGACTAAAAGTCAAAAGATTGAGCCATTAATTCTGAAATTGCAACTGAAAACAAACCACTAGAAGTGGTGAAAACAGGGAGTGGATTTTCTCCGATGCCTTTAGGCTCGGTTAAGGAGTTAGTGAGGTACGAACACTGGGAGGCAGGTTATACAGCCCTGAGCCTGACCATGCCATAAAAAACATACCACCAGAGGTGGTAATATCAGGAAGAAGATTTTAGTGGCGGCGGTGCAGATAGTGCGTACAGGAGTAATGTGAGGTACGAATGTGGCTGTGCGTACTAGATGCACCCACATGGCCGCCACCAAAACAAATAAAATGAGCTGCGGTAGATGTGCCATGCATACTCATGATGTAAATGTAATGCTCCTGAAAGGATACATGATGTGGATGCGATGGCACAGATACAGGAAGCAGCGAAAATACTGCCAGCCATAGCCGCCAGAATGTAAGCTGATATACACATAGTATCTACCATAATGACAAGGAATATGGTACATATAGTGAAACGGTACTTGTCATTATGGTAGATACTATGTAACTGCGTCAAAGCCACTTAGCGGGTAGGCAAAGATAGCGTTCATGGGCATAGTGTACAATTGTGTTAGGATTTGGAGTTAAGCGTACTCTATGAACATGAAGCGCTATGGGTAGAGCAAGTGGCTGGAACATTCTGGTCTATGGCTGAGACAGTATGCCATATAACCTGTGAAAGGGCGAACGCAGCGGACTGAAAGGAGCAAGCGCCCGACAAAAAAGAAGTGCCTTTGGCACACAGCTTATGAAGTTAGGCTTTGAGTATAGGCAAAAAAAGAGTTGGGGAAGATGTTATGGTATGGAGTAATAAGGATTAAGTTTTGTGTGGATAATTTTGAAAACAAGTTTACAACTCCATTAAAGGGATAGCTTGCAAACAAGTTTACAAGTCCACTATTAATGATGCGGATATAAAAAAAGCCCCCATCACTGAGAGCTACTGAAAAACACTGAACTAAAATGGTAACTGACTAATGAAAAACCTGTACCCAAAACACTGAATACATACTAAATCATAAGGCAACTTACCGAACTCAACACTCACTGAAGTAGAAGCCACTCGAGAACACACTAGCCACCAGCCGAAGTACTGTCTCTTAAATATATCTCGTATCATGGTGCCGTGATCACAGGGTGGATCTGACTAAAAGAAGGAATATGACATCATATACTACCTGTAAGTGTGGAGATATGTGACATATAGCGCAGCGGTACTTCTTGTGTCAGATGCATTCCCTGTACCTTTGCTGCATGATACGTGATATATTTTTTGACTACATCCAATTTGAAACGGGGACCAAAAGAAGCTAGGCTAAAGAGCATGTGTATAGTAGGAATGAAATGAAACTCTTAGTTGTGCATGAAGTGAAGCAAGTGTAGCATTAGAAAACATTATTTATTTCTTCTTTTAGGGGATGATCTTTCTAATGCTGCTTGCTGATCTGAATATGGGATGGAGAGTGCAATGAAATGACGGAGATACTTATGCTGCGGGAATCCGTAGGCTCTCTGAATGTATGAATGAATGAAGTGCAGTGTAATGAGAACATAGTGAAATGTAGCAAACGCAATGAGTGAAGGAATGAAGTGTGCCGTAGGATGGAGGGATTTGGGGCAATTATTAGGATAGTTTGCCAATTTAATCGAGGAAATAAGTCATATTTTAGATTTTGCTTTATTTCTATCTGGTCCGGAAACTTAGCAACTATTTGGGGCTTCACTTTATATTCTGCTGCTATGCCGTAAATTGGATGTTTTGCTTGCAAACAAGTTTACAAGTCCAGTAAAACATAGGTGGATCGTTCAGTGACCGCAAAAATATGGTATCGAAGTTGCAAAATTCGACAAACAAAACTATCAATGGGTGAAGGTCACGTTGCAAATTGAATTTGCAACGCCAATAAGGGAAGGCCCAAAAGTGCAATAATGGTCTTATTGCAACTTCGGAAAAACAATGGTATCTTTTTACTTAACTGATGATTTGTTATTATAAAGATTTACAAAATTTGCTGGTGGAAGGATAATGTTACCTAAACCACCTTTTAAAGATAGATTTGAAACTTGCTCTCTGATGTATGGAAATATTATTGCAGCACCATTAACATAACCAAATTCTTCTAAAGACAAAGACATCTCGCCAACTTTTGAAAAAATGCCAAGCATGGTTACTTCAATGTTAAATTCAAACTGATCATTGTTTGATTGGTCAATTTTAAATTTCTCTACCACAAAAACTTGATTATCTTTAATGGATACATCTACCTGAAGATCGTGTTTTAAATCTACATCACTCTTATTGGATGAAATTTTAGGTCCACGGGAAAACTTACAATCAACTAAAGTAAGACTTTCAATTTTAAAACCACTTTCTGAGCTATCTATATTTGTCATGCTGCTAATGCGAATTTATTTGTACCAATGGTGGTATTTGACTTAAGGTTATCCCATAAATCATTGTGGATTTGATTTTGAAAATTTGATATTACATCTACAGACATAAAAGGCAATAAGTGATTTTCGGCAGAAAACTCATGAGACTCCAAGGTACTTGTTTCTAACTCGATTGCATCTATCTGATTAAAGTTTACAAATTCTCTGTAATCTATAAATGACCCACCAGACTTAATGTAAATAGGATTGGTAACAGGAAATTCATTCTCACCCGAGATGAAAAATAATCCTTCATATGGAAATAACTGAAAGAATTCAGCATAAATATCATTTTCATCCAATAAAAAAAACTCATCCTGATGATAAAAAGATGTAGGCGTAATCTCTATGGTATGTGTATTGTCAAAGCCATCAAAAGCATATTTACAATTTATGGATGGGTATTTTACCACCAAATAATCTATTTTGTTGATTAAAAATTCTTTTGGGCTCATAATAAAACTTGTAATTTAGAATTTATATTTTTTGCTAAATCTAATGCTTTCTGACTATTAATTTCTAAAATTTTGATTTGCATGTAATCAGCTTCCTTTCTACATTTCTTTAAGTCACTAATACCTGAACTATATGCTCTGCTTGCATAAGGGTCAAGTTTGTTTCTAATGAAATTTATTAAATAATTATGAGAACCTTTATCTTGTATTTCAGGTCTTCCATCAAATTCCATTTCGTCAAAACCAAACTTATTAAATAGAAGGTGCCTCATTAATTGAATACTGCTATAGTAAGAACAATGGACACTAGATGCGTACATTTCTTCCTGATGTAAAAGCTCAGCTGCTTCAATATTTGATAAAGATTTATCTAAAAGGATTCGCATGGTACTCAAATATTGTGCAAATATAAGTACAATACTTATACAATTGTTTATCGATACCTA
Source organism: Aureispira sp. CCB-QB1 (assembly GCA_945870185.1). GTDB lineage: Bacteria > Bacteroidota > Bacteroidia > Chitinophagales > Saprospiraceae > OLB9. The sequence continues at coordinate 49,427 of CAMBRK010000011.1, read as the reverse complement.
AAGAAAGTTTAGTTGTGATGTATGATTTATATCAAATATATGGCAAAAAGACAATATTATTGCCAAAAATTTGTTTTAATATTCTGAACTTCATACATTGGAGCCAATTTAATAGTCCATGCTTAATACTGAGATATTCAACCACTTAAAAAATAGGTTTAAGAACCAACAATACTTCTCGACGAAGGAGTTGGCTACGGCTATTCGCAATGCGAATCCTGATGTGGCACCTAGTACTGTAGGATGGCGAATATTTCAATTGAAAAAAGAAAAACTGGTCTTTCAAGTGGGTAGAGGATTGTATTCATTTGAATATAAACCAGTGTTTGTACCTATGATATCTGCTAAGACTAAGAGGCAACTTAAAAGAATAAAGGGCCTTGTTCCCTATGATCTGTATGTATTTGATACTCACTTGTTGAGTGAAATTATTGATCAACCCATAGAAAAAGAGTGGATGTTTATCTCTGCGCCAAAAGATGAATTGGATCAATTGTATGATAAAATGCTGGATTTCAGTAAACAGGTATTTTTACATACAGATAAAGAGACCATGCACAGGTATATCAATGCGCAGAATGAAGCTATAATACTTACCACGCTTGTATCAGAGGCTCCTACCTATAAAGGTGATGATTTTAATTCCTTTACACTGGAAGGGATTTTGGTTAATGTGTTGTATGAAGCTGATATTTTGCAGGGGTCATTGGGGATTGAATTTACAAATTTATTTGAGATAGCATTTAAGAAGTATAATGTCAATAGAAGTAAGCTTATACGGTATGCTTCGCGACGGGATAAAAAAGCTGAAATTCAGAATTTATTAAAAAACATGGATAAGAATGGAAAATGAAGTAATGGAACAAGAAGACGTTGTATTGGATGACAATCAACTTTTGTGTATATTGACAGGTGCCACAAAAAAGATTACGAATTATGAGAGTAACCTTCAATCTGTCATCTTGATGCTCAATGAAGAATATGGGTTTGACCTGAGCGATATGGAACGTGACTTTAAGATAGAATATATAGACTTAGAAACCAATAAACCCAAAAAGCAAAAGGTTGATCTTGTTGTCTTTAGTTCTGGTGGAGCACATGACCAAAGTCATGTCATTAGAGTATGTATCGTTCATGATGAAAAGATCAAAGAATCTGATAAATCTAAGGGGCTGACTGCCACTCTCGAAAATGCCATGGCTGCTATAGAAAGCTGCGAGTTTGGATTATGGACCAATGGTGCTGACCTGCATTTTCTTCAAAAAGAGGATGATGCTATTGGTTACGATTATAATTTTGTAGATCTATCTGATTTCCCTGGTGAGGGGGAAACTATTGATGACCTAGATCGAGCTGACAGGTCGTATAGTCGTAAGCCAGCCAATGACACGCTCATACGGGTATTCAAACGATCTCATGACTATATTTATGGTAATGAAGGTCGGAAGAAAGATGCTTTCTGGCAGCTGTTAAATTTGATATTTTGCAAGCTATATGACGAAAAAAGAAGGTTCATCTGTGCTGAAAAAGGCGAAAGTTACAGACGGAAGTTTTGGGTAGGTGTCAAGGAACAAAATACACCTGAAGGAAGAAGAGCGGTTGCAGATAGAATCAAGGGTTTGTTTGATGAATTGAAATCTGATGAAATATTTTCTGAAGTATTTGATGGAAATGAAGCCATTGGGCTGACAGATAAAGGGTTGTCCTTTATTGCCGGTGCGTTGGCCAAGTACTCGTTGATGGATGCTACGGTGGATGTAAAAGGTATGGCTTATGAAACCATCGTAAGTAATACGCTCAAGCAAGAAGCTGGTCAGTTTTTTACACCTAGGAACATCGTAAGATCTATGGTGGAAATGTTAAATCCGACTGAAAATGACAGGATACTGGATATTGCTGTTGGGTCGGGTGGATTTGTAGTCATGGTGCTTGATCATGTGAGAAAACAAATAGCCAAACAATTATTTTCTGAACTCGATGGACCACTACTAGCTGATAAATTTAATTCCATAGAAGTCAATGATAGGGTAAGAAAATATGCAGAGTCCAGCATATTTGGTTTTGATTTTGACCCTGATTTGAAAAAAGCTGCAAGAATGAATATGGTGATGGCTGGTGATGGCCATGCCAATATCTTTCATGTCAACTCATTGGCGTATCCACTATGGGATCATCCTGAAGAAATAGATAAGATTAATGCCGCCATTGATCGAAGCCTAAAAACAAAAGATGATATAGATATCCGTTATGGGTCTGATGCCAGGGGCAAATTTGACATGATATTTACTAATCCACCATTTGGAGCCAAAGTAAAGGTGGAAAAGGATATTGCATCTAGATATGAGTTATCTAAATATAGCGATGCACCAGAAGTACTATTTATCGAGGCATGTTTTAATTTCCTTAAAGATGGCGGGAAGATGGCGATAGTGTTGCCTGATGGTATTTTGGGAAATCCAAATACTTTACCCGTGAGGGAATGGATATTGGACAAATTTAAGATTCTTGCATCTGTGGATCTCGCTGTGGAAGCCTTTTTGCCGCAGGTAGGCGTACAGGCTAGTTTGTTGTTTTTGCAGAAAAAAACAGAATTGGAAAGACAATTGGCTCAGGATGGCAGTGATGATTATGATGTGTTTATGGCTATTGCCGAAAAATTGGGTAAAGACAGAAGGGGCAATCCTATCTTTCTTCGCGATGAAGATGGCGCTGAATTGCTTTTTGATATAGAAACGCAGTATCTAGTTAGGAAAAAGGATGGGCATGAAGTACAGGTGAAAACCAGAAAAGAAAAAGTCAAAAAACTGGATGATGATTTACCAAAGATCACTGAAGCTTATCATAAATTTTTAAAGGGAATGACATTTTAAATCTAACCACGTAAAAACCCTTAAATTCATCAGCATATATGAAGAATAGAATCGTAAAAGTAGCTAAGGAACTCAATGTTGGTATCAGAGTTATGGTTGATTTTCTTGCGGCAAATGGTTTTACTGTAGAACCAAAACCTACTTCACAGCTAACAGATGAAATGTATTCGCTTCTAATTAAAAAGTTCAAAAATGCAAGTAATATAAATGACGAATCAATTCAGGCAAATATAGAATCACAAATAATTGATGATGAAAATACGATGGATGATGAAGTGGATGATGAAACTGAGATACAACAAAGTACGATGGATAACTATATTAGTCAACCTAATAGTATTGCTCAAAATAATGAGATTATTACAACAAATAATAATCAAGATTTGATAGATACTAATTATTTAAACCTACGCAAAACTGGGATATTTATTTTAGATCATATCCGATTAGAAAAAGGAATCAGAGTCCAGGAAGAAAGCATTGGTTATGCTAAAGGGCGACTGAATGATAACGAATTTTCAAGGTGGATATTGAGACATCCCAAATCCAATAATTTTGTATTTGTAAGAGATGTACATGGAAATCCTATTGGTACGGTTTCAACAGGTCGTGATACTTTATATACTGCGAGCAACTGCGTTTTCAGAGATTCAGAGCTTGGCTTAAATTTGAAAAAGGGTGTAGGAAGTAGATTTTACAGAGCTCCAAGAGGCGATATTAGTCTCTATGTAGATACTTACTCTCAATATACAGGTGTAGATGATTTCGGTGGCGATGCCAGAAATGGTATGATTCAAGTAGAAGGGCAAGAAAAACATTTTACTTTCAGCTCATTATATCAAAAACTGGAAGAACTTAGAATACTTAAGGATAAACATGATGAACTTGAAGCCTTAATTCATGATAATGAAGATGACTTATCTGAAGAAGCTAAAAAGCTGGTGGCAGAGTTGGCACAAAATGAAGCTGAGATAAGTGAACTTAAGTCCAGAATTACAAAATATATAGCTCAGGAAGTAGCTCTAAGAGATAATCCCCATCTGGATGAATATCAAGAGGAGATTAAGCGATCCAAAGTGTTTGATGGTCCATTGATCATCAATGGTGGACCTGGGACGGGAAAAACGACATCGTTGATCCAAAGAATTACTTATTTGACTTCTATGACCATAGAGGAAAAGACTGGAGAACTATCACCCGAGAAAAGTGAGATGTTATTCAATCAAAGGAAAAGTTGGATATTTTTTAGCCCTACTGATTTATTAAGAGATTACCTAGCCAATGCCATGGTAGCTGAAGGTCTCATAGCTAATAACAATAGCGTAAGAACTTGGCATAATCACAGAAATGTTTTAATAAGAGAAACTGGTCTGACCAATACAGAAACTAAAAAACCTTTTGGCATTAAAAATGGAAAATCTTATTTTCATCCAAGTGCTGATATATATGTGACAGTAAAAAAACTTTTCCTAAAACATATCATGGATGCTCAAAAGGATAAGGTTGCCAAAATACATCAAGAGGATATCATCAAAAAACTCCAAAGCCCGATAGATGTCATTGCCGCCGAAAACAAAAGAAAGGAGTTGTATAGGGAAGTAACTAAGATGCAGGATGCATCAAAATATGCCTTAAAACTGGATAAACACAGTGATTGGTTTACTTTTTATAAAAACTTTCGAAACAGTTTTTTAGAATTCTTTAATGCATTAAACAAGGATATAAGAGATCAGCTGAATGATGATGCATCTCGTTTGCAGGTCAATATAGAAAAGAATGCAGAACTGTATGAATGGATAAAAAAATGGGTGATATCTGATACGAGAAATACAAACGTTGATCCGGACATAGATGACGAAGATGATGACGCGGAAGAAAATATAAATGGTCTGAATCCTGATGAAACCATAGATTTGAGAAGAATCATCAATGGTAAACTCAAAGGAATGTTGCGCAGCCTTGCTATCCGAAGTATAGATGCTACCAATAACAAACTATCAGATAAAAATAAAGTCCTTTATGAGAAGATAAGTGGTCTAGTCAAGGAAGAAAAGCTTCCGCATTTAGGTATTCAATTGTATTTTAAAAAGTACTTTGAACTACTGGGCAGAGGGCCTGAAATCAATTACTTGAGTGAGATACCTAAACATTATAAAGCATTCAGGAGAATAAAGCTGAAGGACAACCCAAGGGTGTTGACGGATATAGGGATTAAGGAGTGTAATGATGCGATATCTAAAGATAGCATCAATCATCAGGAAGCTGATTTGATACTTTGTATCATTTTTGATATATGCAGAGCCATTTATGAGACTGACAAGAAATACTACAATGAGAGTGATCATTTGTACCTGACCGCTTATAAAGAAAACGCTAAGGCAGTAGTCGCGATCGATGAGGCCACTGATTTTTCTATCTGGGAGCTCGCCGTAATGAGTACGCTATCACATCCACTTTTTAATTCTGTGACTTTGTCAGGAGACCTAATGCAAAGGATGACAACCAAAGGTATTCATTCCTGGAGTGACTATCAAAAGATATATCCTGCTGCTGAAGTTCAGGATTTGGTGATAGCATACAGGCAGACTGCCAAGTTGCTTAAAATAGCATCTTCTATTTATGAAAATATTCTGGAAGTGCCGGCTAAATTTAGACCATACCATGATGAGGATGAAAGGGATCCTGAACCTTTGGTGTTTATAGGTGATGATGAAGAAGAAAAATTGAACTGGGTGGTAGCTAGAATTATGGAGATACACCATCTCTATGGTACTAGTTTTCCCACGGTAGCTATTTTTGTTAAAAATGATACTGAAGTACTGCGTATATCAAATCTGCTTAAGGACTATTCAGAGCTTGAAGAGGTAGGTATAGGTATATCTGCCTGTGTGCAAGGGCAAATACTAGGCAATCAAGAGCATATCAGGGTGTTTAGTATTGAGTATATCAAAGGATTGGAATTTGGGGCTGTATTTTTTCTTGATCTGGACCAACTATCGGATGGGGAGCAGGAATTGATCAATAAATTTATATACGTAGGATTGAGCAGGGCAAATCTGTTTTTGGGGGTCACATTTATGGATGACTATCCAGAAAGTATCAGCTATCTCAAACCAATATTTAAGGAAGGTAATTGGAAAATAATAAATAGTAAAATATGAAACTTGGAAAACTAAAGGCAGAATTTATCTCAAAGGATAAAAGATTTAATAGCTCTTATTTTTTGAATGGTGATGCTTTTAATAGTAGAGTTATAGAAATTAATAAAGACAAATGTTTGCCATTAGGTGAAATGGCAAAAGTATTTAATCCACCTATTTTTAAAAGACAGTTTTGTCAAAAAACTGAAAGAGCTGTTCCATATTGTCAAAGTAGTGACGTTACAAATGCATTAGAAGGCAGCGAAGTTTATATTAATAAACAACAAGCTATTAAGGTCGGATCTGTAGTTAAAAAAAATCAAATTTTAATAACAGGTTTTGGTACAATAGGAAACACAAGGCTAGTTAATGAATTGAGTGAGGGAATTAGTTATGCCAATAATGTATGCAGGGTTGAATGTAATGATGATGTAAAGTTCGGTTATATATATGCCTTCTTATCATCGAAATATGGTGTTTCACAAATTAATAAGAATGCATCAGGATCAGTGGTTAGATATATCGAATCACCTGGAATTAAAAAAACATTAGTTCCTATTTTGGATATTGAAAAGCAAAAAGAAATTCATGATCTCATTTTGAAGACATCATTATTAAGAGTAGAAGCGAATAAATTATTGCAGGAATCAATTGCATATTTTAATAATTATAATATAAATTATAGCTATGGAAATATCAATTCTCAAAAAATTGGAATAAAAAAAGTTGCAAGTGGATTTAAGCGTTTTGATTCTTTATATAATATTGTTAGTCAGAAAGTTGATGATTGTATACATAATAGTGATTTAACTTTTGTGACAATAAAAAGTCAGACAGAAAAAATATTTATTGGACCACGATCAAAAAGAAATTATGTTGAAGAAGGAGTACCTTTTTTATCAACATCTGCGATGCAAAAAGCTAATCCAACTAAAACTACCAAATATATTAGTCAAGCATTATCAAAAGACTTTAGGGTTGGTGAAGGATGGTTACTAACATGTAGAAGTGGTACTCTAGGAGATTCCATTTATGTTTTACAAATTTTTAGTAACTATGCTATATCTGAAGATGCAATTAGGATTGTGGTTAAAGAGAATTCAAGAATATCGAAAGAATACATATATGCTTTTTTAAAATCAAAAATTGGTTGTAATTCATTATTATCTGGTTCTTATGGATCCGTCATCCAACATCTAAATGAAGAATATATTGGTGAAATTAAAATTCCTATTCTGCAAGTACAGTATGTTAACAAAATTGGTGAATTGATTAAACAACATCTAGAAAATATTAATAGTGCTATAATATTGGAAAACCAAGCAATAGACTTAATAGAAAAAGAAATTGAATCATGGCAAGAATAATAAAACCACCTTATTTTGAATCTGTAGTCAATGATGGCGAGAAACGACTGCTCGATTTTCTGAAAGTAAATCTTCCGGACGATTATATACTTATACCTAATATCGAACTTGCATCGACCAATCCCCGTAATAATCGTACACAGTACTGGGAGTATGATCTCGTAGTGGTTGCACCACATGCCATATTCAATATAGAAAACAAAGACTGGAAAGGCCGAATAGAAGGTGATAATAATTATTGGTATATCAATGACAAAGAACGGCCTAATCCACTCAAAACATGTAGACTAAAATCAAGTATACTTGCAGCCACACTCAAAGAACATGAATATCTCTGGGGCAAAGCTTGGGTGCAGTCTATGGTTACACTGAGTTATCAGAACATTATGCCCCCTTATCTGATGCAAGAGGCTGGAAAAATTACCTTTCAGCTCAATGAAAAATTAATTAAGTATTTAACTGATACTAATGAATTGGATAAATGGGCTGACTTGACTGAAATACAGCAAGATATTACAGATTATTTGATAGGTAATCAGAGCAAAAAATCTAATAAAGAAAAAAAACAGGTACTTGAGTTTGATATAATAGAAATATTACAACAAGACCAAAATTTTACAGAATATCTGGTAAAACTGAGTGAGTTTATTACCCCTGTAAAAAAAAGAGTCAAAGAATATGCTCTGCAGGTGAGTGGATTGAATGCTGAAGAGCTAAAGCATAGAGAAAGTAGGATCAGAAACCAATACATGGCTTTAGGAAGTATGAAAGCAAAACCATTTATACTGAATGTAGAGTTCAGGATAGATGAAGAAAGTCATATGTTTTATGAGATATCTGATTTTCTGGATGAAAACTCACTCAGGTCAGAAGCAAAACATAAGACATTTACCTTTCAGGAAAAACTGAATATCATCAGAAATGTCATGACCGCACTGAAAGAAGCACATCATGTCAATATCTTTCACAGAGATATCAATCCTGATAATGTATTCTTACATGGTGGGTATGCCTATCTGGGCAATTTTAGCAAGTCGTACTTTGCCGATGATAATCGACAAGGATACACCGTAATGGCTACCATCAATGAAATGAATGCTACGGCCTATCATCCATTGGAGCTGACGGTGGGCGATGCTTCCAGGGCATCTGATATTTATTCATTGGGGGTTTTGGTGTATTGGTTATTTACAGATAAAGAACCATTTAATACACCTTATGATCTGGACAAAATGGGTGGTCAACTGCCGAAAGATAAATTGCCTAGTGCCATCAATGCCAGCTTGCCAAAATGGTTAGATGAATTGTGCCAAAAAACCATTCTCGTGGATGATCTGAAGCGTATAGACTCTATAGATGAGCTGGAGCAATTTATAGAATCTGCCCTGAAAGAAGCGGAATCAAATCATACCAATAAAAAGGAAGTGCCAAAGCAACGATTGCCAAGCAAAGATACTTATGATCTCAAAGAAGGTGACAAAATTGGCGACTATACCATATATAAAGTATTGGGCAAGGGTGGTTATTCCAGGGTTTTTAAGGTGAAACACACACTCCAAGCCGAGGAATATACACTCAAATTATTTCATGAAAGTGTAAACGTCGCTTCCGTACAAGATGAGTACCGATCTCTTATACAGCTCTCCCATCCTAATATTGTAAAATTTATATGGAATGGGGTTATTGATTCGCAGTTTTATACAACCATGGAATATCTGGAAGGTGAAAATCTGAGTATGTACACCAGGACAGATGCAAGGCTACCGGTGAAGCGTGTATATCAGTTGGCCAAAGATATTCTTTCCGCATTAGTGCTCATGCAAGCTCAACCCAAACCCATACTGCACAGAGATATCAAACCACAAAACATCATCTGGGATAAGGAGCAGCGTTTTGTACTGATAGATTTTAATGTGGCTTCATTTGTAGAAGGAAATAAGGAATATGTAGGTACCAATCCTTACTTGGCTCCTGATCTGGTAAAAGATGGTTTAAAAGTTGATTGGGATTTATCTGCTGATACATTTTCTCTAGGCATTACCTTGTATGAATTGCTATGCAAACAACACCCTTGGTCACCCAAAAAGATGCCACTATTAAGCAAAATGCCAAATGATATCAGAGAGATAGAGCCTAGGATATCTCAATCGTTTGCAGACTTTGTGATGAAATCCATACAGACCGATGGTCAGAATAGATATAGAAGTGCACAAGAAATGCTGGATGCATTACTAGAAATTGGAGAGGCAAATATTCTAGAAGATATAAAAGATAAAAACAGTGCAAGTGGTGATAAAGTGGATCTGAAAGAATATATCATGTATGTCAACTCGCTTTTCAGTCAGTCAAAACATGGCAACTCAGGGACAAGATCAAGTTTTGAGTACAACAAATACGAAGATAAAACATATACACCTACCAAACTTGATCAACAATTAATACCTGCGGTACTAGATGGCCAATACAAGTTGCTTATCATCACCGGTAATGCTGGAGATGGAAAGACGGCATTTATGCGAAAAATCGAAGAAAATGGATTGATCACCGATCTGGTAAGGCATACACATAAAAATGGTGCACGGTTTAAAATAAACGGAATTCCATTTGAGAGTAATTATGATGGCTCTCAGGATGAAGACGAAAAGGCAAATAATGAGGTATTGGAAAGTTTTTTTGAGCCTTTTGAACACATTGAAAACTATTCGTCTGCTGGAGAAGGTAGGATTATAGCAATTAATGAAGGTAGGCTGGTAGAATTTCTAAGCACATCAGAGAAATATTTTCAGCTTGCTAATACCATAGAGGAATATTTCTATAAAGATGGTCATCATGATTTACCAGATGGATTGATGATTATCAATCTTAATTTGAGATCGGTAGTTGCTAAAAATGACGATAGCCCTAGTTTGTTCAGACAACAGATCAAGACACTCACCCACAAAAGCAGTTGGGCGAAGTGTGATAGTTGTCCACAGGCCAATCATTGTTTTATCAAATACAATGTCGATTCGTTTAATGATGTATCTGGTGGTGATGAAGTCATCACTAGAATGGAATGGTTATTACGTACAGCTATCCTGAAAAGAGAGATGCATATCACGATGCGTGATCTGAGGTCGATGATTTCCTTTATGCTCACCAGAGATTATGTATGTGATGATATACCTGGACTATATGAAAGTGCCAAAGATCATCCAGAGCAGTACTGGCAGCATTATTATTTTAATATCACAGATGGAAGTGCTAAAGATAGTGGCACGGCAGATAGGCTTATCTCCTTACTGCGAGAGACTGATGTAGGTGAAGTGGCCATACCTGATCAAGACAGGGAATTGTTTTTTGGCAGGCATGGACAGCAGGACTTTCTCGAGTTTAGTGAAAGAGAAAGTAATCTCATCGAAACATTTAATGAATGTAAAATATGGGTACCTGCTCACGAGCAAAACAGCCTTGTGATCAAAAGAATTAAGGGCATGCAAAAGAATTTTGTCAGGCATCAGTATTTCGAAGGTAAGGCTGTATTGGTTAAGACTTTCAGTGATTATGGTGGCCATGGTGAAAATATGTTGATACCTTCTTACATGCAAAGGTTGCCTTATCATTCTGTTTTTAAGTTTGTACAGGTGCTGACCCATGGGGATGCAGCAAACATAACCAAGGGTAGTATATCCAGGGCTATTTCTATTAATGAAGGATGTGATCATCCTGGCATAGATCAGAATTATCTGGTGCTTGCGTCCACGGAGATTAAGGACCCTTTTAGCAACTCATTTAGATTGTTTACTCTGGATGACTTTGAACTTTTTGTGAGTCGAACTGACCATTTGGTAAGGTATCTGGAATATGAACCTGATAGTCTCGTATTCAGACATAAACATCACCATCACATCAAGTTGACCATTTCATTGGACCTATATGAGATGCTCTTCTTTATTCAGCAGGGATTCAGTCCATCCCTAAATGATCTGAGAGGTAAGTTTATAGAAATGATGATCTTTAAAAATTTGCTTGAAAACCTTACTTATCATGAAGTGGTATTGTCCAATAAAGACAATCTGAATTTCTATAGTATTCAAAGAAATGAAAGGAATCAATTGATCATTAAAACCATGGAATTTTAATATGGCACTAAAATTAAACAAAGAGGAAGGCGTATTCCGTAATGAATTGATATTTACGGTAGATGCCAAAGCAATAAATATTGATAATACCATGGTCAATTTATTTATGCTATTACGGCACAATGGCCAAAGGCCAAAACAAAGAAATCGAGCGGGTACAAGTGCAGTGATCGATATTAACGTTTTGAAAAACGTATTTAAGAAAATGGAAGTGGATGGTGAGATGGTAGGTTACAATGACCATCCTGAAGCTGGAGAGTTATGGATCAGAAATAACCTGGTCAATATGGTCTCCAGGGGAAATGTGGATAAAGAAAAAATATCTTCGCTACGGCCTATCCATTTAGAGAGTTATAGGGTGCGAAATGTACCCAATACCAGAGATTACTTCTCCGCTGATCAGGTTTATCTGATGCTCGGATGTAATCCTGCGGTAAAAGAAGATTTGAAAAGTTTTCTGATGGAGGGCTGGGATCCTGTCACCAATAAAATAAATGCATCCCAAGATCTTGATGTGGATAGTCTGGGGCTATTGCATATCATAAAAAATGTCATGCCTGGTTTTCTGGAAAGTAATTCCAATTTAAATCAAATAGAGCCATTGCTCAAAGAAGATGCAGAACTCTATTGTGATGACGTAAAAAGGCTATTGAGGTATAAGACCAGAATACCAAGAAATGTACTGATAGACTATCTTAAAACGATCACTTCATTTCACCTGTCAAGGTATATCCAAAAGACCATATACTTGCTACCTAAAATGATAGATGAGGGTAAAATAGATGTCATGGATAACTGGAATGTGGTGCTAGATGCTACGGATAGTTTTGAAAGTAGAATTTCAAAAATCGCTGCTACGGATGCTGACGATATGACAAAACGCATATATGATTATATCAAAGCCACTTTTCAAATCAATGCTGCATTGAGGAAACTGAAAAAAGATAAGACTAATTCGGAAAATCTTCGACAGGCCTTGGATACGCTTAAAAATAAAGCTCAAGGTTTTGAAGTCTATTTTGAGACTTTGTGGGATCACTTATATCATGACTTGGATGAAGATGATAAAGAATTGGTTAATGATCTGGTGAAATATGAAAGTAGTTATTTTGATCGCTACGTAGAATTTATCATTAAAGCAAAGGGTGCATACCAATACAAGTATAATATACAAATGATAGATAATCTCTCTCAGAAAAATAATGATAGGGGATTTCTAGCTCAAGGAAGAAGTAAAAAGCACCCAAGAAGATTTATGTTAGGTACCAGACTGCTTGAGACTTTTGTTCAAATCCTTGTATTAGAAACCGATGGTGCCAAGTACACTACTAAGAGCATGTCGATCGAAGATCTGATGATTAAGATCAGAAAGCGGTATGGTCTGATCATCAACGGGCTGGGCGAAGAAAGATTTCAGGATGCGGATGTAAATACCCATTTGGCTTTTAAAGAAAATGTAGAAGCATTTAAGCATAAACTCAGACAAATCGGATTTTATAATGATCTAAGTGATGCCTATTTACTTCAAAAGATCAGACCAAGATATGAATTAAAGTAGTTTTAAAATGAAAGATTTAAAGAATATGAACCCTTATTATACATATATTATCCAAACGATCATAGAAGAATATGATGGTGATTTTCGGAATGCTTTACCCGGGCATTGTATGAAAATAGGTGGATTGGGTACTCCAGAGATGGAGTATCTTTGGGAAAATCTATCATCCAAATATCGACATATAGATGCTTTTATTGTTGCCGAAGAATACAATAATGATGATAGATATATAACTGCCACAAAATTAATTGAACTAAGAAATCAGGAGTCCAAACCCATATTGGTACTTATACCTTCTAACAGCCGGACCGCAGCTGAAGATTCTTATGGCAATGCCACATTTAAAGAAATCAAGCTGGAAGGCATAGAGCTCAAACTAAAATCAAAGTTATTAGCATCTATACCTGGAGAATTTCAAAAGATAATCAAAGACGATATATTAGGATATTTGGGGAGTGATAAAACTTCTACTACCAATGTCATAAAATACTTAATAGCCCTGTATGACGCTAAAATAGATAAAGAACAAATAGGCAATTTTTTGTATCACTTAGAGCTACTCCCTGATGCTAACCTGCTCAAAGAAGAAGAAAAAATTAGGCATAGGCTTAATTTTAATCTCACCAGTATGGAGCTACTGAGTTCGTTTAATAAACCATTGTACGATAGAATTAATGAGTTGCCACTACAGAAGGATACCATTCAGAAACAATTGGTAGAATTTATCAAAGAGAATAATGGATTAAAATCTGGGTATGACATCGGCGAAACCATTTATAGGAATTATGCGCATTTAAACTTTTCAACATGGGTGATACCTGATTTAAATTTTAAACACATCAAATTACGTGCTGAAGAGATTATATCTCCAGATTTAAAAGTCATAGAAGGTAAGAATGTTGTACGAGCTGATGACAATAGGCCTTGTAAGATAAAAGTAAAATTTAGTACCTTCCCACATCCGAAAGACATTTCGGAATTAAAATACTACAAAGTGATTTTAATGAATGTGGATGGCGGTTCCGGCACTGAATTTCGGTTAATTAAAAAACTAAAAAATACAAATGCCGACAGACCATATAGAGAGGTCAGTATATTATTAAATACTGCTGAGATAGAGGAAGGTTCTTATTTTTTTAAAATTCTGGCCGAAGATGATAAAGGCAATGTCCTGAATTATGAAGATGATTTTAAGGATCAAAGGGTACAAAGTGCATGGGAGGAGCAAAAGGCCAAAAACCCAGAGCTGCAAAGATCGAGCTTTAATTATAAGCTGACTTGTGATACTGATGATTTTGATTTTGTCATAGAGGATGCGAATGACAAAGAAGAAACGGACAGAAAACATAAACTAAATAATATTCTGCAAGCATATCATATGTTTAAGAGTGATTTAGTGAAATTCGGACATGCAGATGCCAATCCTGTAGCCACGGATGCATCCAATATCTGGCTGAATGATGAAAAAGCAAAACATACATCTACTTTTCATGTAAATTATGGGGGCAGACATAATTACCAAATAAATTTGTCATCTAAGTTAAGGGCTATTGAAAATGAATTCTTAAAAAATGGTGATTCATTTGGTCATGTCCGAGCCGTCCTTCAGAACAACTCCACCGCCTTAAATTTTGAATCCATACAGTTTGTGGCCAGTGAGATGAATAATCTGGTCCCGAATCCTATCCAAAAGTTGCGGAAAGATATCTTTAAGCAGATACAGGAAAGTAATACAAGCAAAAATGGGGTTTTTGAGACATGTGACTTTTACAACCTTAAACCTAAGGTCAAACAATATCTGGACAAATATGCTACTTGGACATCGGATCTTAAAAAGCAAATCTCAGATGATGGGCTATCGGATGATGAGAAGGCAAAGTTGCAGCAGTTTTTGACAGAGCTTCAAATTTTAGATGTTGCCAGGATTAGGACGAAACTGCCTGATGGAAAGCCAGTCGAAGCCATACTTTTATGTCCATTGCACCCTTTAAGGCTTGCATGGCATTTGCAATTGTCAGAAATATTTTCTTCATGGGAACAAAAGACGAGAGAATATGATGGCTACAGAAAAACATGGACAAACAATCTTGAACATTTATTCAGTGGATCTTTGTCTCCTGAAAACAATCCTTTGGTATTGGTAGAGCCAGCGACCTTTAAGGATTTTCATTATACAGGGGAACTTGCTTATGGATGGGGCTTGTATTTAAATACTTTGACTGATGAAAACAGTCAGGGCATGACATCCATCACCAGACAATTAAAACATTATTTCAGGACACTATTTAATATTACCAGAGATAGTTATGTTGAAAATGATATTAGCAAAAATTTGGTGGTAAGACATATTAAAAACTATCTAATTCAGCACCCATATACAGATAAGTTAATTTTGAATCTTATTAATTCTGGTGATACCCATGTATTTGCAGATGCTTTTGTAGAGCTTGAAAAAGATAGTGCATTTAAGGATGTCAAATATGAAATAAGGATATTTAGGGGCACAGATAGAATCATAGAACATGGTGAAGCTCTAAGAACGCTTTTGAATCCTGATTCAAATATCTCTGAGGAAGCTGAGGCGTTTTCGCAGCCATCCAATAACCGGCTGTTTCCAAAGCTTCGGTTTTCTATCAATAATATGTCTGACTACATGAAATATCCGAGTAGGTTTACAGCACATATGAGTTTTATGGTAAGCCCATTTCCAGTTCAAATAGAACTTGTAAAACCAATTCTGAAAAATAGGAACTTCTATCTTAATGGTGCCATTTCGGATTCTACCGTATTGGTAGAAGAACAGGGAGATACTATGAAATGGAATAGATTCATCCAAGGTAATGATTTGTTTCATAAATATTCTGGTAGTGGCAAAACTGGAATTACCATTTTTGACAATATTCAAACTTTTGTAAGTGGAGCTTTGGCATCTAGATATACCGTATCGATACCTGCCACACAATTGATCCTAAATGAAAAGGACAAAGTACTCATAGCTCATTTGCATGATTATTCTGACTGGGTGGTCACATTTGATAAAAACCTTGGTCCTGAAATATTTGATCAACCAACTAAAGATGGCAATATCCCATTTTTGCTAGATTATGTACCTGGTGAAGAATTGACTGGAATTTCGTCCTACTTAACCACTCGCCCTACTTCAGAAGTCCTTGGACTGCTGGGACCACATTTTGAAGCTTTTGATTTGGATATTTACAATCCTGACGATGAGAAAAAAATAAAAATCTTATTAGAAGATCTTAGGGCGGTGAGTAGCTCATTGGTACTTCAACTCAATTCGTCTAAGAATAAAGCTTTTGAAGTGATTGGGTCTGCATTTACCAAAAGAGTATTGGAAAAAAAAGGATTTTTGAAGGATTCCTTCTTGATTCCTATTGACCTTCATCAAAATTTGTTTGAAAATCTCACCACGGAAAGTAAGAGTAGAGCTGATAATTTATTGATATCTATCCAACCAGAAAAGAGAGAAATATTGATCACTGTGCTTGAAATCAAATGCAGGAAATCCATTGGTGCTGGTGAAAAGGAAGACCTGAAAGCAAAGATGAAGGAACAAATCCAAAACACCATCGAAGCCATCAGAATGCATTTTGATCCTAGTTATCAAATGTCTTATGATAGATTAGACAGAGAGATTAAGAATAAAGAGCTCAAATTATTGCTATCCTTTTACATGGAAAGAGGATACAGGTATGCATATCTAAGTGATAATGCTTACGCTACTTATTCAGAATTTTTACAAGACCTGGACAAAGGATTTACCATAAAATTTAATCAAATAGGCTTGGTGTTCGATTTTTCGGCTACCAAAAGACACCACAAAGAAATAGCTGACAGTGATCTCATATATTTTACCTTTGGCCATAAGCTCATAGAAGAGATACTTGATCCTGATTCTGATCTCAATACCAAAAGGCTGGAAGATACAGGTTTTGATACTGAACTTAAAGAAGTGCTAGGCGCAGGAAATGCTTTGAAACCATTTATACATAAACTGAAAAGTAAGATGGCTGTCGAAGCGGAAGATGTTGAGACCAAAGGTGTAACCCCAAAAGACAATACTGACCATAACGGAAATGATGATATAGATTCTAAAAGAAATGATGATAAAAAACCAACATCTGAAAACAAGACAGATGATGGACAACCTAAGCCAGTAGTAGCAAAAAATGGTGATCATGTCTCTCCTGAGTTTGATATACTGGTGGGTAAAAGTTCACCATCAGAACAATATGGATTGCTCGGAGAAACCGTTCAGCATAAAAAAATAGCTATAGACCTGAGTGAAACCAATACTATCAGTTTGTTTGGCGTGCAAGGTGGTGGTAAGTCCTATACCATAGGTACCATAAGTGAAATGGTACTCAAGGAATTTAGCCACATTAATCAGCTGCCTGCACCACTGGCAGGTGTCATCTTCCATTATAGCGAAAGTATGGATTATGAACCAGAGTTTACATCCATGATATCACCGAATAGCAATGATGGTGAGCTGAAAAAGCTGAAAGAAAGATATGGGGCAAATCCAGATCATATAGAAGATGTGATCCTTCTCACGCCAAGAGATAAAATGGATGAAAGAATGGCCGAGTTTCCATCTATACAGGTGATGCCAATATCCTTTAATTCACAAGAATTGAATGTGCAGGATTGGTTGTTTTTATTAGGTGCTGTAGGGAACGATAGTGCCTATATCAAGCAACTAAAGGCCATCATGAAGGAGCAAAGGCAGAATTTGAATCTAATGGGTATCACAGAAGCTGTGGAAAGTACTGTGCTGCTGTCAAATGCACAAAAGGCATTGGCTAGGCAGAAACTGAGCTTTGCAAGGGAATATATTGATGATAGTTTATCCCTAAAAGATACTCTTAAACCCGGTAGGCTGATTATTGTAGATCTCAGGGATGAATTTATAGTGAAGGATGAAGCTTTGGGTTTGTTTGTGATCATGCTGAATATCTTTTCTGGAGTGAAGGGCGATGAAGGAAATCACTTCAATAAGTTTATAGTGTTTGATGAAGCACATAAATATATGGATAACAAAGACCTGACAGGAAACATAGTAACAGCCATACGAGAAATGAGACATAAAGGTGTGAGCATTATGATAGCGAGTCAGGATCCACCAAGTCTGCCCAATGAAATCATAGAACTGAGTTCGATAGTTCTGTTGCATAAATTTAATAGTCCACAATGGCTTAAACACATTCAAAAGTCCATCACACAGTTGGCGGTTTTAACGCCAGCAGATATGAGCGCACTGCTGCCCGGTGAAGGCTTTCTATGGGCTACAAAAGCAACAGACAAGGGCATCACCACAAAACCAATTAAAATATCAACACGGCCTAGAGTAACACAACATGGTGGAAGCACCGTAAAAGCAACTGGTAACATATGAAGATAACTTCATTTACAGAGAAAGGTCGCAGGAAGACAAATCAAGATTTTGTAATGATTGAAAAAATCGGACAAAATACTGATCTGATTCTTGTTGCTGATGGCATGGGAGGATATGATGGTGGTGACATTGCTTCAAAAATGGTATGTGAGAGTATATGTACCTATCTCTCATCACAGAGTGTGATCAATCAAGATGCCATACAGAAAGCTGTGAATAAGTCTAATCTTGCTGTTCGGCAGTATCAAAGTGACCACGGCATTAAGATGGGTACCACTATCGGTGGTATTGTTATATCTGAGAATGAAAGTTGTTGTTTCTGGGTTGGAGATGTCAAGATTATCCATTTCAGAGCTGGTGAAATAATCTTTGAGTCCAGGGATCACACACTTATATCAGAAATGGGAGAACATGGTTCTGTTGCTTCAGCTGAGAGAATAGAAAAATATAGGCATGTGGTAACTAGATCTATCCATGGAACAGTGAAAGACGCCATCATTGGCTTTGAACACTTTGGTCCAATAGCCTGTGGAGACATTCTGATGGCGTGTACAGATGGCATCACGGATGTCATGGATGCATATAGCATTCATGAATGTTTGTATTCTTCTGATAACATTGAAGATGGGATTAATAGGATTAAGGAGCTGGTGGAGGTTGAGGGTAGGGATAATTATAGTGGGGTTTGGGTGAATTATTTAAAATAAAGTAAAATGGGATATGATTATTTAAAGCAGGTGGAGTATCTGAACAGTTTGGGTCTTGTAGATAAAAATGGGCAAAAGATTCAATATTATGATGCGTTTTATGGCATGAAAATTGAATTTTTATTTGAAGAACCATTTCAGTCTTATCAAGAATATATAAATAGAGCAGAAAAGAAGTATGGATTTACACCTACTTTATTGGCTTTCATTCATAACGGAAATATTAATGCATTCGCATGGAAAAGTAATTCATTAATAGGTATCAACGCAGGTACTATTATTCAGATGAGTGAATTATTTAGCGGAGTTGATTATAAAACTCTTATGAAAGGTGAACTTGAATCATTTCACATTTTAGACAAAGTGGGTCAAGAAGGTTTTTTAGAAAAGATGTATAAGTATTGTCAAATGTTTACTTTCTTTCATGAGTTAGGGCATATCATACAAGATGACTTAAGAGGTATTTCACATTTTTCTGAAATGGTCAATTGTGGTAGCTATTCACAAGAAGTTCATCTAATGGAATATGATGCTGATCAATATGCAGCCATACAAATTGCTAATCATATAAATCAATGGATGGAATCGCTGGAAGGCAAATTAAAACAAGCATACTACAAAAAAGAAGTGGCAGAAATGTTGTTATCAACTGGTGTTGGTGCCATATTTATCAATTATCTTATTTTTCAAGGAAGGCATGATGCATTTTATACTAATTCATGTTCTCACCCTCATCCTTCAATAAGAGCAACATATATCATGAATACCATTGTTGATGCTTTTAAGAGCGGGAATAAAGGTGGATTTGACATTGATGCAAATTCAGTATTCAGGAATGGATTTATACTGACTGAAAGAGTAATAAATGATGCTCATCCTAGAGGAGTAGTTTTTAAAAATGGGGATGAGTTTAGCCGTTTTTTTGAGATATGGGAGGCTAATCAAAAGGAAATTCTGGAATATGTTAATGTATTGAAAGCAATGGCTTTGGAAACGGATGGATTAGCGGTGGAGAAGTATAATGGAAGGATTAAGTAATTAGGGAATTATAAAATTTTAAAGTTGTAATATTTATGGACGATAGGTTTAGAAATATTTTTAGGAAAGCAAATTCATTCATTGAAGAAGGAAAAGTCATTGAATTTTGTGAAGCTATACTCGATTTGTTTAATAAGTATGATTGTAATTGTTTTTTACAAGGCCAAAGTGATAATGAATTTGAAAAACAAATGCAATTTATGGATGAATTTAAAAGTGATAATTTAACATATAGAGTTGTTAAAGGATTTTACTATGACAAAATCAAGTTGCAAGAAAAAGCATATGAAGTTTTATCGTCAGTCATTCAAAATGATAAAACAAATGATTTTGCATATCATTTCAGATCCTATATTAAAAAGGAAATAAACCCAAACAGAGAAGACGATGCGAAGAATGCAATAATTTTAAAAACATCGGCACGGTACTACAAAAGACTAGCTGATATTTTGGATGAAGACGGAATTGGTTCAGAACTAGCTAAACACTATTACAATGTTGCAATAAGATTAAACAATAGCTTCGCTTGTGCATATTTAAATAGAGGGATTATTAGTTTCAATTTAAAAGATTACAATTCTGCAAGTGAAGATTTTAAAAAGAATATTGAAATAGAAAAAACTGAAAGAGGGTATATCGCCTTAATGCGATCTTTAATTGGTGAGAAAAAATATTCAGAAGCTGAAAGTATATATTCTATAGGGTACAAGCATTTGAGTTCATTAAATCAATGTTTATACCAAGGTATTTTTCATAGTTACAGCAAAAATTATGATGAATCAATTCGACAACTTAGATATTGCCTTAACATAGATCCGGCACATGAGTATGCAAAAGAACTACTAGCTTATTGTGAAAAAATGGAAATTAAAACTGCATTAAGTGATGCAAGGACAGCTTTTATAAATGGCTCTAAAGGACGTGCTCAAAGAAAATATGAAGTATGTATTGAGAACGATATAGAGTTAACAGAACAAGATATTAATAATTATTTCAACGCCAAAGTTGATCCTATCAACATAAGTAACCAGCTATATTGGAGTGTAAGTGCACTGAAAAATTTTCCCATGAGCCACTATCTTTCGTGCCCAGAAATTTTTTATAATTTAGATTCAAGAGATATATTGGAATCTGAAGATTTTAAGATATTTTATTCTAATAGTGTTTTGGATAGTGGAAAATATAAGGGATCAGTTATTTCGGATATTATTGCTTCCGATCCTAATTATATTTTTGGAGGTGTAACTTCAAATGTTCATTTTATTTTGGCTAAGTCATTATTCTATGATAAGCGGTTAATTACAAATAAATTGTATAAATATGCCCTAGCAGCAAATTTAATAAAATTACATATTATTGAAAAATGGAAATTAAAAACAATTGAAAATCAGCCATATCGTGTTATAGATTATTCAGAAGACGACCCAAAACAATACAAAAGAGATACTTTTGATGCCCTTAGTGATGGGCAATTAGGAGATTATGACGATTATGACGGTGATATTGATGATGTTTCTGACTGGAGTGGGCGATAGAAGAAAAGAAAATATTCAAAAATAGTAAATTTAATAAAATGAATAAAAATGATATAATCTTAGCCACTGATGATAATCAAAAAGATATCACAGTACGAGATGTGGAAGGTTGGATAAAAGATATGGAAAAATATAAAGAAAACCTTGCACACTTCATCTATATCAGGTTATATGGGAGATATCTAAAACCCTTCGATTTTGAGAGTGAAGTCTATAAAAAGTCCTACAAAAATGGATTTTCCCTAATGGCAAATTGCTGTTTGCTAATAGAAACCTATATCTCCTTTAGTGTTTCTGGATTTATGGATACTAAAGACAAAAGCGAAAGATGTTTCGGCTTGTTTTTTACAACCGCAAAAAGACTTAGTGAATTTAGCCACAATGGACTTTCAAAAGACTTCTTTAAGAATGTCAGATGTGGTATTCTTCATGTTGGTGAGACTAGAAATGGATGGAAAATAAGAAGAGATGGTCTCTTATTCGATACAGCTACTAAAACAATAGATGCATATCAGTTTTCGCAGAACTTAAAACATGAAATCAAGGATTTTTCCGAAAGATTAAAAATAGAAGACATAAATAGTCCTTTGTGGCTAACATATATTGCTAAATTAGAAAATATTATTAAAATAGCTTAAAATATCAAGGTATATGAGCGATGATTTCCCTAAAAACTTAATCCCAAGCCCATCATCTCTACCTGAGATAAAAAAGGTAGATAGTCTGATTGGTCTTACTCAAGATTTAATGATGGATAATATTGAGCAGTTATTTAATACGGCATTTTGTTTGTTGAATAATAAGTACAAGGTAACTGAAGGTATAAATTTTTATCACATGTTTGAAAAAGGTGATGAAAGTATTTTGTGTGATGAACGTTTGTTTAACTTTAATAAAGTTTTAAAAAAAAGTGCTGACGATATTGTAAATTCAATAATTTGTATAGATCCAAATAATTATTTAGCTTATATACTGAAGGGTGTAGCGAGCAGAGACACTAATATTGTATTTGATGAATACCATGGATGGAATATTACTCAATTTGGCAAAATAAATATTGAAGACTTTTCTAGGGCAATAACTATTTACCCTAAATCTATTGCTGCATATTTTTGGAGAGGATTTGCATATTTTCAAAATAAAGAATATGAATTAGCAAGTGATGATTTTTCCAAAGTTTTAGAAATTTGTCCAAATATCGCTAATGCTTATTATTGGCTAGGAAATGTAAAGAGTGAATTAAAGGATCCTGAGGGGGCAATTTCTAATTATTCTAAAGTTATAGAATTGGATCCAAATCAAGATAGAGCATTTTTAAAAAGGGGAGAACATAGGCAAGGAAACGAAGATTGGGACGGAGCAAGAGAGGATTTTACTAATGCAATTAATGCAAACCCAAATAATTATAATGCTTACGAAAATAGAGCATTTCTAATAATGCATTTCTTTAATGAATGGGAAGAAGCGCTTGCAGATTATACGAAAGGATATGAGATACAATCAACTTTTGAAAAGGATGAAGGATGGTGGCCTTATGTAAAATATAATTTCAGTTATACAGTAGATTTGTTAAATAGTATTATAAGTCATCAAAAATAAAATTTTAAATAATAGAAATTTATTATACTGCTGCCAGATTAAATCCTTAAACTAAATTGATATATTTTTTAATAAATACGCCTATTAATGCAAACAGAAGCCATTTTTAATAATATTTCGTACAGGATTAAAGAAGAAATCCAACAGGCAACTGAGTCCATTTACGTTGCTGTGGCTTGGTTTACCAACAAGACTTTGTTTCAGGAGTTGATACAAAAGGCTAAAAGTGGATGTAAGGTTCAGGTGATTATTGCCAACGATAGTATTAACGAAAAATCTTATATAGACTACGGATGTTTGGAAGGTGAGGGATCAAAGGTATTTCTGATAGGCAATGGAGACTCTGAACTCATGCATAATAAGTTTTGTGTCATAGATGGCAAAACGGTCATTACGGGTTCCTACAATTGGAGTTATAAGGCAGAAAGTAATTTTGAGAATGTGGTAATAACCAATGGGGACACAGATTTGGCCAATCAATTCATTACTGAGTTTTATAATATATTGAGGAAGTTCCATCCCGAAGATGTTATAGCCAAAAGAGAAATACCCCATGAGCAAATTGTCAAACGGCTGGAAATCATTAAAAACTTTATCATCTTGGAGGATATTGATGATGCTTTACCTTCTATTACTAAACTTAAAGAATACGATTATAATTTTGAATTAAAAACTATCATCAATGATTTTGTACAGAGAGAGTATGGTTCATGTGTAAGTAGGATACAAAATTTTATATCTGAAAGGCAAAAAGTGAGTATATTTTACGATCCTGAGGTTTTTGGATTAAAGCTGGAGATAAAAGTTCTGGAGCATGAAGTCAATGCATTTGATAATGAAAAAACTGATTTACTGAAGCTATTAAATGAATATCAGTATAGACATACCAAAGAATTGGGTATTATCATTCTGGAGTTATTTAGGCTTAAAAAGTTAAAGTATTCATCAGATAAAGAGAGTTTTTCAAAAACACAAGATGATGAAAAGAAGTATAAAGATGCGGTAGAAGATGATGTTAATAAAGAACATATTGAGTTATCTGATGAACAAATCGTAGATTTAAAAAAGAAATTTAGAAAAGCATCTACACTATGTCACCCTGATAAAGTAAGTGATGAATTTAAAGAAATAGCCGAGGAAATATTTATAGAGCTCAAAAGTGCTTACGATAGAAATGACCTAAAAAGTGTGAGTGAGAGTTTGGCTGAATTGGAAAAAGGGAGATATTTTAAACCTAAGTCAGAAACCATTCAAGAAAAGGATTTGATACGAGCTGAAGTAGCTAAGCTAAAAAGAAAAATAAGAATATTGCAAACCGATATCATCGCTCTCAAAGAAAGTGAATCTTACAGAACGATTAGCAGTTTGGAAGATTGGGATCAACATTTTGGAGTTTTAAAAGCCGCTTTGCTACAACAAGTAGAAGATTTAAAGTCACAACTTAACCATAATAAAAATGAATGATGAAATCAAATATGTCACTGGTGTTGCTAGTGTTTTTTTCCCAGAAATTGTTAAGAAGTTTAAAGAAATAGTAATGAATGAAGGTAATGTCAAAGAGTCATCATTTGATGGCTTGATACTCAAAAATCCGACGCTCATGTTTATACCTGATGCGGATGAGATGAGTGCTGTGGGAGCATTAAAGATACCGAATGATAGTTATAAAAAGGGAGTTTTTGAGAAATCTAATTCGTTAGAAAATCCAGAAGATTTTGACTTTGAATTAGGCTGGATTGTGAGTAGGATGGAGGGAAAAGGATATGGTAAGAAGATAGTTGAAGTATTGATAAAAACTCCTGTCAATATTTATGCAACAGTAAAAGAAAATAACGGGGCGATGAAACACATTCTAGAAAAATATGAGTTTCAGAAAAGTGGGCAGCCATTTAAGTCGGAGAAGGGAGATTATTTGATTGAATTATATATTCTGAAGAATAAGAACTGAATAAAATCATTGTAAAATTTAAGATCGATTTTAATTTGACCGCCAATAATCATTACCCTTTTCCAATAAATCCAAATATTATGACCTTACAAGTAAAAGATATTATTACTTACAAAAATGAGACCCACTCTTTATATAGTGAACCCTTGGAAGGCTACCTAAAAACCATAAGACTTCCACACCCATTAGTTGCTCCAAGTTCAACTTGTTGGAGAGGTTATAAAGCTCAGTGGGCAATTGACAATAAAAAACTCTTTCTTATAAAATGGGAGGGATATATACTTGATTTCCTGAAAGTAGATATAAAATATTTATTTCCTGACCAAGAGATCGTCTTTGCAGATTGGTTTAGCGGGTCAATTCATGTTGCCTTGGGTGATGTAGCTTGTATGATCCATAATGGACATGTGCCGGTTTTTGAAGGTAGGATGATATTACAATTTGAGAAAGGAATTTTAATGAGCGAACAAACTGAATGGCTCACAAAAGAAGAGATAGCTAAAATGATCAAAGCAGAAGATGATTTATTATCCTTTGATAATCTTTAATACGAATAAAATCATATTGTGAAAATGACCAATCCACGCCAAGCCCTTATTCAGGCCATCGCTTCCTTTGATATAGACACAGCAGAAAAATTTATGGATGATGAAGTTGCTCATTTTCAAGGAGAAAAAAGTGTAGTAATAAGACACTTAGGTGACTTTTTTAAATGGGTGTCGAAAGAAAATGGTGTTAATAATATACAAGTTAGAGAATCAAAATGTAAGTCTTGCTTTCATGAAGATGGGGCAGAAGTATTTCATAAACATCTGGTATTGTTTTACTCTTCTACATTGGGTTTTGCTTTTGACATAGAGCCTACCAAAGATGGGTTTTTTAAGTTGGACTATTGCATGCCTTCTGATTTAACTGAAGAACAAAAAAGTAGTGATTTTCATATATACGAGATGAGAATTCCCTTAGACGAAATGATCAGTTTTAAGCCTGATAGTATTTATTTGAGGCTTTTAGATGAAAAAGAAAATATGTTGCTGGAGATTGATAATGGGCAAATTGTATTTTGGTTTTTAGATGATTTTTGTGCTTGGGTGGAAAAATATAATTGGGCTAGGGCTAATATGAGTGAAAATGGGCATGGAATGTCCGCGTTTGATAAATTGATAGATACTTTATTTAAGATGGATTATCTATATAAAGGTTTGATAAATGAAGACCTAATCAGATTAGCCAATGAAAAGTTTGACGCACTTAATCATGAAAAGGTATTGGACATTTATGAATGGTTGGAGACGTATAGATTCCAAGACTTTTCTTATATTTATGTAAGTGATTTAAATTTAGATTATGTGAATGCTGGATATTTTACTTTCAAAGATTTCTTGCCTAATTTGCGCTTTGCTGTTTATGGACATTCTGAGTTTTTGAAGTTTTTACAGAACAAGGATTTCGCATATGATGTTACCGAAGAAATTAGAAATGACACTTTACTTGAAGATATCGAAGATGAGTGGTTTTTTGAGAATTGGGGGAAAGAAGCTTTTGATAAATCTAACAGCACTGAAGATGATTTACCATTTTAGAAATTCTATGAAATATTTGTAACAAGCATGACAAACAGGAGCTTCAAAATTAATAAGATTGTCGATTTTACCAATCCCCAAAATTGGGTAGAGAACAACTATAGAAATGAATTCTACACTTACAAGCATCTCAATAGGGACGAAGATATTGAGATCATAGAAGACCTAATGTCTGATTTTCGTGATGATCATAAGCTATTCGAGACGATGCAAGATTTTTTAGAGTATTGCAGGAAGGACGAATTTGATCGTTTTATGCTCTGGGTAAGACGTTTTATTTATTTACAAAAATATCAATGTGATTTTATAAAAGCGCAACTAAGATATCTATGCCAGCAAATATCTGTACGCGATTTTTTGTATATGCATCTCGATGAAGTCGAATATATCATGTCATATTTTGAAAATATTATCCAATGGTCCAGCAAGAAAAAAATCCCAATGGTAAAAACCAACTGGATACTTCTACTACGTGCCTTTTACAGATTTAGGCATAGCCATCAAAGGTCAGTACGATATTTAATACAATCTGCTGATGGGCAAAATTTTCAATTTGGTGAAAATGAAATTCTACAATATGTCCTTGAAAAATATAAATTGCCGAAATATTTTTGGCAATACTTTTTAAAAATGTCGTTATCAGATCAAAATATTGTCATGCAACTTACTCATGGGGCAAAAATCCAGAACATTCAGGGGCTTCCTATCCATGTCAGTAATAGGGATGTACATTATTTGAATGAGATACCTTGCACTATTGATATTGAAAGAGATTATATCGCTCATGGCATATTATTGGCTAAACTCATGCGAGCTTTTAATCGGCCTGAACTGCTTCCCGAATTTTATAGTCGAAACCGATCACTTTTGATGAGAAATGACTGGAGCGTATTTGATCATCAAGAATATTTTATCACCCTATATGTAAAAATCTGCCAGGTTTGTACACCAACGGCACAATTTCAAATGATAGAATATCTAGATTTTTTCAAGGTACATGTAAGAAACTTTCAATTCAATCAATATTATCGGAATATATCTCCTAGTGCTGTTTTACGCAGAATGCAAGAATGGCATTTGAATATGTTTGATGGAGATGTTAGTGATTATGATCGATACAATTGGGAAGGCAGTGGATTAAATGATTTCACCGTTCATCATGAAAATTGCATTTACATTTTTCAAGAAATAAAAACGGGACTAGATCTGGTCAATGAAAGTATCGAAATGCATCACTGTGTAGCATCTTATGTAGAAGGTTGTCTTAGTGGGGAGATACATATCTGGAGTGTAAAAAAGCGAGTAAACAATAGCGATAAGTCATTCATAACCATGGAGATAACCCAAAGAAGGGTAACCCAATCTCGTAAAAAGCATAATGCTAAATTGTCTGAAAAAGAATTTTTTTTCGTCGAGACACTTGAGAGTTATTATAAATCAGAGACTGAAAAGAAGCAAGAGTTACAAAAATTGAAAAGTTCTATTGAACAACCGGGTACAGATTAGCAGGTTTTATTTGTCCTTTAATTCATAAAAATCCAAAGAGGGAACTTTAAGATGAACACTCTTATTTTTTGTCACATCACCAACACTTTTTTCATTAATATTTGGCCATTATCCAGCCTTGTTTCGACTTCAAAAATCCCCTTCCTCAATCTCCATGTCATTAACCCTGAATACATCAAATGATGGGTCTCGAGAAGCTTTCCTGAAGCTGTAGAAATCTTCATAATGACTGGTCCTTTGTAGTCTTCAATCTCGATGTAAAAGAGACCTTTGGATGGGTTTGGGAAGATGTTTACGATGTGAATTTTAGGTGGGAGTTCTGTATGAGCTTTACAGAAACACCGTTCTGCAAGAGTCGGATCGATGACGAATGGGTTGATATTAGACTGTATCCGACCAATGGCCATGGTCCGGTCGTATTCTGTGGGATCCACTTTATCATTGCGATGCCATCGACAGATGTAGGGTAACATCGATGTAAAAAATGATCTTGATTTCTTTGATAGCTTACCTTCATAGATGGCATAGAAATAGAATAGTGATCTTGATATATCACCCTTTTTTGATTCCCGTGGTTCGAATACATTAGATGTGGATTCTGAATAATGATCTATAAGCTTCTGATCAGGCCGTGTGAAAACTTTGTCATATAGTAACCAGTATTTGGTTTTGTCATCAGGAATATCGTTAAAGGGTGCATTTTTTCTCATGGTGTTGATGTTGGCCTTAGAAGGCACCAGGTGATGCAGATCACCTAGTGCCGGCATCGTTGCTGCACCGAGCGACCTAGGAAAAAGATGTTCTGTTTGGATGCCATACTTGGCAGTCCAAGCTAAAATATTGGTACCTGATGGAACTGGTATTTTATATCCGGAATAAAAGCATTCTAATGAATCGTTCTCAAGGAAGATTTCATTGTACAGTTTGGTTCGTGCCTGATCGTAAGGGAGGACAGTTTTGGGTGTGTAGTATTTTCTGATCTCGGAGATTAGGGTGTCTCCCTGGAGACCAGGGAATATGATTTCTTGGGAATGTAAGGTTAAGGTTAAGAATAAGATTAAGGATGAGATTGAGATAAGGATTTTGTATTTCATTTTTAATATTTGTGATGATTAAAGATGTTTGTATTTCAGGAAATCATTGCCTCATGCCGGCAGGGCAGATACTTTTTGCATTGCCAAAAAAGTATCCAAAAACGCTAGTTCAAAAAAAGGCGATTGCGGGGCACCGTTCATTCTCGCATCAAAATGGTTATTCTATCGCACATGGTGAGGTAAATATTTTACTTATCTGAAAATATGCGATAGACGCACTTTTGATTCTTCATTCACTATCGCTTGTTTTTTGAACAGGATACAGTGGAAAAAAAAAGAGTGCTGCGAATGCTGGGCGTCAGCGCAGCAACTCTTTCCATGCAGCTTTCTGCATGATGACGAACTCAAAACCAACAAAAAGCCCAGAGAATATTATTTAGGTGGATTTCAAAATGCAGTCCCGGCCAGCGCCAGGACTGCGACCATGCAAAACCACTCAAAATTATTCGTTACCTACGTTTATCTTTTGAATCAGCGGTATATTGTATCCAGTTGCACATTTGTCTCAGGCGACTGCGGACTCGGTCGCCATAATGCTGTTCGATCTGTGGAGCTGTGAGATTGCTGGTGAAGTGCGAAAGCACCTGACGCTCCTGAAAGAGCTCATAGCGCATCAGGATGATTTGCCCTAATACATTGATCTGCGTGCCGTAATGCTTGACTTCATCTTCCGTACCCATGTCATCAAAACAGTAGGATTGGTTGATTGTATTCAGGTCCATCCGATCTGCGTAATTTCGTCCGTATGTGGTCAGGATATGAGAGCCTTGGTCCATGTATTCTAAAGCCAATTGTGTACAGGATTTCATTTTAAATCTTTCTTTATAACTCATAAAATGTCTAATGATTTTCATGTGGACAGTCTTGCCAACACCCGTTTTGCCTGATAAAAATAAACCTTTTCTTAGGTCTAAGCCGTAATGGTTGCATAAGTCTAAATCTCCAGTGAAGTAAGCGTAAAGCTGTAAGATGACGTCTTTATCTTCCTTGAAAAGCCTGAAGTGTAATCCATAAATGATCTGGCCATGGATCTCCATGAGTCGTGCAAAATTTTCGTAACTAAAGTCTGATTGAATAATCAGCTTCTGGATCGACTGGTACTCCTGAAGGACGGAGATTGGAATTTCTTGATTGTGAATTCTGATGGTTTGCATAATTGTTACTATTTGATGATGAAGAATTACGATTGTCGAAATGGCATGCGTATTTGGGGTCGGTAAGGGGGTTGTAGGTGGCACTCTGATCAGGTTCTTCTTTCTTTCCATGCTGATTTATTACCAGCGATTTCTCCAAGATTAGAGATCCTTTACCGTTGAAGAGTTTGGTTTTTGAATTGATGTCAAAGACTTTGTTATTTGGTCTGGACTGATCATCCTGAAAATCTAGTTTTGCTTGCACTTGATTGGCAATTGTGTTATGATTACTCAGACCCCAAACATCTATTTTGAATCCAAATTCTAAGTGCTCAATAGTCGAAATGCAATAGTAGCTATGCTCGTACCTAGATTTTGAAGGATAGTAGCGAATCAAATCAAACGCATTCAATTCTTTCAGGTTTCGATAAAATGCGTCCTTCGATTTTAGACCAGCATGAGACATTATTTCACTCCTGGATGGGCTAAAAGGATTGGTAAAATAATTGATGTTCCATATGCGAAACAATGAAACATAAAGTGCCACATGGCCAAAGTGAAGAGAATCACCAATATTAACCAAGGAAAGGAAATTCTCAAGATGTCTGATGTAGTTTACTTGGATATTATTTTTAGACATGGTGCTTCCTTTAATTAGATTTTCGCTTAGGTTTCGCTTCCTTTTTATTTTGGGAAATTAGCTCGATAATATCGTTCCAATCATAAAAAAAAGTCCCATTTACTTTCGAGAATGGTAGTTCGCGAGCGTTCCTTAAGTTTTGGAGAGATGTTGGCGATAGATTAAGAAGTTCTTGCACTTCTGATGATTTCAGAAATCTCTTGCCTTCAGGATTAGGAGACAAATTTGATGACGAAATCAGCTTTTTAATTTCTTGCAAGAGCTCTATTTTAAACTCTCTGAGATCGTCTGTGGTGAGAATATTTGCAGGCATGGTGAATATTGATTTGTACGGCACAAAGGTCATGCGATGCGCAATACAAAACACCCAAGGTACACCCAAGTTGGGTGTTTTATTTTAGCATTTTTTAATACATTTTTTATTCTGTAATTTATATTCAATTAGTTATTAGTCACTTAGATAAATGCATAGTGTCAAAAAAAATCCAAATTCTACAAAAACAGAATATAAACAACCGATATTGTAATTTTACTAAAACAAATAACTATAAAATTAATAATAAATAATATTATATTTTGCATAATTACCAAATGAACTAATCAAGAATTCAATACTTAGCCAAATCATCAACCTGACTCAATAAGACTTGTTTAAAGCGTTAAAAATTCCGTGTTCGACAAAATGCCTTAAAAGACAATAAAACTCTCTCAGAATCGAGATAAAACGCCCTAAAGGCAAAGAATTGGCCTGACGATGAATGTACCATGACAGAATAGCTTAAATCATTATCGCTTTGTGTATCCAAAATTCGACTTCATAAATTGTTTTTGTTTTACTTCATCCCTGTAATGAGGTAAAAGGAATTTTGTAACAATTGAATGAAGATATGAGATACACCTGTATAGCACGACAACATGAAAATTGATCTTTGTGTCGAAGGTCACAGCAAAGGATCCTGACATCAAAATTTAACAGCCAGTGATGGTAAAAAACGGAAACTCAAAATCGCCGCCCCCCCGGTGCGAGCGTCCCGTTGTTTTCGATTTTTTTCAAATTTTTTTTTTCGCTTTTGTTTATAATGTTTATTAATAGTTTATTAAATGTTTATTATTAGTTTAGTTATTTATGGTCCTGTTTGTGTTCCGCATGTGTTCCGTGTCAAGTCCGTCAAACAGGACACGTACCGTCCTGTTTCACGGACTGAGTAGGCTGTTTCACGGACTCAGTAGGCTGTAAGACGGAACTGATGTCGACCGATGAAATTTGGCCCAAAATGGGGTATGGCCAGTAGGTTCGTTTGGACAAAAACTGATTAAAAAAGCAATGAAAAATCTGATTAAAATTAGAAGAAAAAAGTGCTTTTTATTTTGATAGTATTCCAAAACGCACTAAATTGAGCTAAATTTAATGCGACAATGCAGCGACAATCCAACATATAAAGATATGTTTAATGTATATAATGAAGAATATAAATAAATTATAAAGGTATTTATAAGTGTAACTTTTCCTGTCGGGATCACTTTTCGCAACGCCAAACAAGTTAAAATCATATCAGATTTCTTGTTTGGCGTTTGTTTTTCAGGGAGTTATGAAAATCTACATCTTCAAATTTACTCAAAAAGACTCAAATTATATGTGCCCACATAGACACCAGAAACTATAATCTGTACCCAATGCGTCACCAAGCTAAAATCTAAAAGTCTGGTAACAGATGATTTGTAAATGTTAATTATAAAGAATTTTTAGGGATTTTACTGACAAATGGCAACATACAATATTTATTCATCGTTTTAAATCCATGTATGACCCATGAAAAAATTAGATTTTTTAAAAGTAACCTTTATGGTCCGAAAGGACAGAGCACAAAATGGACATGCTCCTATTTATTTGCAATTATTTCTCGAAGGGAAGAGAGTTAGAATTTCTACCGACCAAACGGTAGAATTAAAAAACTGGGATGAGCAATTAGGTAGAGTCAAAGGGAATTCTGCAATGGCAAATTCACTTAATGAATACCTAGAAAAAATTAAGCTAGATACGCTCAGAATTTATAATGATTACAAAATCAAGGATTCTGATATCACAGTTGACATGTTAAAAAACAAGCTTACTGCAAAAGAAGTTGATACCAGGAAAAAACTTCTCGAAGTTTGTGACATCTTTAATTCGAATGCTGAAAAATTAATTGGCATCGAAATAGGCAAAATAACCTGGGGGAGATACCATGCCTTCAGAAATAGAATAGCTGACTTTATTAAGTTAAAGTATAAAACTGACGATATCTATTTGAATCAGCTGAAGTATTCTTTTATGGTGGAGTATGAGTTCTATATTAAAACTGAAGTTAAAATCCAACAAAATACTATGTCAAAATATCTCAAATATGTGAAGCGAATTATGGATTTTGCTGTAAATAATGAGTGGGTTGAGAAAAATGTATTTCAAGGATATAAGTGTCCCGTTAAGGAAGCCAAAAGGGAATATTTGACTGCAGCTGAGCTTGATCGAATTATGACTAAAGAATTTACTATTGATAGGCTCATCGAGGTGAGAGACATTTTTGTATTTTGCTGCCATACAGGATACGCTTATAAAGATGCCGCAATGCTTACTCCTGAACATATTGGAACTGGAATCAATGGTAAAAAGTGGATCTACACAGTAAGACAAAAAACTGAAAATGTAGCCAATGTACCTCTATTGGACATAGCATTGGATATCCTGGAGAAATATCAAGATCATCCAGCTTGTGTCAAGGGAAATAAATTACTGCCCATGAAAAGCAATCAAAAGCTTAATTCCTACTTAAAGGAGATTGCCGATATATGTGAAATTAAAAAACCACTAACCACACACATTGCTAGACATACATTTGCAACTACAGTGTTGCTGGCCAATGGTGTGAGTATGGAAGCCACTAGTAAGATGCTTGGACATAGCAGTATTAAAACGACTCAGATATATGGCAAAATAGTGGAGTCAAGGGTTGGTGATGAAATGGACATGTTAAGCGATAAATTGGCTGCTAAGAAAGATGATACTTTGAGAAAAGCAAAGTAGTAAAATTTCACTTTAGCGATTACGGAAAAGCTGTCCTTTTGGATGGCTTTTTTATTTTAAATGTGTTACCTAAAAGTTAAAATTTATTTTTTTTATCTACTCATATCATATTTTGAATTTAGGTTCGTTATACATATTAATTGAACCCACACTGCCTATTACTAGAATGATTTATTGAAGTTCACTTATGCTATCCAAAAAATTATGTATCATTCTAAATCAATTTTTGGGCAAATACCCTGACCACTTCAATATGGTATTCAATAGAGAAGAATTAAAGGAACGTCTGGATACGTATGTGGCATTAAGTGGTGAATTAACAAGGGCTGAAGGTGAACACCAGTTTAAATCACTTCAAGATGAAATCCAATACTACAAGATAGATAAGCCTACTTTTCAGCATCTAGGGATTTATTATGAGCGCGTTTATAATTTTGAATTGGAGAAAATACCAGGAGATAGAAAGTATTATTCCAGGCTACTAAAACAATTGAAAGATGATTGTATATTGATCAAAGATGACATCATTTATTTTAGATCAAAGGGAAACCTAAGAGATGAGACGTTATTTAGAAAAGAATCAAAAGATAATCATATCTTTGCGCTCATTAAGGCACTAGAAATGATAGAAAAATATCTGTTAAAGGCTGATGATCCGGATTCTGTGGAAGAAATTATAGCATCCTATCCGAAAATTAAATGGACTGGATCAATAGCTGAACTTAGTGAATTAATAAATGGTCTTAAGTTAACTAATGTGATCAATAATGGTGAAATGTCACTTGAAGAAATCTCAAATCATATCAGTAAGTTTTTCAATGTGGAGATCAAAGACATTCACGGCTCAACTCATGAATTGTATATTAGAAAAGAAACTGCAAAGTATTCAAATAAAATGAAAACAAAGATTGAGCAAAAGAGAGACGATCTTATTGAAAAGGATTACCAAAGAAAGATTACAAAAAAAACTTAGGCTAGTAGATTAGTCAATGCATCCTCCCCTATCCCCATGTACTCACAGAACTCCTGGACAGTGACTACCTGATGGACGTCCTTATTCAGATGTTTTTTTATTTTGGTAAGCAGTAGCCAGGAAGAACGGTAGTTCTTGCCGGTGATGGCAGAGACATCTTTTGGATAAATAACTACTCTTGAAAATTTACTCATTTTGACTTCTATTTAACATAATTGTTGATACACTCTTCATATACTATCCATACACCATCCATACATCATCCATACACTATCTAAAGCTGATGGGGCACAAAAAAATAATTTGGGTGTTTGGAAGTTTTTCTAGCAAATAGAATTCAGCGTATAGTCAAAAAGTAATGTCTGTAAGTGGCTACCATTTGATATGACAAAAGTAAAAACTTATGACGAAAATCTAGCCCCTTTTGGTATGCAAATATATGTTAAAAATGATCATTTATTGTCTTTTATTACACAGGCACTTCAAAAACTATAACAAAGCAGGTGAAATGAGCGTAATATTGTCATTATTTCACATATAAAAATGATGTAGTTATGGCAAGACAAGGTGGATTGTTGAAAGTGGTGGGAAAGCTTGATGACCTATCATTTTACAAAAGTGCTGATGGTTTCTTGGTAAGGACCAAGGGAGGAGTTTCTGCGGACAGGATCGCCAATGATCCTACATTCCAAAGGACTCGGGAGAATGGAGCTGAATTTGGAATGTCGGCTGGTGCAGGAAAGCTGTTGAGAACAGCTTTGCGGAATTTCATGATGAATGCGAGTGACAACCGCGTGGTGTCCAGGCTCACCCAATTGATGACCGATGTCAAAAATTTGGATGCGGCCAATGAGCGTGGTGAGAGACATGTGCATGAGGGCTTTGACCTTCCTGAAGGGAAGGCGGTATTGAAAGGTTTCAACTTCAATAATCGGGCGATCTTGAGTAGTATCTTGTTTAAAGCGTATGCTTTGAACACTACTACTGGAGCGGTAAACATCACTGGCTTGGTACCTAAGCTGGATTTGGTGTCTGCACCTGGATCGACGCATGTGACGTTTAAAGCTGGATGGTCGAAAGTGGATTTTGCCACTGGAGAGTTTGAGACTGTAATGAGTAATGAGGTAAATCTGCCGATCAATAGCACAGCCAGTAATGTGGCATTGACTCAGGCAGCTACACCTACCTTGGGTACCGGTCTTAATGTGTTCACGCTTCAAATTGAGTTTTACCAAGAAGTGAATGGTAATCAGTATTCTCTCAAGAATGGTGGGTATAATTCCTTGGCGGTGATTGAGGTGATTTAAGATTAAGGTTGAGATTAAGATTATCGAGACTGAGATTAAGGTTGAGTTAAAGAATTTAAGATGATGTTAGAGCTTCAAAGGTTGTATCGGGATGGCTGGACAGATGGGATGATTTTTATCCAGGGCATCTTTCTCTGTCGGAGTATTGAATTGGGATGGGCCAATAATGAGCGAAATGTGTCGTGTGTGCCGGAAGGAGTTTATCCAGTGGCCATCATTCAACATCCGAAATTTGTGGAGTGCCTGAGGATAGATAATGTGAAGGGGAGATCTGGCATCCTGATGCATGTGGCCAATGATGCTCGGAAGGAACTCCGGGGCTGTATAGCTCCGGTGTTTTCTTCGGGTGGGAATGGGAAGGGTCAGTATTCAAAGCTGGCGCTTGGGTATATCATCGAGAATTTGAAGAGGAGTGGAGAGAAAAGTCATTTTATTAAAATCATCAAAAAAGTATTATGAGTAAGATTGTAGATAGGATAAAGGCCCCAACGCCTAAGTTTTTTAAGGTGTTGCGGAATGTGGGATTGGTGCTGGCAGGTGTAGGGACGGTGTTGCTTACGGCTCCAGTGTCGCTACCTGCAACAGTGGTGACAATCGGTGGATACTTGGTTACTGCAGGTGGTGTGGCCACGGCTGTAAGTCAGATTACTAACATCGCTGATGATGCCATCGGCGAAACCAAAGGAGGAGGTCATGATGGGGATGGGAATTCATCATAGTGATCAGGCGGTGGGAACGCTCGGTGGTACCTTGATCGCATTCATTGGCATCGTAGATGGCAATGATATCATCAAAACGGGCATATTAGCTTGTGTGGGTGCGATTGTGAGTTTTGGGGTGTCGAAGGGGTTGCATTGGGCCCTCCCTAACCCTCCCAAAGGGAGGGAAAAGGCGCAATCTTCTGAAGGGAGTGAAAAGGCGCACCCCAACCATCCCGAAGGGAAGATTTAGAGTTTTGGTTGTTTGCATGGGTTAGGCTCCGGACGCTGGTTCGGGGCCTTTTTTTGTTTAATGTGGAGTTATTAAGTTGTGGAAATTGTGAAGTTGTTTATTGCGATTAAATGGCACTATTTCTTTTCTGTAAACTTGATATCAAATCTAAGTTTTATCTGATTATCCGCTCCTTCAAAAGATTGATTTTGGAGATCAAATTTCATTAACTTAAAACTTTTTAAAACTACTTTTAGAAATGGTGAATCTTCACTTTCTGATACGTTTGATTCAAATATTTCTCCTTCCTTATTAAGTTTAATGTCATAAAATGATGTGACAATAAAATCGTGAGGACTATTTATATACTCTAATAGATTTGAGTTTAGAAACATTTGGACTGCTTCACGATTAATTAGCTTAGGCACATTTTCAGTTTTAATCAAATTGTTATACTCATTGATTCTTGGCGGTATCAACACAGTTATGTCAGTTTCAAGAATAGGATTATCGAACATCGGAAAATTGTCTTCTTTTTTAACAATATTACCATCTTGAAAATGAGTTATAGACTTAAGTCTGCCATTTGAATAATATTCATAAGATGGTCCATGAGCTTTTCCATTTTCTTGATTAAACAAAGAGATTAATTTTCCATCTTTATAAATCTTTTGATCTCCATTTGTCACCCCATTTCTATACTTTAATTCATAAATATAACCTTCAGAAGTATGAAAAAAATCACTGCCTGTACCGTCAATAACCTGTTGCATGCCAGTACTATCCCACATTTGCCATAAATGAAATTCACCTTTTATGTACTCACCTACACTTCGAAATGAACCATCTTCAGAATATGAAAATGTGTTTCCTATAGACAATCCATTCTTATCATAAAGGCATTGGTAACTAATCTGTCCGTTTTCATGATATCGAATATCTTCTCCTATTCTTTTTCCATTATTATTGATTAAGGCTTTGGATTTTAATGCTTTAGATTCATAAAATTCTTTCTTCCAAATACCATCATTTTCTATTGAAATAATGCTACTAATAATTCCACTTTCAAACCAACTTGTATCTATTAAAGTTGAATTGCCTTTTTGATACAATTTAAATGATTTTACTTTACCAGAAGTATAATATTCTTTTTGAATTCCATGCATATACCCATTTAGTGTTGAATACTCATATTTTGTATTTCCATTCAAAAAGCATGTCATGAGATATTCAATTTCATCTTTATTAGATCTTGTTTTCCCTAAAGAAACAAAATAGTCACCCGAAGTTTGGGCATAACCTGTTATAGTAGTAAAAATCAAAATTGCAATGTTGAAAAAATGATTCATGATTCAATTATTATTCTAACATCTTGCAAATATGTAGCTTTTCTTATAATTTATCGATTATTGTCTTTTAAAATATTTGCATAGTTTTAGAAGAAATAACCCTGGTCAGAGATCAAGACTACAAAAAAGAAAACTACTCCTGCGCTGAAGAAAAGCGTATTAGTAATGGAACCCTGATCCTGATCTTTAGTGTGGCTTATCTTTGAATGCTTTTACTTTGGTGTCACCAAGTATTGTCTTATCACTTTTTTTACTGCCAAATAGTGTTTGAAATTCTTCTTTGGAGAGTTTAGTTAATTCGCTTATGAATTTGATATCGAATTTTTTGATTATCATATATGATTTTATTTGCAAAGATATTGCATTTTGATGATTTTAAAAATAGCCCTGGTCAAAGACCAAGGCTATAAAAAAGAGAACTACTCCTGCTCACCCGCGAAGCGAATAGTGGTAGTGCTGATATCCAAATGCGTGGTAATGATGACTCCGGACTGCTCTGGACATAATGCACGTGGTACCAAATATCGCG
Organism: Aureispira sp. CCB-QB1; assembly: GCA_945870185.1. Taxonomy (GTDB): domain Bacteria; phylum Bacteroidota; class Bacteroidia; order Chitinophagales; family Saprospiraceae; genus OLB9. The sequence continues at coordinate 10,020 of CAMBRK010000011.1, read as the reverse complement.
AAGTAAGCTTGCCAGCCCCTAATAAAGCAGCGAGTACATTATCAAAACGAGTGGATCTGGAAATGATGCCAAAATCTGTAGCAGCGTGCCACTCCAATACGCGATCTAAATAAGCTCTCATATCTGGAGTGTGTGGTAAATGGGCTATGATACCTGGTGAAAATACTATGGAACCAAGATCAAAAGGAAGCTCTGGAAGTGGATGTCTGTGTCTCATAAGTGAATGTGTAAATGTGTGAATGAATGAAAAATGTGAAAAAGATGAATGTGAAAAGCCCTGCCAAAAGAATGACAGGGCTGAAACTGAGCTCAATACTCAGATGGGAAAAGGACAGTGGTATATGACCGATCTGCCTCTGTGATAATCCAAATCTTACTCTCCAAAGCGAAGAGGCCATGTGGAATCTCATAAACTGAAAAGAGCCTATCACCGCCCTGGAGCGCGATATCATTACGGTCTCTATCCTCATGGCAGCAATCTCCCCAATCTCCCCTGAGATGACGAAAAATGCACCTACGGATGAACCTGGCAAATGGGCGATGCTCGCAAGCTGCGTCAAACATACGACTGGTCTGATAGAGCTGGCCAAATGGAAAAGCATGTACTGTAGTAGTCATGATAAAATGTATATGAAAATGAAATAAAATGCGTGCGGCCATCTCAGCCACACTAACAGGTGCAAATTCAGCGTAAGGGGATGATTTCATGCAAGGTGGAACGCCTGAAAGGCGCAAGCGTGGATGTAGCGGGCAGCAGACCTTGCATATATCAGACCCGTAGCTACCTTAGTGCCTGTATGTAGTGGATGAAAAATGAGCGTGGGTTTGTGGAGTTGGTATATTTGAAGAATTGCTATTTTACCACTAAGAGCATAAAGGCTTTCACTTAGAACACTTAGGTAAGATTAATTTTTAACCACTCTTGTGACGCTTTAGCGTTAGAGACCACAAAAGCTATCACTAAGGACACTTAGGTATGACTTTGTTCTTTCAGAATCTCATTTGGCTATCGTAGGGTGAAAACACACGATGGACAAACAAAAACCGATAAGCAGCAAAAAATTAGGGTGGCGTTTTTGTCAAGATTTTTGGACTAAAATATATACCTTAGATGGAGGTATATATAATTTGGGCCAAAACCGTAGGCACCGATCTTTACAAAAACAAGGTGAGCATTATCTTTGCTGATCGGTTTTTTTTTTGTAATAGATAGAAGATATTAAGTATAGTCTATAAATGGCGCTATAATATTTAAAGCATTGCATTAAAATATTGTAAAAAAAATATCTATATAAAAAATACAACTATATTTGTTACTTTATTTTACAAGTCAAAGGAAATCGAGTAAGAGACAAAGGTAATTAAAAAATAGATTACCTTTGTCGTCTTCTCACACCACCGTATGTACTTACGTGTACGGCGGTTTCTTTAGGTGGATTTGTGCAGTTGGTTGTAGTTGGAGACTAAATCGTAGTATCCAATCTTTGTAAACCACTTGTTATTCATCCCGATGTTGGTGCCAGGAGTGTTAGATAGACGCCACCAACCTTTGCCACTTAGGGCTGTCAGCCAGCTCAATTTCTCTCCTACGCCTTGGCTCCTTAGGAATCTGACAATACCAATCTTGTGTTTGCATTGTTTTATCCTAAAGCATCTTATTCGTCTTTTCAGCCAGCTGTTGATTCTTTCTATCTTCGATTTCATTTCTGATCTCTTGAAGTAGTGTAACCAACCACGCAATAAGCTATTTACTTCCTTTATCAACTGATCCAGACTGGTCCCACGGCGACGTGATGTCAGAACTTTTAACTTGGACTTAAGTCGTAATTCGCTCGGCTTACTTAGATAAAGGCGACCACCACCGCCTAGACTATGACCTAAAAACGTTACTTCATGTACTTTCCGTACTCCACTCTTCTCTACATTTACTTTCAGACGCATTTTCTTCGTTATGTATTCGCTGATACCGACATATACCCGTTCGGCACTTTGTTTACTTCTTACAAAGATCAATACGTCATCTGCGTATCTTACATAACTCAGTCCACGCCTAGCCAGTTCTTGGTCAAGCTCATCTAATACGATGTTGGATAACAACGGACTCAGTGGGCTACCTTGGGGTGTCCCCTTTATCCGATGATGCGATACGCCACCTAACAGTATACCACTGCGTAGTATCTTTCTGGTTAGGTCTAGTAATCGTTTGTCTCCCATCCGTAAACTCAGATGCCACATCAATCGGCTATGGTTCACTTCATCAAAGAATTTCTCTAAGTCGATGTCGACTACTCGTGTCTTCCCTGATTTAACGTGTGACTGGGCTAACTTTAGTGCGCTCTCTGTGCCACGGCCTGGCCTAAATCCATGGCTGCTTTCCGTAAATGTAACATCATAATACCTTGCCATCACTTGGCTGATTGCTTGCTGTACAACTCGGTCTTTAACCGTCGGTATGCCCAGTAGCCTTTTGCCGCCTTTGGGTTTCGGTATCTCTACTCCACGTACTAATGAAGGGCGATAGTCTCCGTTTAGGATTTCTGCCTTTAGTGTTCCATGGTGCACTCTAAACCATTTCCCGAACTCCTTGACATCTATACCATCTACTCCCGGACTACCTGCGTTCGATTTCACGTGTCGGTAGGCTTTTACTAGATTCCTTAACGACGCTATCTCATCTAGTAAGTTCATCGTCTGTTCTCTCTCTTGCGAGCATCTGGAAGTCCACTTCGGACATACCTTTCCACTTCCGTCGTACCATACGGGTAGTTCATCACTGAATAGGCTGTTAAATTTTCCTTCTCCCTGTCCAGCAGGTTGCATCGGTTTAACATTTTCCTTGTCCTTAATCATTGGCCTTTACCATTACTTTCAAAAAAAAATTAACATCCTAAAGATTCGATCCTTCGCTCCACATCCATTACAGATGCTTCTTCACTACTATGATCTCTGCTGACTTCCTTTAAATAGTCCTTTACTTCCCTTGCGCTTTGTTCCGTCTCAGGATTCTATTTATAGGATCTCCCAAGGTAAGTTCAATCTCTTTCCGTGTAACTGACATATTTTACTACCATTGTTTACGTCCGATTATTGGGCTTCGCAATCTGATGCTCGCTTACCCACAATGTAAGCCTTATAATATGTTTCTGTTCGTTCAATCACACTTTTGCCGCCTGCTTCCTTCAGATTCTCAATTACTCAAGACACCCTTGCTTTTGGCTAACGATTCCCATCGGCTGGCTCGTTGAGGACTTTCACCCCTTAGATATTAAACATGCTTGGCGCACATCAAGAAATGGACGGGTCTCGATACCCGACCGTGCCCATAAAGCCAGGTAATATCTACTTGGCTTTATGCTTTTTAAGGATTTTCTACTTATTGATTCTCAAAAGAAAAATTAGGATGATGTGTCTGACGAAAAACGTAATCAAAAAGCATTAAGACCTTTTTGCAATGCTGGTATACTCAATGAAAGAGAATGTATTTATACTATCTGTATCCGGGAGGTACCGATCTTTACAAAAGCAAGGTGAGCATTAACTTTGCTGATCGGTTTTCTGGGAATCTTATAAAAATTTGAACAGTTTGGTTACCCTTCGGTTCGGCCAAATAAGGCGAAATGGCCGAATTAGCTTGTGTTTTGGCTTCGTGGTCCACTTATTCCTTCATTAAACGTTTTTAGCATTATTTTAACTCATTCTTATTATGAAGTAAAAATGTTTGCCATACAAAAAACCAATTCATAAATCAAGCAACCAATTTTTCATAATAAATAATACCATATTAGATAGACACCTTGACTATTCTTTTTTAATTTTGACATTATCATATATTAACATAGATGCTGAAGCTGTTTCATTTTTGACAATCGGACTAGATGTACTTCCCGAAGAGCCAAAGATATCCACATTTTTCAACCTTAACTCTCCATTATTTAGAATAAGAGGTAAGTTTTTAATAATTGAATTATCTTTCAAGTTTACATTATCAAGTGTTAATCCAGCTGTATTAGCAATTAATAATTTATTAATATCAGAGTTTAATTCTATTGTAGCCCGAGGGCCTATGTTATCTTTTAAAACAATTATTTTATCATTAATCTCAATAGAGTTATTTAGAATTATTATTTCTGCTCCTGCTTGAATTTTTATGGTGTCAAATGAAGCTGAACATGAAATAGCTGCCCTTAGTGATCCTGGACCATTATCATTTCCATTGGTAACATTGAGATTACATCCTGTTTTTATGAAAAAGCCACTAAAACTTGTTACCTCAAAACTTATCTCCCAGCGACTTGTTGTGGCATTCCATACTATGTCGGCATCTACAGGGTCAATGATTTCAGGTGTTCCGGTGTAAGTACCGGGTAAGCCAGATCCATCGCTGCTTGTACCAGCATGTTTTTCAACACGAAGGTTCGCTTTTCCTGATACATCAGCAGTGCCTGTTGGCAGTTTTAATGGAACAGATGTAGAATTAAAATCGTTAAATTCTTGTTGAGTAAAATAAAGTGTTACTTTACCAGTTGATGTATTAGCATTGCTTGAAGGTGTAATTTCATAGTGGCGTTTTACAAAGTCTGTAGGCTGTGTAGTTTCTACCCATAACTTACTTTTAACATTTCCGCTTATTGGGTTTGCTCCGGTGGGCAATAATAATGTATTAATACGGCAACTGTTATTAATAAATGGTGTAGGTGCGATACCAACTAAATTTTGTGATACACTATCTAAATGGACACCCAAAGTCTGTCCTGTAGGATTAAAAATGCTTACAATATTTTCAGAAGGCTTACCCACCACAATGTAATTATTAATATAATTATATGCAACCACTAATGCACTGCCCCCTGACCCAACATTTCCTATTACACTATTGCAACTGTTTATTAATCCATTTACCCCTGTTGTGCCACTGCCAAATGTTACTGCCCCTGAATTAACAATAGTTCCATTATCATAATTTGGGCTATTCACTATATAATTACCATTGTTTAGAACTATTATTTGATGACTCCCCAATTGGTTATTAGTACTACCAACAAGGCTATTGTTGTTGTTGATTACGCCTGCCAGCCCGCCATTTCCACTACCCCATGTTACTGCTCCAGCACTCATGTTAGTTCCATTATCCCAATTGGGGCTATTTATAACATAATTACCATTTGATAGAGCAGTAACGAAAGTACCCACTTGGTCGTTGGCTGAGCTACCAACCAGGCTATTACCGCTGCTTATTGTACCAGATAACCCAGCTGTGCCGCTGCACCATGTAACAGCACCAGCATTAATTATGGATCCATTGTCCCATTGCCAACTTTTTATTATATAATTATGATTGCTTAGCACAATAATAGGACTATTACCAACTCTGTCGTCAGCTGAACTGCCCACCAAACTATTACTGCTGCTTACTATACCACTTATCCCTCCAGTACCATTGCCCCAAGTGACTGCACCTACATTAATAATAGCTCCATTATCCCATCCGGTACTTCTAACCACATAATTACCATTGGGAAGAGCAGTAACTCCACTTACTTTATCGTCAGCAGAACTGCCCACCAGGCTATTGCTGCTGCTGATCACACCACTTACACCTACTGTGCCACTTCCCCATGTTACAGCACCAGCATTGAGTATAGTTCCATTATCCCAATTAGCACAAGTTAATACATAATTTCCATTACTGAGGGCAATTGGGTCATCTAATCCAAATCTTTTGTTAGCAATACTGCACACCAAGCTGTTAATGCTGCTTACTACCCCAATAACAGGTGATGTTCCACTACACCAAGTTACAGCACCTGCATCATTCAAAGTACCATTATCCCAAGAAGAACTCCTTACTAAATAATTGCTATTACTGAGGATAGTTATCCCATCTCCACCTATTAAGTCAGCGGATGTACTTCCCACTAAGCTGTTACTGCTGCTTATTTGACCACTTATTCCACCAGAGCCACTGCCCCAAGTTACAGCACCTGCACCATATAAAGTTCCATTAATAGTGCATCCAGGACATGATACCACATAATTACCATTTGGGAGAGCAGTAACTTTGCTCATAAAGCTGTTAACTGTGGTGCTCACTAAGCTATTGTTGCTACTTATGGCACCATTTATACCTCCTGTGCCACTACCCCAAGTTACTGCACCTGCATCATATATGGTTCCATTATCCCAACTTGGGCAAGATACCACATAATTGCTATTGTTAAGGATAGTTATCTCTTCCCCGCCTACATTATCGTTATTGGTGCTGCCCACCAAGCTATTACCGCTGCTTATAACACCACTTATTCCTATTGTTCCACTGCCCCATGTTACAGCACCAGCATTAATTATAGCTCCATTATCCCAATTGGAACTCCTTACTAAATAGTTTCCATTGGGGAGAGCAGTAACTATAGTACCCACTTGATCGTTAGTTGAGCTTCCCACTAGGCTATTATTACTGCTAACTCCTCCACTAATCCCTACTGAACCACTTCCCCATGTTACAGCACCTGCATTAGTTGCAGCTCCATTATCCCAAAACCTACTTTTCACAACATAATTGCCGTTACTTAGGACTGTAACTCGACTTTCACCTACTGAATTGTTAGCAGAGAGACCCACTAGGCTATTATTGCTATTAATTACGCCACTTACACCTGTTGCTCCGCTTCCCCAAGTTACAGCTCCCGCATTGATCAAGTTTCCATTGTCCCATAAGGCCGTAATGACTACATAATTGTTCGAACCAACAGCTACGACATCATAGCTCCCAACACGATCATCAGAAGTACTCCCTATGAGACTATTGCTACTACTAACTACACCACTAACTCCTACAATTCCACTACCCCATGTTACAGCACCTGCATTTGTTGCAGATCCATTATCCCAATTTGAACTATTTACTACATAATTACTATTACTTAGGACAAGAATACCATAACTACCTATTTGGTCATTAGAAGTACTTCCCACCAAGCTATTATTACTATTTACCACACCATTTACCCCTACATTGCCACTGCACCAAGTAACAGCACCTCTTGAATTATTCCAATTGCCACTCCTTACCAAATAATTACCGTTACCCAGTATAATAATACCACTATTACCAACCATATCGTTTGCGGTACTGCCTTTTAAAGTACTTATAAGTGCAAAAGTAGAACCATTATATAAATGCACGGCACCTACATCTTGTATAGCACCGTTATCAAATAATGGATCAGTTACCACGAAATTGCCATTTGGTAATACGGTAACCGTTTTACCAAAATTACCACTTCCAGATGGACCAGTTAAATTGGTGGTCTGGGCTTTTGAATTCATAGTTCCTATAATTAGTAAAATAAAAAATAAAATTATTTGTTTCATTTCCTTTAATATCTTCATTTTCTTTTAAGTTTTAAGATCATTTTTTGTATTTAAATAAAACCATATAGAGTTATAAAACAGTTTTCTACTTTCATAAGCCATAACTTTAAAAAATATACGCCATAAAAAAATTTTATAATTTACTTTATCAATTTTCATGACGATTTTTATTTACAATTCATGTATGACTCCATACTAGGTCTGTCCAAAAAAACTATTTTATTCCTTTTTGAAAGTCTACAATACCCTATTTTTAAAAAAACTGTGATTAAAAATAATCAAGTCATCATTGCTGATGTATATCTGCTCTTGCTACATCTTTCGGAAAAAGTACAGAAATTTTGCTAGGTTAATTACTTGTGGTCAGTATATGGTTATGGATACACCGTTATGGACACAAGGTTGAATGATGATTATATTTGGACTAACCCCTTACATTTAAGGGTGCTCAGAAAATATGAAGCAAATATAATGGCTACAAATAAATTTATCAGATTTTATCGTTTGATTTTTCACTTTGTAGTCTTAAACTTAATATGAGATGCCATAAATCTTAATTTTAGCTCCATTAAGGAATTCAAAAAAAAGCATTAAACAGCCTTGCCAGCGTTCCTTAGCAGGCAGACGTGAGCCTATACTATGCCTAATAAAACAGGCTCCTGTGCAAGTTTAAAAATGTGTTTATAGATTTTTTGGCTATCGACGGGTGAAAAATCACGTTGGGCAAACAAAAACCGATAAGCAGCAAATAATTAGCGGGGCGTTTCACGCAAAGTCATGCTAAAGCTTGATAGACTGCGACAGGTTTGTAAAGATTTTTGGACTAAAATATATACCCAAGATGGAGGTATATATAATTTTGGCCAAAACCGAAGGCACCGATCTTTACAAAAACAAGGTGAGCATTACCTTTGCTGATCGGTTTTTTTTTGTTAATTTAAAAGGAATAAAGATGAACGTTTTGGCCGTACCCGACGTGCCGACATTAGGATGCATGATCGTGGTCACGGCGTGTTACATGACGTTCGTTCTTTTGACAAATTCAAAGGTCAATTTCTGGATATCTTGTGAAAAAGAATAGAATCCAATTTTCTTGATATCTTCATAGATTTTTCTTAATTCTGGATCATCAGTAAAATTTAATATTTCCTGCATAATATTGAATTCACGAAACCAAACCCGATTTGAAATATTATAGAATTCGCCTGTTTTGTCGTAAAGGTTTAATTGCTCAATTAGCTTGTTTAAAATTTCTGGGTCTTTCCTTTTACGTATAAGACCTACAATAAAAACATCATTGTATTCGAAATTCAATTTATCTAAAAAGTAAAGTCTCAATTGTTTTTTTTGGCTTTTCGATAGTTTATATTTTTTATTTCTTTTGTACTTGTTAGTTTTTGAATCAAACTCATAAAAAGGTCCATGTACAGAAAAGCCTGTTATGCCTGTATAGCGTGTTGTATCATTATTCACACATTTCAAATACCATTCGATGGTTTTCTTACTTCGTTTCTTGATGTGACTAATTTCATCAATTTGAACGAATTCCTTAATTCTTTTTAATCTATCATCATTATCAGAATTACTAAGATTAATTATCCAACAATTATCAATTATGTATTTTGATGTATCTAATTTATGAGTTCGAAGAAAAAATAATATATTGTCTTGATTAATCGCTTTAATGTCAAAGTTGAAAGATACAAATGCTTGAACTTGCTTACGTTTTAATTTCCCTTTAATTACTTGTTGAATATAAATATCTATTAGAAAGCTATTGTCTATATTCTTGACATTGTTAAGCCCGTTTTCTTCGATTGTTCCAATTACCACTAGGTCACTCCCCTTAGTTAGACCATCTAAAGTTCCTCCACAACCGTAACTAGCATATAGCTGCACTGTTATTAAGAAACAAGTAATTAATATTATAAATTTTTTCATTTTTATGATATCATGTAACTTTTTGTTACACACCATTCCTTTGTTCCTAAAATTCTCATAAATCATTGATTTCCATATCATATGTGAATATAACAAAATACGAAAGTTTGTCAATACGATTCGTTATTAAACGTGTATGATTTGTTTGAAAACGGATTAAAGTTGCTTTACAAAGACAAATATAATGGTTGGTTCGTAGGTGAGATATTTTTTAGGTAGGAAATATAAAAAAAACAGGTAAAACAGCCCTGAGCCTTGACTATGCCTTAGAAAACAGGCTCCTGGAAGGAGCCGAACTATAAAGCAAGAATTCACAGTGGCAGCGGTGCATCTGCTGAGCATAGGAGTAGCCTGGAGACAGATGATGAGATTAAGGCTAAGATTAAGTTTAAAGTTTAGAAGGTGGAGAATGTTTAGAAGGTGGAGGGTTGACTTTGAAACATGGAGTGCGTTGGTGGTGGGAATGGTCTGGCTCCAGGCGGCTATGCCAGCAGATGCACCCGTAAGGCTGCCACAAAGACAGATAAAATGAACTGCGGTATATGTGGATACAAACAGGTGGTGCAAACGAAGTGTGCCTGTATCTTGCGGAACTTGTGGAGCATAGGACAGGATGCACTACCTGAGCAGGATACACAGATACAGGAAGCAGTGAAAGTGCAGCGTAATGGTGTGCCGTGATCGTGTATGTGCCATACCCCGCTCTGG
>CAMBRK010000010.1 GCA_945870185.1 Aureispira sp. CCB-QB1 | reverse complement strand
GGCTATTGACCAAATTCAAGCAAAATGGACGAAGCCAATTAATGACTTCGGTATTATTCATAATCAAATTCTTATTATCTTTGATCATTTTTTAGAAAATGCCTAATTTTCCTTCTCTCGAGTTTACACATTATTTTTTACACTCTCCTTCTTCGAGTACTTTACAAGCTTCTTTAAGTACTCCACAACCTTCTTCAAGTACTTGATGACCTTCTCTGAGTACTTTACAAGCTTCTTCAAGTACTTCACAAGCTTCTTCGAGTACTTTACAAGCTTCTTCGAGTACTTTACAAGCTTCTTCGAGTACTTTGTAAGCTTCTCCGAGTACTTCACAAGTTTCTTCGAGTACTTCATTACCTTCTCTGAGTACTTCACAAGCTTCTTCAAGAACTTGATAACCTTCTCTGAGTTACTTTACAAGCTTCTTCAAGTATTTGAAACTGATTATTAAAGTTTCCTGTTAAAGAAGGGCAGGTCTGCTTGATATTAGGAATGCAGGTGCAAGTTCGATGCCATATCTTTAGTGTCTCAGGCTATTCCATGTCTTACAGGACTGACCGATTTTAATAGACAGGGTTATATTTCTTTAAAACTCAATTACTGAATATTTGAAAATTAATGCTTAAGAAATTAGGTTTATTGTAAAAAAGAGATAATTTTGTATATCATTTAACTTAAAATCTATATTGATGTTTTCTTTTTCTTCCTTCCGCTTTCTTTTAGTGTTCGTTATTTTAACAAGTACACTCAGTATTAATTCACAAAAACGAATTGTAAAGGATTATAATATCCATAAAATGTCTAACAGCTTTATGGACAATATTTCAGATGAATTATATAAAATCACCAATTATGTAGAGTCTGATGGTTCATTTCATATTAAAAGTGAAATAAATACTAATGAAGCTGAAGTATTAAAGAGTTTAGGACTTACTAATGATTTTGATTTTAAATTGAAGCGAACATCCAAAAGTTATATTGATTCTGAGGTTACTTATAAATTCTATCAGCAATATTATAAAAATTTATTGGTAGATGGTGGTGGATATCTAACCACAATGAAAAATAGTAAACTTGTAAAGTTTGCACCAAATTTATACCTTGATCTAAATATTTCAATACACCCAACGCTTTTTGACTTAGAATTGAGAAATGTTTTAGATATTGATAACATAATGAAAAAAGAGTTAATAATTACATGCCGTTTCGGGGGCAAATCAAAATTAGTTTATGAGATAAATTATTTTAAGAACGGAAATAAAAAGGCAATAATAGATGCACATACTGGTGAGATATATGAAGATATTACCACAAATACACCACTTTTAGCTTCGACCTTTCAATACGGTACCGTTTTATTTAATAATTACAATGTAAATGGTGTAAGTCATTTAAGTTCTAGTGATAACAGAATCAGAATTTATCAAGGCATTAACATAAATTCTCAACCATGGAGTTGGGATACAAATTTGATTCCCACCACCACAAATTTATTTGGGTGGGATAATGGTATCGTCTGGGATTTGTCTAAGCAAGCTCTTTATGTCACTGAGAAAGTGGATAACATTTTTTCAACTCACTTAGACATTACTTTCCCAGAAATTAGGGTTGGAACATATTTAGGTGCAAACGCTTGGGCAGGGCCATTTTCAAATGCAGATATAGTTTTAGGTACACTAAATAATAATCCTAGTGGACCAAATTTTGCATTATATGATATTGTAGCGCACGAACTAGGCCATGTATCTCTTTATAATACACCATTATATTATACACCAGGAAACCAAAACGCGACTCTTCATGAAGGGTTGGCAGATATTTATGGTACATATGTAGAAAGCTTCATTTTAGGAAGTACAGATTGGAGAGCTGGTGGAGAAAATAGCTTGATATTTGATAAAAATGAAAAAAGAGATCATACTGTCCAATATTGTTACAACCCTAGTTCTTCCTCAGATCATGAAAAAGGGAAAGCTATAAGCCATTGGTTTTACGCTATCACTGTAGGTATACCCGGAATGCCTGGCATGCCAGAAACAACTATTGAATCTATTGGTAGTATTGAAGATTCAAAGACTTTGGTTTTTGAAGCAATAAATAGACTAAATGATCCATATTCAGGAATTTTTAGATTTAAAGAATTGACTTTATAAGTAGCCGGGGAAACATACGGTGTTGGATCACCTAAGTATAATTCAGTTTCCTTGGCCTGGGATAGGGTTTGTGTTACAACTCAATGCCCTGAAAATAATGATGATTTAATTATTAGGGACATGGATGTAAGATATGATACTGACCAGTTTATTTCAGGTAATATTATAGTGGAACAAGGAAGGGCTTTAACAATTGATTTGGCAAGTGTACATTTAAAACAAGGAAAATATATAAAAGTATTAGCTGGTGGTAACTTGGTTATAAAGGATGCCACTCTTAATGCTTGTAACGGATCAGATTCGTGGCAGGGAATAATTTTGGAGCAAGGTTCAAGGTTCACCATGCTTAACTCAAATATCTATTATGCTAACACAGGCATACACTTTAAAGGTAATGTTTTGTTAAGTGGCTACAATCAAAACACAATTATTGGTAACCAACATAGCCAAGTTGGAATTAAGTTTGATAGTGGATTCGGCACTAAGACATTTTATAGTCTAGGGTATATTAGCGGCTTTGAAAAAGGGGTTGAGATTAATAGTATCGGTTCTTTAAATAGTGGAAGTGGAATAATTGAAAATTGTGAAATTGGTTTTGATGTGAGTATCGGACGTATAGAAATTGATGACATTACTGTTTCTGATTGCCCATTAGCTTTTCGATTTGAAAATGGAGCTGCTATTATCAAAAATTTATTAATTAATGGTAACTTTTACTTAGGAATTTTGGGTAATCTATCGGTTATTGATATTCAAGATAGTGAAATAGGTACCGCAGAAAATAAATGTGGAGTAGGTATTGATGTCAAGGAATCCAGTCTAAATTCATATAATACAAACATTTATTGTTTTCATAGGGGTGTTAAAAGTTATGGTTCATCTGTCACAGTTTCTTCTAGTACAATACATTTAAGTACAGGACTTCTAGGTGTAGCTATTTGGGATTCCCACAGTGAGTTAAATACATATTATAATAATACTATAATTTCACATAATTATAGACCATCTGTTTATTCCGTCTTGAACAACCAATTCATTTTTCAAAACAATTCTATTTCGGAAGAGACCAATTCAGATCGAAGTATTAGTTGCTTAAGCTCCCACTCAGCCACTATCTCACAAAACGAAATCGAAGCTGGTAGTGCAGCTGCCATTTCCATCAACAACTCCGCTGACAATATTATGGAGTGCAATATTATTTCATCTGCCAGTAAAGGCATCGATATACAGCACAACTCTGATCTACATACCATTAAAGGCAATACGATAAACGCATCTAACTCTGATCTTCAAATACAGTCCGTTTTAGGAGAACAACCACATCATGGAAACACATTTGTAGGTGGTAATGCTGAAGCGATAGGATTAGATTTTGACGAAATACGTCAATCTCAATTTAAAGTCGATCCTACGTTCCCCGATCATCTGCCTACAAACCCTATTCCTAATGTTGGCTGGTTTGAGATAGAATCCAATCCTAAGCCCTTTAATTGTGATGGACGTATCATAGGGCCCAATAGTAATGATGCGCTATGTGAATACTGGAAAAAATTAAAAAAGATAAAGGATACTAAACCTAATCGATTTTTTATCAATTTACATCATCTTTTGCTGAGAGCAAAAAGAGACACCAGTTTTAAGCTTCCAGACTGTATAAAGTTAGATCCATTGTTAGCCCAATTATGTGGAGTAAAAAAGATATCCGATATATTCGTAGCTATCACTAAGCCCCTATTAGATAAAAGCCAGGTACAGTCAATACGACAATTAAGTCAACAATATTTGGCAGCTTCAGATCCACAAATCAAGGAAGAAATTTCTGTGTCAATGTCAATTTCATTTCAACATATCAAAAATGTATTGCAAGTTAACAAAAGTAAAGATAGTCTCCGCATGGATAGCATAAGAACAGAACTCAATCTGATCCATTGTGACTCCATCATCATACAAAAATGGAAGGAGATTATGCTCCAATACACTAAATTTAAACAAAATGACAGTGTAGATGTAGCTGATAGAAGTGCGGTACTAGAACAGAGTATGCTTTGTGCAGATTCTTTTGGAGATGCCGTCTATTTGGCCAGGATCATGGCAGAGACATTCACAGATCAGAATTTTGATCAGTATGATAGGTGTATATCGCCACCGCCGGCACTACCCAAAATCAGTGCTACTCACGATATATTTGAGGATATCAATATTGCACCAAATCCTACCAATGGTCTCATTAGCATCGACTTTTCGCAAAGTTTCAATGGCTTATGTAAAGTTATGGATATTACAGGCAAACAAATCACTTTAAAATCAATTTTTAATACAAACAATATAGAGTTTGATCTATGCGATTATCCAGGATTTAATCTGATTCAAGTAACTTCGGAACAGGGAAATTCAAAAGTATTTAAAATTTTAGTGATTAAATAGCCAATTATGATTCGCCTGAGCTATTTTTTACAATACATTAGTGCTTTTATAATATTAGTGACGCCTTTATCTGGGTTATTATCACAAATAAGAGGTGACTATGTGTGGGTAGCTGGCTCGCAAAAAAATTACAGTGCTATAGGAGGTTACGATGGTCATATTATGGATTTTAGATCAGATAGTTTGCGGGTTAATTACAATAATTTACCTATGGGTATTGCAAGTTATAGAACATCAATTTGTAATGGTAGCGGTGATTTGCTTTTTTACACCAATGGTAGGGCAGTCATGACTGCCAAACAAGAAATCATTTCAAATGTGATAGACATCAATGACAATGCTTGGACTCGAAGGTATTGGCCAAATCCATATAGTGGGTTTCCAGGTCATCAAGATGTGTTGTTGCTTCCTGACCCAAAATTGAATAGTGGCTACTTTATGCTTCACAAATTGCCGGTCTATAATCCACCGGCTAAAGACTCTATTGAAATCCGATATAGTTACATAAACCATGATTTGGCTAAAAGTGAAAGCGAGATAACCATCAAAAATGATAAATTTTATCCCAAAAATGATTTGTTGTTTTCCTATCTTACTGCCATTCGCCATAGCAATCAAAAAGATTGGTGGATTTTACAGCCCACATTAGATACGAGTATTCTTACTTTCCTTTTGGACGAGTCAGGGATACATCTAAATAAAATTCAAAAATCAGGTCATTTTTTTGACAAATCAAGATCGAGCTCATCAGGGACTGCGAAATTTAGTCCAGATGGTACCAAGTATGCTATATATAATTATTATGATCAGTTGCATGTGTATGATTTTGACAGAGCATCGGGTATATTGACCAATCGTAAGCAATCGTTTATCATTCCTCAAGGCGATATTGATAGAAATCAATATTATTTTTGTAGCGTAGAGTAGTCGCCCAATGGTAGATATATCTACACCGCTACACAAAACTGGCTTCACCAGATAGATACTCAGGAGTCTGACCCAGACAAAAGGATCGTACTTATCGATACATATAATGGTACCTTAGATCCTTTTACAACCACTTTCTTTCTCATGGCACAAGGTCCAGACTGCAAGATCTACATGTCGCCAGCTAATGGCTCGTACTCCCTGCATGTGATTAACAAACCTGATGAGCATGGCAAGGCTTGTGATTTTGTTCAAAATGGCATCAAACTTCCCAACTCCAATGGTGGCTCGCTGCCCAATTTCCCACGCTTCCGGGTGGATGAGAAAGAAAAGTGCAATCCAGGAATTACATCCTTATTTGGAGAGCAAGTGTATTATCGAAAGGCATTGCATGTTTACCCTAATCCTTCGAATGGTCTATTTCATTTTAAGGATTTCAGCCATTCGTCAGCTTGTCATTTATATGTCAGTGATATACATGGTAATGAAGTGTACAAAGCACTAATACCAGCGGGTCAGTCGCCTGTATCGGTAGACATCAGCCATATGCCAGCAGGTAGATACAATATTGAAATCTATCCTTCAGAAAATAAAGAAAAAATATTTTTTGGTGTGCAGGTGGTGAAGATGTAGCCTACTAATTTTCAACCTCAACATAGTATCGGCGATACCGTGACTAAGCTGTACGAGCTTAAGAATAAAGTTGATTGATTTTGTTGATCTATTTTGGCAATAGTTTTATATAGACTTCACTTCAGCAATTGCTCAGTAAAACGTTACAAAAGTCAAGGCAAACGAAATCTTCTTCAAGTACTTTACAACCTTCTTAAAATACTTGATAAGCTTCTTTGAGTACTCCATAAACTTCTTCAAGTACTCAACAAGTTTCTTCAAGTACTCTGCAAGGTCTTGAAGTATGAAGCAAGTTTCTGTCAAAAGCATTAAAATCGTATTCTCATAGGTACATTAAATGTTGATACTGAGATGTAGACAAATGATATACATAGTTAAAATTATCTTAAAGTCTCCTTTCTAAATCATATGAGATATACCCATTGCGTTTTTCAAAAAAAACGATTTTTTAATTCTATAAATATTTTTAATCATGAACACCATCACCACCGCCAATTTTGGCAGCTACCGCAATGGGGAGTATCTCCAGTTTATGAAAAATGTCATTGACATTTACAAGAAGTATGACACCACCGCCCTGAATCTGACCGCCCGTGTACAAACACTGGATGAGAGTACCATTACCATGAATGAAGTCTTTATGGCAGCCATGGGACATGAGTTGACCCCCGAACTCCAGCGCCTTGACACCAGAAGAGATCAAGCATTAATAGGCATACGCCTGTATCTGGAATGCATGACATACAAAGAACAAGAGGACATCATCAAAGCCGCTAAACTCCTACAAGCCAATTATTTTTCTCATGGCAACAGAATAGAGAAGCTTAGCTATCAGCAAGAGACCGCCGTGGCAGATGCACTGCTCGATGACTGGGCCACTACACCTTCACTAGTAGAAGCCCAAAACTTACTGAATATCACGGATTGGGTATCCACCCTAAAAGATTTGAATACAGAGTTCAACGCGCAATACATTACCCGAGCACAAACCGCGCTCAAACCCGGACAAATAGATGAGAAAAGGTCTTTGATGCGTCAAGCTTACGAAGACTTGGTATTGGATACGGTATCTTACTCCCGCATAGCTGCTGACAAAACTTTGTACTTGGAGATCATAGACGGACTCAATGGCCTGATAGGTGATTACAATCAATCGGTCACATTACGACTCAGTGGTAGAAGTACCGATACCGATAAAGGAGACGAACCGATGGAAAATACCAACCAAGAATAGGTAGGTTGTATGTTTTGATAATAATAAAGCCTTCTGATTAGATTCGGAAGGCTTTTTTTATTGCCGAGTCCAATCTAAAAAGCGTAAATTCATTTTATTCTGCACCTATAACATAGACATCGCCCCCTGCAAATGTAGCTACTACCTTCGTTTTAAAAGACTTCCCGATAAATGGGCTATTGTGAGACATTGACTTGCTGGATTTAGAGCTATAAACCCAATCACTTTCCAAATCAAAAATACATAAATCTGCTTTTACACCTTCTACAATTGCAGGTATGGGTAAGTTTAGCAATGTCCTGGGATTTGAAGTCAGCTTAGCTAATACAGTTTCTAATTCCATATGATCTCTCAGACCATCGATCAAAGCAGGCAAACAAGTTTCTAATCCTATGGCTCCTGCATGGGCGTAGGTAAATTCCAAATTTTTTACTTCCTCGTCCAGGGGTTTATGGTTAGATACGATAGCATCGATGATTCCAGATTTCAATCCTTGGATTAAAGCAAGGCGATCATTTTCACTTCTCAGGACGGGAAGGACTTTCAAATTACTGTCAAAATCAGATAGATCTTCGTCAGTAAACAAAAGATTCATATATGACACCGTAGCATGTACATTTTGATGCTTACTTTTTGCTTTTTCCAAAGTGGCCACACTTCTTGCTGCAGAAATACAATGTTCTATTATGTCACCATTGTGATACTCTAAGACTAACAGATCTCTTTGTAACATTTGGAGCTCAGCGATATCGGGAACTCCTTTCAAACCTAGGGATGTACTCATCACACCTTCGTGCATTTCTCCATCATGGCTCAGATAAGAGTCATCAGGATGATGGATTACAGAAACACCAGCTGTAGCTGCGTATTGCAACGCTCTGCCTATTAGTCCCGTGTCTTGAACAGCAATCAGTCCATCGCTTATGGCTACGGCACCCGCAGCAACCAGATCATAATATTCAGTAATATCCTGCCCTTTATTATCCTTACTTAGCGCTGCAATGGGATAAATTTGAACTCCATTGCTATGACTATGAATTTTTAGAAATGAGACATCCGCTTTGCTTTGTGTTACAGGTTTCTGATTGGGGAATATTGCTAAAGCCGTGTAGCCCCCAGCCAATGCAGCTTGGGTGAGTGTATCCATAGTTTCTCGATGTTCATATCCAGGCTCCCCTCCATGGGTACCTATATCCAATAGTCCTATAGAACAATATAATTTTATGCCTGAAATCACGTGAGCATTGGACTCATCCAGACTGTCAGCTATTTTTTGAATGACTCCATCAGATACTAAAATATCTTTTTGTTGTTGATGATATATAGATCCAGGATGTAAAATGGTTGCACCTTTAACTAAATAATTCATATGCTTTATGGATTATAAAATCTTAATAACAAAGCCTCAATGGCTAAAAAAAGTAAGGCAAAAATAACAAACCATCTCCAAAGCACAATGCCTTTATCTTTGTCAGAAATTGAACCTGAGATATTCGCTTGTAAGGCTTCGCCGATCACTTTAATTTTTGGATTTTTGGCAATAATCCCTTCTAAATCACCTTCGGTATACAAACTCATGTCAGATTCATTTCGATTAAAATTGAATGCCAATTTCTTGACTATTTGATTATCAAGCGAAAGGTCAAAAAATCCTGAAGTTTTAATTTGATCATCTAGGTCCAAAGACATCATGTTGCCCGCCGGTATTTGGCCAGGTATGAGTTCTGTTTCTCCATTAGAAATTTTATATACGACCTCACCTGTTTTTCTTTTATTTTCGGTCTCTATGACGATGTTGTTTGAAATGGTATAGCTCAACTCTTTTTGTTTGGTCGTAGATATGGCCATCTTGTAGATCAATGGAACGAAAATTTCAGCATTGAATACCAAATCATTGACTTCGGTATTTAAGGGTGAAGCACATACGAATGCCAAACCATCCCCTACTCTATTTTTTATCAAGTAAGAACCTCCATCTCTATAAGTGAGTAACTTTTCAAAAGGAATGGCCGATGTCGTTCTGAAGTCAAAACTTACTTTTGATTTGGGCAATTTTAAATTTCTGGAGTTATTGATATACACATCTGAAAAAATAAACTCTTCGGTATTTATGGTTGCTACCTCTCTTGCATTCTTATTCTCTGCTTGAAATGAGACCATACTCAATAAAGCGAAAAAGTTATTGTAACTGGCTAAATCCAAACTTTGACCTGGAAATACTAACAATTTACCACCATTTTTCACATAGGTATTGAGTTCACCCGCTAAACCCGATGTGATACTTTTGAGATCATGTAAAATGATAAGATCAAAATTTATGAATTGCTGGTACTGCAATTGATTGACATTTTGATTAGAAAGAGAAAAGTATTTTACACCTTTAAAAAGAGCATCCATATACCTATTGGGAGCTCCTTCATTTATAAAAAGTGCTTTGATCGTATCAGGGACTAAAAATGATAAATAATATTGATCATCAAACTGAACAGGATAATCCGTAACAGAAACTACACCTTGCTGCCATCCTGATTTATCTACGGTAACATTGACCGTATCGGTAATGAATCCATTGGCCGCAATGTCTCTAATACCGATAGGTTTCTCTTGCCCATCTTTTTTAAACGATAATTTGACTTGTTCTGCTTCTTCGTTACTATGGTTTCTGACTTTGACAATGAGTTTATTATTCTGATTTAAAAATGGAATCGGTCCATCAAACCAAACGCTATCGATACTTAAGTTTTTTTGCCGTAGGGTTTGTAAGGGTACCAGATTGATCTCCACCGTGGTATCTTTAGTAATATCTATTGGTGTAATGCTCTTTTGAAAATCAGATATCACATAACTAATTTTATTATCTGAAGTCGATTCAAAAAGTTGTAATTGTCTATTGACTACTTTATCGATTTTCTGTACCGATGGAGAAATTTTTATTTCATTGATAAAAGTCAGAGCGTCTTCTTTATTGACAAATCTCTGATGTTTTCCTTCAAAGTCGTGGGTTAGGATTTGAAACCGATCATCATCACTGTATGAATTAACAATCGATGTTGCTTTTTCTTTAGCGAAATCCAACAATGGGATATCCTGCTTGGCAGCACTCATAGAAAAAGAGTTATCAACAAATACGGAAACACTATTCAAGCCTGATTTGACCGTATTGCCCGTAGGCAAAAAAGGTTGTGCAAATGCAAATACCAAGGCAACCAAAGCCAAGCATCTACTCAGCAACACCAATAGGTTTTTAAGCTTGTTACGGTTGGATGTCTCTTCTTTTATTTCTTTGAGATATTTTACATTAGTAAAATATACTTTCTTAAATTTTCGAAAATAAAAAAGATGTATAATGATAGGAATTGCCAAAGAGAGCAAAGCCCATAAAAAAGACGGGTATAAAAACTGCATAAGTTTCACCATTGTGGACGCAAAAATAACTTTACTAATAGAATATCACGTGGTTTTGTTCAAAAAATTAAAGGTACCGAGCCTTTTAATTTAAATATTTCAAGATTTCACTAAGTCTAAAAATATACAATGAGCTATTTTATCACTCTAATATTCTCCACTTTGTTATCCACTTCATATTGCACAATGTAAATTCCTTCTGGAAATTTTGCCCATTGATCGATAATCAATTTATGGTCCATGACTGGTACCGTTCTAGAGACCATCAGTTGACCTGAAATGTTAAATATCTTAATGGCAGCAGAGGGCAAATTGGCTTGTTTCATTTCTATATGAAGAACGTCCGTCACTGGATTAGGAAAATAGTGATGTTTGAATACATTTTCATTGACAACTTGTGATGTCTCACTCTCTTGGTAAACTCTGATGTAGTCAATTTGCATGGCGCTTTGTGTAAAAGATGCTGAAATAGTGGGCTGAATCGCTATGTTGAGTAGGAAGAATTGCTCAGCGTCAAAGGGCCAAGTCCTGTTGTCTTTAATATCCGGACAGTAAACAAAGTGTGTCACGCCATTGACACTAAAAATGAGTTCGTCGGGTGTCCACTCTAATTCATATAAATTAAACCCTGAAGAAGCATTAGGAATAAATTGGCTCCCTACATTTATGGTATTGCCAAAACTTGAAGGCGTGTGGGTAGCACTGACTACTACGTTCTGATTATTTCCCCAATGCTCCATAATGTCTATTTCGCCACATTCAGGCCATGAAGTAGTGCCAAAGCCCTGACTTTGCCAGTAGGACCCATTTTCATTAATATTTTTGCCTAGCGTCCAGAAAGCCGGCCAAGTACCTCTGCCTGTGGGCAATTTAGCTCTCATGACTACTTTTCCATATTTGAATGCAAATTTTGAGTTTAAACGAGCTGATGTATACTGCTTTGTGACTCCCTGACTAGAAAAACTTTCTTTTCTAGCGACGATATTAAGCAAACCATTTTCCACAAAAGAGTTGGCCAATCGATTGGTATAATGTTGAACTTCTCCATTGAACCAACTATCGCCAATGGGTATTCTGGTTTGGTGAAACCATTTACTGGGATCTATGGTGCCATTCTTATCAAATTCATCTGCCCATATCAGCTTATCATAAACTGCTTCTTTTACAAATTTACCATTGTGTGAAACATCATCAAGGTAAGCAATAACGCTATCATTATTATTTTCACCATTGATTTGAATCACAATTCTATTAAAATCCTTCCTTTTAGTAGGTGGCAAACTTTGGGGATCAAGGTTGATATAATTATCCTTACTAAAATCAAAGGTGATAGCTTGCCATTGGTTTAATAAAAGGGGTTTGATAATCTCAGACTGAGTAATCCAAGGTTGATCGATACTTCCATCTTGTAATTTGAGAGAAATTTGATTTCTTGGGTTCCCAGTCATACTATTTGAAACCAAATAAACTTTCAATGTAAAAACTGCATTACTTGAAAGGTTGAGTTTTTGATCTTTTTGAAACCTTACATTTGCGTATTGTCCACCTTCATCACGGTATTGAAGTACTTTAAGCGACGTATTTATTCCTTGTTTGTGCGGGTTATCAAAGTTAATATTTATAGGGCAGTCATCTCCAAACCATGAAGTAATATTTCCGCCACCTTCAAAATCATCATAAATAATTTGACTATAACCTGAAAAATGAAAAATAAGTAAAAGTAAGATAGTAAGATATCGGATCATTAGGTTTTGTGAGTATATGGAATATGTAACCTAAAAAATACACAAAAGTTTCAATAATAATATTTAAAAACAATTTTAAAAATTTGCACACCCAAAATCCTTATTTCCATTACCTTTACACCACCAAATGTTATCAAAATTAATTTAAAAATGAACAACTCATTATCCAGTATCAAAGATGGAGTTCCTACAAATCTACCTGAGTTAAAGAAAATTAACAAAAATCTATCTCACGCACCAAAAAGAAATATCAAAAATGTATTGACCAAAGATGAAATAAAATTGGCCATCAGAAATGCCCTGAGATACTTCAATACGGAACTTCATGAACAACTTGCCCAAGAGTTTTTAAAAGAACTCAAAACATACGGTCGTATATATATGTACAGATATCTACCTGAATATGAAATGTACGCCAGGCCCATATCTGACTATCCGGCCAAATGCAAGGAAGCTGCCGCAATCATGCTTATGATACAGAACAACCTAGACCCCAAAGTAGCCAAACATCCAGAAGAGTTAATTACATATGGTGGGAATGGAGCAGTATTTCAGAATTGGGCTCAATATAGGCTCACGATGCAATATTTATCTCAAATGACCAATAAGCAAACATTGGTTTTGTATTCTGGACATCCATTGGGACTATTTCCATCGCATAAGCAGGCTCCAAGAGTAGTCGTAACCAATGGTATGATGATCCCTAATTACAGTAAAAAAGATGATTGGAACAAGTATAATGCCTTAGGTGTCACCCAGTATGGCCAAATGACAGCTGGATCATTTATGTATATCGGACCGCAAGGTATCGTACATGGTACAACAATCACTCTATTGAATGCAGGCAGGCGAATGGGATTAGGTCAGGACAATCTTAAAGGTGTGGCTTTTGTCACTTCTGGTTTGGGCGGGATGTCTGGTGCCCAAACTATAGCAGCAGTGATCACAGGCGCAGTAGGTATCATTGCGGAAGTAGATGGTGATGCCATCCGTCAACGGGTTACAGATGGATATGTTCAACAAGAAAATGTGTTTGCTGATTTGCCTTTGCTTATGGACAAAATCAGGTTATGCAAAAATGAAGGAATCGGTATTGCTTTGGTTTATCATGGCAATATTGTAGATCTTTGGGAAGCTCTAGTAAGTTCAGATATAAAAATAGAATTAGGATCTGATCAGACTTCTTTGCACAATATTGACGACATGGGATACTGCCCTGTGGGTTATACTTTCGGAGAAGGTAAGGCGTTACTACTAAAAGATAAACTTAAATTTAAATCAGAAATTATTAAGACCCTCAAACGTCACGTAAACGCAGTCAATATCATGGCAGCCCGAGGTATGTATTTCTGGGATTATGGCAATGCATTCCTTAAAGAAGCTGGAGAAGCTGGTGCAAATGTCTTGGTAAAGAAAGGAAGTGACCGCTATAAATATCCTTCTTACGTTCAAGATATACTGGGACCACTTTGTTTTGATTATGGTTTTGGTCCATTCAGATGGGTATGCACTTCCGGAAGTGAAAAGGACCTGAACAAGACCGATAAAATTGCAGCTAAAGTACTCAAAAAATTGCACCATAAAGCTCCTGATGAGATCCGAGGGCAACTCCATGACAATATCATCTGGATCGAAAATGCCAAAACCAATCTCCCCATAGTAGGATCTAAATCTAGAATTTTGTATGCTGATGCCCAAGGAAGAATTCAAATTGCTTTGGCATTCAACAAAGCGATTAAAGACGGTAAACTCAAGGGGCCGATAGTATTGGGCAGAGATCATCATGATGTATCAGGAACAGATTCACCATACAGAGAAACATCTAATATTTATGATGGCTCAAAGTTTACAGCTGATATGGCTGTTCAAAATTTTGTAGGTGATGCCTTTCGAGGTGCTACTTGGGTATCTTTGCACAACGGTGGTGGTGTAGGCTGGGGAGAAGTAATCAATGGTGGCTTTGGTATGGTCATAGACGGGAGCAAAAATTCTGATAAAAAAATCAAATCTATGCTACATTGGGATGTAAATAATGGTATCGCTAGGCGTAGCTGGGCTAGAAATAAAGAAGCCATTTTTGCGATAAACAGAGCCATGGAACAGAATTCAGATTTAGTGGTTACTGTACCATCTATTGTCGAAGATAAGATTATAGATTCTTTGATTTAAAACATGATACTGATGCTTGAAAAATGTAGAATACTTTACAAAGGTGACATCATAGCAGCTTCGTTTTATGTCTTTACAGGTATGATTTTGTTACTTTTTGCAGTAATTTTGCAGTATTTTACCATCTCTATGGGTTACAAATATCTCAGTTATGGGTTTTTTATGTTTTTCATTTATTGTGTGGGGAAAGGTGCTGTCTTATTTTATTCTTCCAGACAAAGATATGAGTTTTACAAAAATATTGCTGAGCTAGATCAACAACGTACTCATGAGGAAATACAATATACCACCTATAGAATTGATAAAAAAAATAAAAACAGAAGACGTTATGTATATCTGGTTACCATCAGTGCCATAGTGGCGTTTATAGGAATCTTTACAAAACAAAAGGGATTGGTTATGGGGTCAGCCATACCGATCGCATTAATTTCAGCCATAGAATTGGCTATAGGATTACTTACTGAGTTTAGATTAAGAGCATATCTCAGGCAGTTAAACAAGAGTAATACTTAAAAGACAAATAATACGCTTTTATGGGTAAGATAAAAGATACGCTTTATATTGTTCAGGAGTTAAAATCTTTTTTATTGCACCCTGTCGTTTTGTATTCAAATCATTGACTTTAACATATTTTTCTTTATTAGTCAATTTACTTTTATTGGTGCTACTTACTTGTGTTTCAAACTCCACCAAAGCCTTTTCCAACGATTCATGTTGTTTTTCGTTAAGTTTCAAACTTTTGGTAAGTAACTTTGCGTTCTCCTTTGCTTTCGCTGCAGGAGTGTTTAGCGTAGGCTTAGCTTCCTTTTTGATGGGTTCTGGTTTGTTAGTCTGCACTGCAGGACCTATTTGACTCAATCCGTGGTACGAATGAAAGATGAAAAAGCTTAAAAAAAGTACAATAAATTTCATCTGTTTATTTTTTATATTTATTTTTAAAGGCCATAACTCGTCCCGCGTCACCGTCGGGATGGAATCTTTGATAAAAAATAATCATAGGGATTTGTACCCGCCTGAACACGTTAGTCGGGCAGGTAAAATAAACCCTGATTATTTTTTATGTCGATTTCATGATATATATTATTTAACAAAGTTGACTGAATTAACCCCAAAAAGTTACAATGTAATGTTACTTTTATTTCCGATACAAATCACTTTATCCAAACTTGCCAAGGAATTCTGCTTAAGATGAGCAATAGGCCTATCCCATAAAAAACAGCTATAGATTTTGTCGCGCCCATAGTACCCACTGCCTTTTTGGCTTTGGAGTAACCTATGGTAATCAAAATGATAGCTAAAATATTAATAAAAGGATGCTCTACAGCTAATAATCTTGCAAAACTATCTTTCATGGTTTCTCCAGACAAGTTACTGATTCCATTGGGAGAAGTAAAATAAAGGACTAGGCCTATCAATAATTGAATATGTGAAAGTATCAAACCTATTAATGCCCATTTAATCTGTGTTGACTGCCACGGCTTTTTGCTAAAAAATGCCTTTATAGCCAATGCTACTATCAGGATTAAAGCGAAAAGCACTAGCCAAGCAAAGTGTGAATGTGATGCTTTAAGAATTTGATACATAATAATATTTTTAAAAATGATTATGAAACGTATAACAATATTTAAGAATCAAGGTTGTTGAAGGCTCTAAATTTTTACTCTTCCTCACTATGGTCCTTTTCAGGTTCAGCTGTAAGGTATCCTCGATCGTTGAGATAATTAAACCATTTGATTACTTTCTTCATATCGCTATGAAATACTTTATCTCTATCATAATCCGGTATGATGACACTAAAATACTTTTGTAATTCTTTGTGCTCTGCATTAGCTGCAGGTACAGCAAGTTCTTCTTGTTTGTCCAGCATCGTTTTAAATACTCTATCAATAGCAACAGTATCATCTTCTGTGTATATGGCTACCGTTTCCATAGGCGTAAACTGATGTTGTCTCACAGAACAAAACTTAGTCTTTCCTGTGTCAGGATCCGCAACTAGCAATCCATTATTTTTGGTAGATACTATTTTAAAGAGACCAGGCAACCCACTTACAGCTATAATGTTTTTTATGTTCATTTGATTTTTTTTTAAAAAAGAACGCAAAGATAAAAATGCTTTCAGTATTAATGTAAATGACGAGAAAGTATTTTTGCTTTTAGCTAAATTCTAGATGATTAACATGATTGATTCTTACACCAAAAAGAGAAATACAATATTTTCAATAACGCATCGTATCAAAGAACAAACCTTTAAATTTGGTGTTTGAATTTCGCTAAAAAATCAAATGTTTATTAACCTTAAATTAAAAATCAATATATGAAAGGTGTACATTCTTCGGTAGCCATTACTACAACAGTTTTTTTATTCTTCTTATTCCTTTGTGGCTTTGATCCAGATTATGGTCTAGCTTTAAGTATCTTTTCTATCCTTAACCTGATGATCATATGGATGGTATACTCAGTATTAAGAATGGATTATGCTCCAAAACATACCTTTACAGAAAGATTTTATGAAGATGTGGATAATAAAAGAGTCAAAGATTCAGAAGATAATGATAATCTTTGAACAAAAAAATTTATGAATCAAACTAGTGAATTTTGACTATCTCTATTTCTTTAAGGTAATACATTTTTTCTTCTCAGAAGATTTATCTAAATTTGTCCTATGAATCGGGAATTGGCCATTTTAGAAAAGTTGGAAAAAGAGTTGAGTTTAAAACAACTGCAGATAAAATCGTTGCTCACCATTACGCAAGCAATCAACGATAATGTTTCTGCAGAAGGTCTTTTCAATATGTACAAATCGTTCCTTAGTTGGGAAATGGGTATAGAAAAAATGGCCCTATTTATTACAGACGGGGAAACTGAAGATTGGGAATGTGCTACATCTATAAATTTCGAAAAAGAGAAAAAAAACGCAATCATTCCCATTTTACTGACTCATAAAAGATTACACACAATTAAAAGTGGTGAAATAGAAATCCTTAATGGCTTTAACATTATCATTCCAGTATTTCACAAAGAACTTCCAATTTCATATGCTGTCATAGGTGGCATAAAAGAGAAAGACGACTTGTACAACAAGATACAATTTATCACTACGATTACCAATATCATAGCTGTAGCCATTGAAAACAAAAGATTATTTAAAAAACAAATAGAGCAAGAAAGATATAGAAGGGAAATGGAATTGGCCACACAAGTTCAAAATATGCTGATTCCGGAGCATTTGCCAATAGAGCAACATTTTGCAATTTCTAAGATTTATAAACCCCATTTTAATATTGGAGGAGACTATATTGACTTTATACGGTTTGACGAAAATAGGTTTGCATTTTGTATAGCAGACATATCAGGCAAAGGTGTTTCTGCAGCTTTACTCATGGCAAATTTTCAAGCTATGATCCAATCTCTTATATTTCAATACCGAGATTTAGAGACATTCGTCTTTGCTTTAAATCAGTCTGTCTATAGAATTACCAAGAGTGACAAATACATCACGTTCTTTGTGGCAGAAGTTGATATTAAAAATAAAGTATTGCGATATGTTAATGCAGGCCACTTTCCACCCATACTCAAGATGAATGATAAATTATTGAGGTTAGATAAGGGTTGTTCGTTTATTGGAGCTTTTGAAAAATTGGATAATATCAAAGAAGAAAGTATCCAATTAACTTCAGAAGCGATGATTGTCAGTTTTACAGATGGTCTTCCTGACTTGAGAAATAAGGAAGAAGAGTATTTTGGAGATAACTACTTGGAAATTTTTGTTGATGAAAATTTCAAATTATCCCCAGATGAATTTAACCAAAAATTACTCAAGGAGATTGATGATTTCAGAGGTGGAAACGAAATAGCAGACGATATTGCTGTACTTACTTGTAAAATTTATTAAAAACTTCAAATGCAACCAAAAAATAAAATAACAGCGGCCATGTTGGCTTTTTTTACTGGTTTCGTAGGTGGACATAAACTTTATTTGGGAAAGACAGGTGGATTTATTGGGTTTATGATTCTTTTTGTGGTTTCGATTAATATAGGAATACCCATTTCGCTCATTGCGGGTGTAATGAATGGTGTAAAATTACTTAAAATGACAGATCAGGAATTTGATAAGCAATACAATAGGGGTTATGTACCTGTGAGAAGAGGACCACTAGAAGCGAGAAGAGAAGAGCAAATGCAAAAATACGATCAGATACCCACCCCTAGAACTACAAATCAACCCAAAACAAAAGTTTCTCCACAAACTTCCTTGAGAGCCAATCCATTTAAGGCAAGCGGTATTAAAAAATATAAGGATTTTGATTTAGAAGATGCTATCCATGATTTTAAAAAAGGTTTGGACATTTCACCCAATGATGTAGCACTTCATTTTAATATTGCTTGTGCTTACTCTCTTACTGAAAAAAAAGCTTTGGCTTACCATCATATACAAAAAGCAGTGATGTCAGGACTGAAAGACGTCGAAAGAATATTATCCCATGATGATCTCGCTTACGTAAGAATACAACCTGAGTATGAAGCCTTCAGAGCTAGTGGTTTTACAGCCAATCCTTTTAAAACTAGTACTTCAGTAGATCCAACCACACCTATCACCAATAGCAAAACTGACGATAAGGAAAACATTCAAGAAGATGCACTATTAGCTCAATTAAATAAAATTCAAGAATTAAAAAATAAAGGTATTTTAACTGAGATTGAATTTTTAGCAGAAAGAAAAAAGATATTTAGACAATAAATTGATATCTTGCATGCGTTATTTTAAAGTCATTTGTCATACCAATAAAACAAATCCGTGATCGCAAAGGAACTTATCTCTCAATCCGTATTGCCTGTACAAACATCAGACCTCGGGTCAGATGTATTACAACAAATGAGAATATATCATTTGCGGCACTTACCCATTGTAAATCATGAGCAGTTATTGGGTGTGGTTTCGGAAGATGATATACTGATTCATGATGAAAATGATCCTATAGGTTCATACAGGCTTTCCTTTTTAAGACCTTTTAGTTTTGAAAATGAGCATCTTTTTGAAGTCATGACAAAAATGGGTAGGCTTCAACTTACCATTATTCCTGTCATTGATAAAAAAGAAAACTTTTTGGGAGTAATTACTATGGAAGATTTATTAAAATATTTTGCCAATCATTTTTCATTTGCTGAACCAGGAAGTATTTTAGTCGTAGAAACATCAAGAGGACACTATTCTTTATCAGAAATAGCCAGGATAGCCGAGTCAGATGATATCATTATTTTAAGCAGTTTTGTGAATGCTATCCCAGACTCTCACAGAGTATACGTCACCTTGAAACTCAATCGTCAAGATATCCAATCCCTTAAATCAAGTTTAGAAAGATTTGGTTATGAAATTTCGGCGACTTTTTCGGAAACCGACCATCACGATGGACTTAAAGACAGATATGAGGCCCTGATGACCTATCTAAATGTTTGATGCTTGAATGATTTAAGCATGAAGTCCAAAAAATATTCTGTTTTTCATTTTTCGGTTTTAAAAAACCTTTGGCTTTTAATTTTTCTGGTCATAACAAGTCCTTTATTTGGTCAGGTAGACTATGTAATTATCGATAGTATCATCATAGTAGGTAATCACAAGACTAAAAAAAATGTCATCATGCAAGAAATAGACTTGCACCCCGGAGACACTTTAAGCCTTGAAAATATTACTGATCGACTTTTAATCAACGAGAAACGGATCAGCAGTATCGGACTATTCAACCTCAGTACTATCAATATAAAAAACTGGAATACTGAATTATCAACCTGCAATGTAGAGATCAAGGTTCAGGAAAATTGGTACATATATCCGTATGTCATCTTTGAGTTAGCGGATCGCAACTTTAATGTTTGGGGAAAAGAGTTTAATTATTCTTTCAAAAGAGTAAATTATGGTTTGGCACTAGATCATATTAACCTGACGGGCCATAAGGACAAACTCAAACTAAAATACCAAACAGGTTACATTAAAAAACTTGAATTAGCTTACATTTATCCATATCTTTGGGGAAATACTGGAATATTTGGTAATGTCTTGTACAGTGAAAATAGAGAAATAAGTTACCGTACCACAGGGAATAAACCTGCTTTTTATAGTAGAGCTGATAACGATAAAATTGTCTTTCAACATAGAGCTCATATTGGCATTTCCCATAGATCAAATCCTCAACTCAACCAAACCGTAAAATTGGAATATGTCAATCTCAAAATAGACAGTTCAGTTTCAAATAAAAATGCTGATTTCTTTGGCGAGAATAGGACTCGGCTACAATATTTTTTATTGGATTATGAATTAAAATATGATAATACGGTTTATCCTTTGTACCCACAAAAAGGTTATAGACTTGAACTCAAAGCTAGAAAAGAAGGATTAGGCATTTTTACAGATCTTAACAACTTAAATTTTTCAATTGCACTAGAACAATACACTTCTATATTCAAAAATGTCATTTTGGCCAACAGATTAAAATTTAAAATCAACATACTTCCTGATGTCATACCATATTACCTCAATAATGGAATTGGATATGGAAATGACTATATTACTGGGTATCAATTGTATGTGCTAGATGGAAGAAATTTCATGTTAGCCCAAAACTCCATAAGGTGGAAAATGATGGATCATAATTTTAATTTACCTAAATTTATGCCCAAGCAGTTTAAAGTAATGAATGCTCAAGTTTATTTTAGGTTTAATATAGATGGTGGATTTGCCAACGACCCACTTTCTGGCTCCGAAAATCCATTGAGCAATCAAATTCAAATTGGGTATGGACCTTCTTTAGATTTTATTATGTTTAACAATGTTTCCTTTTCTGTCAACTACGGTTTCACTCAAAGAGGAGATCGAGGTATCTTTTTTGACGGTGGGTTCAATTTTTAAATTACATGAGTAAACGCATTAATTTATTTATATGGAGTTCGATCATAGTACTATTGCTATTTTGGGGATATCATTTGGAAAAAAGTGACAGTGAAATAGATCGTTTGAAACTAGCTATAGAAAGTGGATCTGCTTTAATCCAAGAAGACACCAACAGAATCAAAATCTATTATCAATTGCAGTTTTTATTTGCCCCCAAAATTATAGCAGTAAAACTACCCCAGGAAAAGCCAACTGAAATCCATTACAAAACTGATAGTATTTGGCATATCCTCCAAATCAAAACTGTGAGCCAAAAATGAATATAGCACTTTTGATATTGACCATAATGAGTTGTGGATTATCCTTTATTTGGATAAAAGAAAAACTTCAAAATAACCAATACGACCTACTACAAACGAATATCTTTGGGACTATACTCACCTTGTCTTTGTATGGAACAACTTACCTCTTATCCACTTTCACAGGGCTTGGTACTTGGATTGTGTTATCCATATTGGTATTTGTCTGGACCGTCATAAACATAAAATATCAGGTCAAACTACCTAAAACCTCTTGGTATTTTGAGACCCGATGGTCACTACTCTTACTAGCAAGCGTCTTAACTTTTATATTTCAACATCAAAAATGGGGCGGATGGGATGCCTATTCCATATGGAATATGCATGCTAAGTTTATGTTTGACCAAGAAAACTGGCAAAATATGTTTAATTCTACAATAGAGTGGACACATCCTGATTATCCGCTACTACTACCCTCGATTATTGCTGCATTTTGGAAAACAATGGGTCATATTACTCCTGTAATACCTGCAAGTTTTGCATTATTTGTTTATATCTGTATCAATAGCTTGATTTATAACAAGATAAAAAAATTACCTTATATTTCCATTTTGGTATTAACAACTTTATTTTTAGGGTATGATTATGGAAACATTGCTTCGTCTGAGTATGCAGATAGCTTTATTGCATTAGTTTTTTTGATCGTCATCATATTATTCCTTGAAAAACCAAAGCATTACTTAATTTTAGCAGGTCTTTTTTGCGGTATCGCCCTATCTATAAAAAACGAAGGATTTGTTATCTATATAGTCATCCTTATTTTTACTTTTTTCAAAGCAAAATATCATACCAAATCAGTACTTACAGTGGGCTTGGCATCCCTACCCTTTTTATTGATTTTATTGTCTTTTAAGTGGTTTTTAGCTCCGGCAAATGATATTGTTTCAGGTCAATCCATAACAACTTTAGAGAGCATACTTTCTCCTATGAGATATTTCCACATTATAAGATTTGGATTAGAGACATTATTTACCAAGTATTATATGTTGCTAATCATTGTTATCCTTTCATACAAATACTGGACAGCTTGGCATGCTGAATATTGGGTCATTATTATGATTCTAATGGCCTATTTAGCAGTTTACGTAATAACCCCTAAAGATTTAATATGGCATTTGTCCACATCAATGAAGAGACTTTTTCATCATTTATATCCTGCATTACTATATCTGATTCTTAGTTCAACTGACCTTAAAAAATGGGATGAATCTTTAGAAACATTTTATTACAAACTCTTTGGTCGTAAGAGTTCGTAGTAACTAATTAATATTTTAATTTTTCATCTTGAATTGAATCACATCTTGGATCCTTTGATTACTGATCTTACTATCAAGCCAAGAAATGATATCTAGGTAGAGAAATGGTCTTTTCTCAAAAGGGTCATCTTGATATCGAATAAGCTTAGATCGAAGCAATGTAAATTCAGTAATTAATCCTTTTCGATTCATTTCAGGAGTACGCCTGATAAAACTGAGTATTTCCTTTTGTACTGCCTGTAATTCATTCATTTTCATTAAAAATCTATAAACGGATTTGATTTGGTATCTCAATAAATATTCATTTTTTAACTCATAATGAGAAATCAAAGCAAGTATCCTCGCAAAGCATTGAATGTCTTGCCTTAATCCCTCGACAGGACTATTGCTTATTTTGTTTAAATAGGTTAGGGCCGTATTAAAATCGTCAGCTCCAAAATAGACACAACCAAGCTTATAGTAAAACACCATAATACGGTTATCATCCCAAAGATAAATATTGGATTCCAAAGCTTGTTTTAAATCACTTAAATGCTTAGCTCCTTCATCATAGTTGCCAGATAAAAATATCGCATTGAGCTGGTGCGTATACAGAAAAAGAAAATAAAAGGAAGTCTGACTTATGGCATTTGTCGATAAAATCTCTTTACCATGAATTTTATAAAGCTCCAAATATTGATTAAACTTCTCCTTCTTATTAGCCATATAAAGGGCATTTAATGCATTATGTATACCTTTGACATACAAAATGGGTTCGTCCTTTATTTTATAAGATGCACTAGTAAAAGTATCTACCCATTTTTGTGAATATTTATAGTATTGAAGAAAATCCTGAGTCATATGGTAGAACCAAACACAAGATTGATAATAGTATATCTTTTCGTAAAATCCGGCTCTTGTAATATTGATTTCAGGAAGATGATTAAAAAAAAAGTCTCTTACTTGTTCATAATCTCTTTGATTCCTTACGTATCCATACTTTAAATACATACCATATATCATGATGGAAAGATTAGATAATTTATCAAAAAGGTTTACTTTATTCAAAAGTTTACTGCTAGCAAGGTTTAAATCATAAGCCTTTTGACTCGAACTTCCTGTAATAAACTGCGTTTCAATTTTACGTTCTGTGTCTAAGATAACATATTTAAGTAATGTTTCATGGTGGCTTTTTGCAAGTTTCCTAGCCTTATCAAGCACATCTAAAGCCGCCATGGTCATACCCTTTATCTGCAAAATCGCTGTAAAATCAAGCATTTCTCTGATCATCATTTCAGCAGATTCATTTTTATACAAGAGTCTCAGATTTCCTAAAATTTGCCTAGCTAGGTTAGCCTTGATATTAGACAATTGTGATTTTTTGATCTGCGGAATTTTTTTGAGTATGTCTTGCTCATTGTAATGCTTCACACCGTCAATATAATCAAATAATTGCATATAAAGCTGGTCTCCCGCACTATTGTTTTTTTGAGCGAAAAGCCTAAAACTTCTTTTTTCTGCTTTGGTCAAAGATTGAACTAGCTGTATAAGTTGGTCTGTTTGTTGGCTCATAAAAACAATATATTGGATCGACTTTTAAACCGATTTAATCATGCCCAATTTAATTCCCATTTTGCGCAAATACTCTAAAAAAAAGCGTACTTGGCCCAAAGGTATACTAATCAATAAAACACAAAATGGCCAAAAAATGGTCATTACTGGAATATACACCACCCAATAAATTAAATTCTTTTCTGTAACTATCATATTTAGAAACCAGCTGCCCACTTTTGCACAGAGACTACCTCCCAATGCAAAGGTTGTAAAAATCAATACAAACTGCAACCAGCTAACATTCCACTTTTCTTTTAACTTCTTAAACATATTGCTAAATAAATTTCCTTTTGGTAATAACTTTTACTTTGATGTGGAAGTGATTTCCAGAAACTCAGTTTCCAATCTTTTTTTACGAGCCACAAAATGACTTAGAGTAATTCCATTTTCGAAGGCTAATTTATTTATAGCCGTAAAATCAGTATCCGCAGATACACCTATTTCCATGATTTTACCATTATCAAACATTGATTTGACCACATCGAGGCGGGACAAAAATTGTTTGAGCTTTTCCATATTTTCGGCTGCTAATTCTATAGTGATGTCATTATTGACAATAGCTCCTACAGGACCAGATGCCAATAACTGTCCACTTTTGATGATGGCTACATGCGAGCATATTTTTTCAACTTCATCTAGTATATGGGATGCCATGATGACTGTTTTTCCAGTATCCGCAATCCGCTTTAATATAGTTCTTACCTCTGCAATTCCTTGCGGATCCAATCCATTCGTTGGTTCATCAAAGATAACGACATCCGGGTTACCTATCAAAGTTGCGGCAATAGCTAATCTTTGTTTCATGCCCAAAGAATAAGTTGAAAATTTTGATTTCCTTCGCTCTTTTAAGTTAACTAGTGTAAGCAAATTGTCAAAATCTGTTTGCTCTTCATGTTTGATGTGTCTGACGATATCTAAATTATCATCTGCGTTCAAATAAGGATAAAAATTGGGTGTTTCTAAGATTGCACCTATTTTTAGCCTATGTTGTTCACCATATTGATTTTCAAACCATTCAAAACTTCCCTCATCTTGCCTTATGATACCCAAAATGATACCCAAAGTTGTTGTTTTTCCACTTCCATTTGGTCCAAGTAAACCTAATACTTGCCCTGACTCTACAATCAAATCAAGTTTTTGAAGTGCTTTAACTTTACCATAGTTTTTGCTTAGACCAGATATTATTAATACCGACATATCGCTTCGTTATTTTGGAAGCAAAGCTAACTTAAAATCTAATGAATAGTTTAATTTTTTAGATAAAAGCTTGTATTAATGAGATCTAACTCATATAATAGGGCATTTTTAATGACAATTTTATAAAAATCGTACGGACTTAAAAGGAATCGAATTTTCAACCAACCACTCTCCTGATGATGGAAAGTTTCTTATCAGAATATGGTGGGTACCAAATATGTAAATCAATCAAACTGACTGCTTCTAATATTGGCTTTGCATTGGAAAAGGTTTCAAAACTATTAGTCCCATGATATTTGCCCATCCCGCTGCTCATAACTCCTCCAAAACCAAAGTGACTATTTCCATAATGAGCCATTGCATTATTTACACATCCACCTCCAAATTCAATATTACGATGAAAAAATTCAATAAACTTTTTCCTTTCTGAAAATACATAGCATGCTAATGGATAGCGATTGCGTCTAATCATGGTCTTAACATCTTCCTGATTCTTCCAAAATATCACAGGTAAGATCGGGCCAAATATTTCTTCACACATGATGGGAGCATTTATGTCAGTAACTTCTACTATGGTAGGCTCTATATAACAAGATTTGACGTCAAACTTACCACCATGCAAGATTTTTTGTCCTTCTAGTAATTTTACAATATTTTGGGTTCTCTCTGAATTTACGATTCTGCAAAAATCTTGGCTTTGGGAAGGATCAGACCCAAACTTATTGATAATTTCCTTCTTGCAGGCATCAATAAACATGTCTTTTATGCTTTCATGAACAAAAACATGATCAATGGCTAGACACGTTTGACCAGCATTGAAATACTTAGCCCATACAATTCGGCCTACCGTTGTAGATAACCGGGCAGAATCATCAATGATAGCAGGGCATTTACCACCCAACTCTAGAGTCACAGGGGTAAGATTTTGTGCTGCTTTGGACAAAATCCATTTTCCTGTACTGGCAGATCCAGTAAAAAAAATATGATTAAACACAAAATTTTCTAGCAGCATTTCACCCATAGCTTTACCTTCACCTTGCACTAGACTGACGTGAGCAGGATCAAATGTTTCTTTGATAAGCTTCTCTATAACGATTGCAGTATGAGGAGTTTCATGAGCAGGCTTTAATATAGCACAGTTACCAGCAGCAATGGCTCCAATCAATGGAGTGATTATGAGATTAAACGGATAATTCCATGGGGCAAAAATAACAACAACACCTTTGGGTTCATAAATAACTTTAGAAGTTGATGGCATCAAAGTGATAGGAGTAGGTACTCGCCTATCCTGCATCCAAATCTTTAAATTTTTAATCGTAAAGTTTAACTCTTCTAAGACTACACCTATATCACCTACAAATGCTTCCGTAGCAGGCTTTTTGTAGTCAAGATACATGGCATCCAAAAGCTGTCGTTCATAAATTTTGATTTGACTTCTTAA
Organism: Aureispira sp. CCB-QB1; assembly: GCA_945870185.1. Lineage (GTDB taxonomy): Bacteria > Bacteroidota > Bacteroidia > Chitinophagales > Saprospiraceae > OLB9. The sequence continues at coordinate 59,341 of CAMBRK010000010.1, read as the reverse complement.
TTTTTTTAAGGCATCTAAACGAAACTTATACGTCATCGTTTTACCATCGTCAAAAAACTTCCTTTTATTATCAAATGCCTCCTTTACAACACCGAAGCTAAAGTTTGTTACCGTCATCTTATTTTATTTACTCTAATTCAGGTAATTTTAATATTGGTACATTTGTAGTAAATAATTCCGCAGATGTATTTGTATCTTTAAATAACCTCTCCAGAAAACTGTGCTTTCTTCCCACCATGACAAGTATACCTATTTCGTTATCTTCTACATATTTTTTTATTTCATACACAATATCATCTCCTTCTACCACAACAATATTTCTAATGAAATCAGCAATTTTACCAGTATTATCTGATAAATATATTTTTTCATCAGGAGTAACCACATGAAAAACATCAATCTGAGCATCAGGTACTGTCTTTAACTCTCTGAGTAAAGAAATAGATTTTTCATTGTTAATACCATAAGCATCCAAACTAAGGAGAATCGTATTGCGTGTCACTTGATATTTCAGTGACTCGGGTATTGCTAAAACAGGAATATTACTAGTCTCAAAAAACTTTTTGGTAATACTTCCCATAAGGATTTTTGCTACTCCAGAGCTACCTTTTGTTCCCATCACAATCAAATCTGTATGATGATTTTCAGCATAATTTAAAATAGAAACTGTCGTGTTCCCTTCCACAACTGCAAGCTTAGGCTCGATTCCTGTGGTTATTAAGGTTCTGAATTTATCAACAAAATAATTTATATCTTCCCATAAAGCTTCATGAATTTTTTCATTGAGATTCCTTAGAGCCCCTGTAGTGTGTGGTACTTTATAGGATGTGACAAAACAAATTTCAGCTTTGAGATCATTAGCAAGATTTATGGCATACTCTACGGCAAATTCTGAATTTGGAGAAAAGTCAGTAGGACAAAGTATCTTTAACATGTTTAAAAATTTATAAATTGAGATCGTTTTATACTAAAAATTAATTTGGGTCAAATTTCAGCATATTTTCGGAAGGATTTATTCTTTTGATATTATTTTTTTTAAATAAATTTACTTTTATCGTTTTTTTAAAAGGATGAGTAGAGTTTTAATTCTACTTTTTTACAAAATTTTCTTCTAAAACCATAACCGGCAAATGTAGCCCTTCTGCAGTTTTAATACTTAATGATCTATTAAAAAACACATCCAATAAGCTTCGTTTTCTATGTACCATGACCAACATATCTGCTTTTTCAAAAATGGAATAATCAACTATGGACTGTACAATATCTCCTCCATATATGGTTTTGATATCAAATGTAAATTTTGGGTGTTTTTTTAAGAACAATTCCTTTATGACTGCGTCTTTAGAAAAGAGTGCGTCGTCAGCTTTATCATTCCTAACATGAATAAAATCAGTGGAAGCATTGAAATATGTATTAAATTGTATGTATTTCTGAATCGATTCATCAAAGTCTGCCGTATCGTCGATCGTAAAAATAGTCTTTTTAGGATACATCCAAGGTGTATTCTCATGGATCAATATCACAGGGCACGAAGCCAACTTGGTCAGTATTGTAGATGTGGTACCCAAAAATCGCTCAATCACATTGTGTTGATCTCTCATACCAGATACCACAAAATCAAATTGATTATCATTAGCGTAATCGGCTAAAGTAAAACCAGGTACACCATATCTCACTATAGGATGTAATGATACATTATCAAAATTCGACAATTTTTTTATTTCAGTTTCTAAATACTCTTCTAATCTGGTTTTTGCATGATCATAAACATCCTCAATAGTATCCAAAAACATGCTGTCTGATGTTGAAAAAGAACCATTCAATACATACATTAGATGGATGTTGGCATTAATATAATTGGCTAAATTTAAAGCATAATCTAGAGCTGACTTGGAAACTTTTGTAAAATCAAAAGGAACTAAAATTTTCATGGTACTCATATTAAAAATGATTTTTATTGTAATGTGACAAAGATAAATACTTGCAAATGGTATTTGTGATGACTTATCTCACTGTAAAGATTGATACAAATCACTAGACCAACTCATATTGTTTAACTTTTATGCTAATTAAATTAAACAATATTAAAAAAACTACGTTTAATCAACTTAAATTGAAATTAAAATGAATCAGAAAACACTTAGACCCTTAAAATTGAAGTCAGATATATTGGATGATAACAAGTTGATACAACATGCAACACAAAGATTTGATGCAGACGGAGATGACCACATCATGACAAGTATCGAAACACCTATGCTTCCTGATGCTTTTGTTTTAACAGATGACGAAAAAATACATAAAATTTCACATCACTTTGGGCAAATAATGGATATTTTAGGCCTAGATAGAGCAGACGATAGTCTCAGCGGTACACCTCATAGGGTTGCCAAAATGTATGTCAAAGAAATATTCAGTGGGTTAAATCCTGCAAATAAACCAGATATCAAGTTATTTGATAATAAGTATAAATATAATGAAATGCTCATTGAAAAGGACATTACATTTTATTCCAATTGTGAACATCATTTTGTTCCTATAATTGGTAAGGCACACATAGCTTACATATCCACTGGAAAAGTTATTGGATTGTCTAAACTAAATAGAATAGTACAACATTATGCACTGAGACCCCAAGTACAAGAAAGGCTAACCATCCAAATAGCAGAAGAAATAAAATCAGCAGTTCAGTCTGAACATGTCGCAGTAGTAATTGATGCTGTTCATTTATGCGTATCTTCAAGGGGCATCAAAGATAATAGTAGTAGTACTATCACATCATATTACTCAGGTAGTTTTGAAGATGAAGCACTGAAATCTCGTTTTCTAAGACACATTTAAGATAAAAAACATAGAATTATATTAAATATTAGATATTAAATATTTACGTATAAAATTAATAATTTTTTAATACTTAATCTATATGATTTGTAATTATAGTATTACATTTGTATTTTATAAACCAAAATTTACATCATGAAAACAAGTAAACTTTTAATTTTTTCTCTCTTTTTCACAAGTATGGGCTTGAATTTATTCAGTCAAGACGATTTGAATGATATCCAAATATCCATGAATCAAAAGCCGTATGACTTTGGAATTTTAATAGGTATGGCATCATATGAAGGCGATATGATCAATTTCAGTGAAGAAGAAACAAACCTTTTTACATCTTCCGGAATAGCTTTTGGTATTAACTTTAATTATCATTTGAGCCAAAATTTAAATGGTGGTATCAGCTACAGATTCGGACAAGTTTTCGGAGATGATAAATTTGCTGATACTGGGACGGGTAGACGTGAGCGTGGATTTTCATTCACCAATAATCTGAATGAACTTAGTTTGAGACTTGAATATGCTCCATTAGCACACAAAAATTATAAATTATCTCCTTATATATATGGAGCCGCAGGAATGGTTTTTGGAAATCCTAAGGTCAACTTCAACGAAAACAAACAAGCTGATGTTCTGAAAGCAAGAATAGCAAAAGATAAAGCTGAAGTAGAGAAATCATCAATAGTATTCCCAATTGGATTTGGAGTAAAATATGACATTAATGAAAATTACTCTATAAAAGCAGAAGCTGCCTTAAGAGTAGGTGCCAATGACTATATTGATGGTGTAACAAACGCAGCTAGTTCTGAATACAATGATTATTATGGCATCGGTGGAGTAGTAATTTGTTATAAGTTTGGTAATAAAAAAGGAAATACAATCAAAGAATTCTAATATGCATAATGATATAAGAGAAAAGGCTTGGATTGATTCGAAGCCTTTTTTTTTGATTTTAAATTTTCATCATAGTTTTTTTACCTTTAAAAAAATAATTGCTACTGAAATACAACTAAAATATGTATGTTTTTATGCTCATTAGTTTAGTTCTTAATATTTTCTGACTAAAATCTGTAAGTAGTAATGTATTAATGAAGTTTTAATTACTTTTACAATTTAAATTAAATTTTTAATGCAGGTATTAAATCATTATCAAATATCCCACAAGATAAGTAGGTTAGCTTGTGAAATTTTGGAAAATAATCTGGAAGAAAAAGATATTTATTTAATTGGAATTAATAAAAATGGGGCAAGATTAGCTGACTTGATATTTAGCGAGTTATTAAAAATAAGCCAAAAAAGAATTATCTTAGTAAAAATTCGATTGAATCCTGCAAACCCTTTGGAATATCTCCCTGAAATTGACATTGCTCCAGAAGTTTTAGAAAATAAGTCTGTTATTATCGTAGATGATGTAGCGAATACAGGTAGAACTATTTTTTACGCCCTAAAGTCTTTGATGAATGTCATTCCCCACAAAATTGAAGTTGCTGTGTTAGTAGACAGAAAACATAAAACCTTTCCTGTCAAAGTAGATTATGTTGGATTAACTTTGGCCACTACAATTCAAGACAATATCAAAGCAGACATTTCATCTGGGCTAGATCTTAAAGTTATTGTAGAATAGTATTGAAATTTTAGTCAATATTTAACTTTCAAGATGAAACAAAAGCCCTAGTATTTTCGTATAAACAATATATTATTTTCAAGTATGAAATATTTTTATAGTCTATTTTTATTCCATCTCTTATTTACGTCTTTGAGCGCAAGTGATTTACCTTACAATATAAAAAAGGATACTGTCACTTGGCAAATTCTCAATGGCTTGGAATATAAAGAAGCTCCACACGAAGTCTACGGTACAGTATATCTGCCGACTTTTTCCAAAGGTATAAAAAAACTTGCTCATAAGCAAATAATCATCAGAGGGTATTTAGTTCCTGTGGATAAAACTACTTGGGCCTTAAGTAAGAATACTTACGCAGCTTGTTTTTTTTGTGGTAAAGCTGGCCCAGAAACAGTAATGGGATTAAAGTTCAAGGGTGACCCTGGAAAGCTCAAAATGGATGCTAATGCCTTGATAACAGGCAAATTTATACTCAATGGAAATGATGTGGATGATTGGATGTACAGTCTTGAAGATGTTGAAATAATCTCTATCAAATAGGATCACTCCCGAACATTCCTATTTTTTTTGTATTTGCTAAAATCGTACAATGAGTTTTCTGACTTTACGTACAATTCACGCAGATAAAAATTTCCATCCAACGATCTAAATAGACTTTGTATCTCAGATTGTCTGGATGCGACATAGCTTCCTGGATTTTTAATCTTATAGTTTCTTGGATTGGGAAGAATAGCGATAATAGAAGCAGATTCCCTTAAATTGAGTTTTGTTGCCGGCTTTGAATAATACTTTTGAGCCGCTGCTTCTACTCCGAAAACCAAAGTACCCATTTCGGCTACATTCAAGTACATTTCCAAAATTTTATCTTTTGACCAAAGTGTTTCTATCCATAGGGTAAAATATAACTCCAATACTTTGCGAATATAAGATCGTTGTGGAAATAAAAAAACATTTTTGGCTACTTGCTGGGTTATCGTGCTAGCACCAAATACTTTTTTACCCTTTTTATTGACATGGATTGCTTTTTGGATAGCTTCAAAATCCATACCCGAATGAAAGGGAAGATTTTGGTCTTCTGATGCCATGGCACATACCTTAATAAGGGGAGATATTTGATTGGTATTGACAAAACCGTATTCTAGGCTTCCCTGGTCAATGGTCAACCTAGTGAGCATGGTCAAAGTAAGTGGTGGATTAAAAAATTTGTAAATCAGCACCCAAGCCACTGAAAAAGTAATCAAGACAACTGCCACATCTTTATAATATGTCTTAAACCAAGAAGTTACTTTGTTGAGCATTTTAATCAATTTTGATTTGAACCTTACTTATCAATTCTTTAGTATCTTGGGTATGAATCACTTCCAATATATTGGGATATACTTGTCTTTTTTTACTAAAAAATCTTTCTAAAGTCATCCACTCTACCCTTTCTATATCTTCATCTAACTGTGGAGTCAAAGCTTGTTTTTTAGCATCGATGAGATACCAATGCGATTTTTTAATTATCCTTCTACCTACATTACTTCGATAAGTATGTCGGGTTACTAAAAGTTTGTGAATAATGGTCATTTTTTTTACGCCAGTCTCTTCTGTTATTTCCCGTAAAGTAGCTTCCCTTTTGGTTTCATTAGATTCAATTTTCCCTTTGGGTAAATCCCAAGAACCTCTTCTATAAATAAAAAGATATTCATTCTTTTCATTTTGGACAAGACCGCCACCTGCTTCAATTTCAGTAAAGTGAGATTTAAAATCCGTCTTGAGCTTGATAAAATCTTCAAAATGTATGATGAGCTTTTCTGACTTTATAGATTTCTCTAAGATAGATATATAATCAAGAAGATGTTTTTTATTGCCCGTGTATTTTACGACCAAACTTCCAGAAGATACCGTATCTTCTAAAGTCACATTTGCAGAAGGTTTTAGTATAACTTCTACTTCATTAATATAAATTTTATAAATTTGCGGTTTCTGCATTAAATCATTAAAAATGAATATTGAAAATATAATCGCTCAAAATCTACTGCAAATTAAAGCAATTAAATTAAGCCCACAAAATCCTTTTACTTGGGCTTCTGGAATAAGGTCTCCAATTTATTGCGATAATCGCGTAACACTCTCATATCCAATGGTTAGAGATTTAATAAAAAAATCGTTGGCAGATTTATCTTTATCTTTTGGAGATATGGATATGATAGCAGGTGTGGCTACAGCAGGTATTGCACATGGTGCTTTGCTAGCTGATGCACTCCATAAACCATTTTGTTATGTTCGTTCTTCGCCTAAAGGACACGGCAGACAAAATCAAATAGAAGGTGAAATCCAACCGAAGTCCAAAATTCTAGTGGTGGAAGACTTAATTTCTACAGGTGGCAGTTCTATAGAAGTAGTGGAAATCCTCCGTGCTGAGGGTCATGAAATATTAGGGGTAATCGCCATTTTTGATTACGGATTTGAAAAAGCTAAAGAAAATTTTGGAAATGTTAGTTGTAAATATCGTTCTTTGTCCAATTATTCCGCACTAATCCAAGAAGCAAGAGACACAGCATATATAACAGATGCAGAATCTGTAACGCTTTCTAATTGGAACAGTGATCCACAAAATTGGTATCAAAACAATTTTTAAACAATATAAATCATTAAAAACCGATCATATTAATACATGAGCACGATTAATAGTACATCCGAAAAATTTCTATACGAATACCTAAATAACGCATCGCCAACAGGTTATGAATCACCAGGACAAAAATTATGGGTAGAATATATCAAGCCTTTTGTGGATGAATGGCACCTTGACAATTATGGCACTGCTTATGGAGTTATCAATCCTGGACAGGAATATCGGGTAGTGATCGAAGCTCATGCAGACGAAATCTCATGGTATGTTAACTACATTTCTGACAATGGATTTATTCAAGTTATCAGAAACGGTGGTTCAGACCACATCATAGCTCCATCTATGAGGGTCAACATCCACACTAAAAAAGGGATCGTCAAAGGCGTATTTGGTTGGCCTGCGATACACACACGCAAAGGAAAAGATGAAAACATGTCACCTACTATGGAGAATATATTTGTGGATGTAGGAGCCAAAGACAAAGCTGAAGTCCTCGAGATGGGTATCCATGTGGGTTGTGTCATCACCTTTGTAGACGAGCTTACAAAAATTAATGATACCTATTATTGTGGTCGAGCACTGGACAATAGGATGGGAGGCTTTTGTATTGCTGAAGTAGCTAGAATGCTTAAAGAGAATAAGAAGACATTGCCATTTACACTTTATGTAGTCAATGCTGTACAAGAAGAAATAGGCCTAAGAGGTGCTGAGATGATCGCTAATACTTTAAAACCACATGTGGCTATCATTACTGATGTGACTCACGACAGTAACACCCCTTTGGTCAATAATAAAATCCAAGGTGACATTAAATGTGGAAATGGACCTAGCCTCACTTATGCACCTGCTGTGCACAATTTGCTTCTGGAGCAAGTCATATCCGTAGCTGATGCCAATAACATTGAGTTTCAGAGGCAAGCGGCTAGTCGCAGCACAGGAACAGATACTGACGCATTTGCCTATAGTAATGGCGGTGTTCCTTCGGTGTTGATATCGTTGCCATTGAGATATATGCATACTACAGTTGAGATGGCACATGAAAAAGATATCGAAAATGTCATTTCCTTGATTTATCACTCCCTTTTAAGTATTAAGGAAGGTCAGAGTTTTAAATACTTTTAAGATTTTGCAAACTTAGTGTTATTAAAGTTAAGTTTTAATTTTCTATAATGAATTATGGCCTTGTAATTGATACTGTATTTAAACAAATCCTTGCTGAGCCTTCGAATGGACATGTAGCCAGTTATATTCCAGAATTGCTAAAAGTCAATCCAGATTGTTTTGGTGTAGCACTAACCTTAATAGATAATACTAGCTACTCTATTGGAGATGCAGAAATCAAATTTTCAATTCAAAGCATTGCTAAAGTATTTTCTTTGGCATTAGGCTATAAAACCTTAGGTGATAAAATTTGGGAAAGAGTAGGTGTAGAACCATCAGGTACAGCATTCAATTCTTTATTACAACTCGAAGCTGATCATGGAAAACCTAGGAATCCTTTCATCAACAGCGGAGCTTTAGTGATTTGCGACATCTTGTTGAGTCAAATTAAAGATGTAAAATCCGAATTACTCGCTTTCATAAGACATATTTCCGATAATCAGTCTATTGATTACTCACCTAATATTGCGTTGTCAGAAAAACTGAACGGATTCAGAAATATTGCATTATGCAATTTTATAAAGTCATTTCACAACATACACAATCATCCTGAAGATGTATTGGATTTATATTTTAATCTATGTTCTATAGAAATGACATGCTCGGAGTTGTCCAAGTCTTTTCTTTTTCTTGCTAATGATGGCAAAAAAACGACTGATCAATCCACTATTTTGACAAGTAGTCAAACAAAACGTATCAATGCTGTCATGCAAACATGTGGATTTTATGACGAGTCTGGAGAATTCACATTTAAAGTTGGCCTTCCAGGTAAGAGCGGTGTAGGTGGAGGCATCTTAGCAATTCATCCAAAATTATACAGTATTGTGACTTGGAGCCCAAGATTAAATGAGAAAGGCAATTCCGAAAAAGGTATGAAATTTTTAGAATTGTTTACAACGCAAACAAAATACTCTATTTTCTAAGAAATAAAATTATGAAGACTTTCTCAACATTACTAATAATATTTTTTTATATTAGTCCTATATCTGCTCAAACAACATTGATTACCTTTGGATCGTGTGGACATGAGATGAAGCCACAACCTATACTCCAAAAAATAGCTGATATCAAACCAGATTTCTTCATCTATTTGGGTGACAATATATACGGAGATACCTACGATATGCATGAGTTTAAAGCAAAGTACAAAAAACTGGGCGACAAAGCCGAATTCCAAGCACTAAAGAAGTCTACTACCCTATTGGCTACATGGGATGACCATGATTACGGTTGGAATGATATTGGAAGACATTATGCTCAAAAAGATTCTTCCAAGAAATTATTTTTGGAATTTTTTGAAGAGCCGAAAGATTCCGAAAGGTACAAAAGAGCAGGTATTTATAATGCCATGATTTATGATTTTAAGGGAAAAAATGTTCAAATTATTCTTTTGGACACCCGAACATTTAGAGACAATTTGCGAAATTATAGAGGAGAGCTTCACAATGACCGTCAATATTTTTATGCGCTTGACTATTTTCCCCATGAAACGACTGATTCTACACTTTTAGGTGTAGATCAATGGAAATGGTTGGAAGGTGAACTTAAAAAACCAGCTGATTTACGTATTATCGCATCAAGTACTCAATTTGCCATCGCATTCAATGGGTACGAAGCCTGGGCTAATTTTCCACATGAGCAAACTAAAATGTTAGACCTTATTAAAAAAACTAAAGCCAATGGAGTGCTTTTTATAAGTGGAGATGTTCATTATGCCGAAATATCGAAAATAAAATATCCCGATTTATACCCGATTTATGATTTCACATCAAGTGGGATCACATCAACGTGGCACTTTGCTACTCCCAACATAAATAGAATCGAAGGTCCCGTGATGGAAAATCATTATGGAAAAATATCTATCGATTGGTCAAAGCAGGACCCAGAAATTAAAATGGAAGCCATAGATATATCTGATAATCAAAGATTTGAACACACCATATTACTAAGTGACTTGAAGCTAAAATAATGGATTTATGTATAGATAGAGAAGACTTCTTCAACTAATCTGCAATTGGTTTGTTTATCTTTTTTTATTTAATTTGTATATGAAGATTTCAATAGATCTTAAGTCAGGCGACTTTGCTGCATCGCCAAAAAAAGACATTATCATTGGTATCGATCTCGGTACCACCAATAGTCTAGTAGCGTATATTCAAGATGAGCAACCTATTACCATCAAATCCCAAAATGGTAAAAACTCATTGACGCCCTCCGTGCTACACTTTACCCAAGATGGACAAATAATAGTGGGTGATGAAGCGAAAAACTACTTAATATCCAACCCAGATCGAACCATCTTTTCTGTTAAACGCCTTATGGGTAAGTCCTATGAAGATGTGTCTAAGCTCAAATCAAGCATCGGATATGAGATCATTGACGAAGATAAAGATACCTTAGTCAAAATTAAAGTAGATGACAAATTTTATAATCCTGTACAACTGTCAGCGGAAATCTTGAAATCTTTGAAATTAGATGCAGAATTTCATTTAAATGCACAAATCTCCAAAGCGGTAATCACCGTTCCCGCATATTTTAATGATGCGCAAAGACAAGCTACGAGAGATGCAGGTAAATTAGCAGGTCTTGATGTACTTCGCATAGTCAATGAACCTACAGCTGCCAGTCTTGCTTATGGAATTGGATTGGATAAAAATGCCCAATTCAACATCGCAGTTTTTGATCTTGGCGGAGGAACATTTGATATCTCTATTCTTCACCTTGAAGATGGTATATTTGAAGTATTAGCTACCCATGGTGATACTTTCTTGGGTGGCGACGATATTGATCGTGCTATCATAGATTACTGGACACAAATGAATGGGATTACCAATGATGAATTAATTCAGGATATAGAGCTCAACCAAATGCTCAGATTGGCAGCGGAAGAAGCTAAAAAAACGGTAGGTAGGCTCGAAATATTTTCTACTAAAATACGAAGTCTAGAGCTTCAACTGGATGATAAACAATTTGAAACACTTATTGACCCCATAGTAACTCGTACGATTACTTCTTGCCAACAAGCGATACAAGACTCTGGATTGGCCAAAAAGGAAATAGATAAAGTCATTCTCGTGGGTGGTTCTACCCGTATTCCGTTGATAAAAAAAAGAGTAAGTGAATTCTTCGAACAACAAGCAGATGACTCCATGAATCCTGACGAAGTGGTAGCCCTTGGTGCAGCAATACAGGCCGATATTTTAGCAGGAAACAGGAAAGATATACTTTTACTTGACGTTACTCCACTCTCTTTAGGTATTGAGACTGTTGGTGGCCTAATGGATGCCATCATTCCACGTAACTCAAAAGTACCACATGGAGCAGGAAGACAATATACTACGTCTGTTGATGGTCAAAAAAATCTTAAAGTATCGGTATATCAAGGAGAGCGCGACTTGGTCCAACACAATCGGAAATTGGGTGAATTCATTTTAAAAGATATCCCACCTATGGCAGCCGGACTTCCAAAAATTGAAGTACATTTCATGCTGGACGCTGATGGTATTTTGACAGTGAGAGCCAAAGAGTTGAGATCGGGTGTGTCTACTTCGGTAGAGATAAAATCAACTTATGGCATCTCTGAAGAAGAAATGGCACTCATGCTCATAGACAGTATAAAAAATGCAAGTCAAGATGTGGAAAGACGCGCCTATCTAGAAGCCATCAATGAAGCTCAAAACGTAGTATTGGCATCTGATAAATTTGTAATTCAAAACGCCAACATCCTTACTCAAGAAGAAACCATTGAAATCATTAGACTCAACTCCAACCTAAAAACCACCATAACTACGGGTAGTAAGGACGATATAGAAAATGCTATGAAAGCGCTCAATGACTATGCGACTCCTTTGGCACATATGGCCTTAGATCAGAATATTGGTAAAGCACTTAAAGAGGTTTCAGTATTTGAAAATGAGATAGGCTCTTCGTAGTTGCCAGAATTCAACAAGCTTTAGTTTTATATGCTTCATTTTTGGTTTGCTTATAACCTATAAATGTCTTCGAGATTATAATAACCTAGATTTTAAAGATTAATACTATAGATAGATGTACTCCTTACGAATCAAGTGGTATAGAACCAAGCTTTAGCCCCCAATTCAAATCTGCTAAATTTTAGGTTTTATTTTAAACCCGGATTATGCGTTAGAACTTTGTAATAGCCTGTCCCGCTTTAGCGGGAAGAAGCTAAAATACAACCAGCCTGACCACTACATGGTAGGCGGGCAGGTAAATCAGTTATTTATATTCGAAAAGCGTAGCACCGCTACGGTTACAGAAGAAAAATAGTCCGCCGCGGCGGATTCTGATTTGCAGACCTTGTCGAGCCAAAGGCACGAAGTTTAGCTTCGGAATACCTGCCTCGCCGTACCGTAAGGGCAGGCAGGGATTTTCTAATGCATAATTCGGGTTAAAGTCACGGTAAAAAATGAAACTGGCACTTTTACCAAATGGGCATATGCATACTATTTCATGAATTTACAAATCAATTTTAACATTAAGCCTTAGTGCTATCTTTTTCAAGGCGAAAGCTTAAAAAATATTACATCCAATTATTGTAATTTTTCATGAAAGAATAACTCTAAACTAAAAAAACTAATCTTACCAATATTCTGTAAAATAAATCTCATTTCTATTGGGAAATTAAAACAAAGTTTTACCTTTGCAACTCATTAGCACACTAAATATTAGTATGGCAACATTAATACAAATAGATGCGCCTGAACGAGTCTTGTCAGGTTTTAAGTTAGAGAAGACGGTAAAGCTTATGAAACTGAGTTTTTCCAGAATTTTACTTATGCATCCTGAAATAGACGTAACTGTAGATCAGTGGGTTATCCTTCATTTCCTGTATCTTCACAAGACACTTAGTCAACAAGAATTAGGAGATCTAGCCCTCAAAGATGCTCCTACCATAACCAGAATGCTAGATCTCATGGAAGCCAAAGCTCTGGTTAGCAGGAAAGCTGACAAAGAAGATAAAAGAAAATTTAAGATTATGATTACTTCGGAAGGTAAAGAAAACCATAACAAAATCCAACCTTTGGTCGATGCTTTCAGGTCAGAAGCATACGCAGGACTCTCTGATGACCAATTAAATATACTAGAAATAGCCTTAGATACGATATTTACTAACTTATCCAAATCCAACTAAATATGCATTATCATTCATTAGGTCAAATTCCACCCAAAAGACATACACAATTTAGAAAGCCTGATGGTAGCTTGTATAATGAACAACTCTTTTCTACGGAAGGCTTCAGTGATTTATACTCCATACTTTATCATAATTATCCACCGACCATGATTACTCAGGTTGGCGAACCTATTAATGTAGCTCCTAAAACAGTACATGATAAGCAACTGAAGCACAGAAGCTTGCAAGGATTCAATGTAAGTCCTGAAGATGACTACTTAGATAGTAGAAAACCAGTTTTGGTCAATAATGACTGTCGCATCATACTCTCTGCCCCGAAAAAAAGTATGACTGATTATTTTTATAAAAATGCAGACGCTGATGAATGTATTTTTGTACATGTGGGCACAGGAACACTCAAAACCATGTATGGGGACATCAGATTTGAATATGGCGATTACCTAGTAATACCTCGTGGCACCATATACCAACTAGAGTTTGATACTCCAGATAATAGACTTTTTATTGTAGAATCAACAAGCCCTATCTTTACACCCAAAAGGTACCGAAATGATTTTGGGCAACTGGCAGAACATTCACCATTTTGTGAACGAGACATCAGAAAACCCAACGTACTTGTGACTTATGATGAAAAAGGAGATTTTCTACTTTATATCAAAAAACAAGACAACCTCTACCCTTACCATTATAAAGCCCATCCTTTTGACGTCGTCGGTTGGGATGGGTTTTTATATCCTTATGCATTTTCTATACATAACTTTGAACCTATCACAGGTCGCGTTCATCTTCCACCGCCTATTCACCAGACATTTGAGACTAAGAGTTTTGTAATTTGCTCATTTGTACCTAGGCTTTATGACTACCATCCACTAGCGATCCCTGCACCTTACAATCACAGTAATATAGACAGTGATGAAGTATTGTATTATGTAGATGGTGATTTTATGAGTAGAAAACATGTAGAAAAAGGTCAGATAACCCTGCACCCGGGAGGAATACCCCATGGTCCACATCCAGGCACCGCTGAAAAGAGTATCGGAAAAAAAGAAACTCATGAATTAGCAGTTATGGTAGACACTTTCAGACCATTGCTGATGACCAATTATGCTATGGAAATCGAAGATGAAAACTATGCTCTGAGCTGGTTATAATGTTGTATGTTTTAAAGTTTGATCGTTTTAGATTGAAGGTATAATCGTTTAAAGTTTAATTGTTTAGGTTAAAATTAATAAAAATTAAAATTAAAATATGAATACATCCACCATCTTACAAGCAGAAACCAATACGGATACTTTTCCGATAAATGGAACCGATTATGTAGAGTTTTATGTAGGTAATGCCAAGCAAACAACTCTTTTTTATCAACACTGCTTTGGTTTTGAATTGATTGCTTACAAAGGCCCTGAGACAGGCTCTAGAGATGTGGTTTCTTACGTCTTGCAGCAAGGTAAAATTAGATTTGTGATCACGTCTTCTTTAAATCCTGACCACGAAATACTTAAGCATGTAGCAAAACATGGTGATGGAGTTAAAGTTCTGGCACTTTGGGTAGATAATGCTGAAGAAGCTTACCACAAAGCTATAGAACGTGGTGCTGAAAGTGCATTTGAACCATTGAAAATTGAAGATGAGCATGGCTATGTAAAATTGGCTTCTATCAAAACTTATGGTGAAACTGTCCATACTCTAGTAGAAAGAAGTCATTACAAAGGTGCCTTTATGCCAGGTTTCATTGCGAAAAAGAGCTTGGCCCCTGTAAAATCTTTGGGCTTTAAATATGTAGACCATTGCGTCGGTAATGTAGAATTAGGCGATATGAATAAATGGGTCAAGTTTTATGAAGAAGTATTAGGTTTCAAGCTATTAGTCACTTTTGATGATAAAGATATCTCTACTGACTACACAGCCCTAATGAGTAAGGTGGTCAGTAATGGAAACGGATACATCAAGTTTCCTATCAATGAACCTGCAGACGGAAAGAAAAAATCCCAAATAGAAGAGTATCTTGATTTTTATAAAGGTGCAGGCGTTCAGCACATAGCCATAGCCTGTGACGATATCGTACATACTGTAGAATCGCTTAGAAATAATGGGATTGAATTTCTATATGTACCCGACAATTATTACGACACTGTCCTAGAAAGAGTAGGAACAATCAAAGAAGATCTACAAGAATTAAAGCGTATGAATATCCTAGTGGATAGAGATGAAGAAGGATATTTGCTACAAATATTCACTAAACCACTTATGGATAGACCTACAGTATTTTTTGAAATTATAGAACGGCACGGTGCCAAATCGTTCGGAAAAGGAAACTTCAAAGCACTATTTGAAGCCATAGAAAGAGAACAAGAATTAAGAGGAAATCTTTAATCAACAGATTTATATTTAGATAATTTATGAGCCTGTCCTTTCGGATGGGCTTTTTTATTAAGAAGAAATTAATTTTGTTTTCAAAATATTTTATAGCTTTGTCTTGATAATCATCAATAAAAGTTTTGTCCAATTTACATTCCATACAGATCCATTTTAACGAAAGTCAGGTTTCTTTACTAAATTTTTGTTTGGGCTTTATCATGTTTGGTATTGCCTTGGATATTAAAGCACAAGATTTTAAATACATTATTCAGTATCCCAAAGCTGTTATTTCAGGTTTAGTATCCCAATGGATACTCCTTCCGATTATAACTTTGATTTTGGTCTACATCTTACAGCCCAGTCCAACACTGGCACTAGGTATGATACTTATTGCGTCATGTCCTGGTGGTAACATCTCCAATTATGCTGTACATTTATCCAAAGCAAACGTTGCTCTATCTGTCGTACTGACTATGATATCTACCTTATTTTGTGTATTCTCTACACCTGGTATTTTTTACTTACTGAAGGCTCTCCTACCAGATATGGATAGCCAATACTTAGATTTTGAAATTAGTTTCGGAGCCATGGTTTGGGTCATTATTCAACTCATCATATTTCCTTTGTTTTTAGGATTATTATTCCAAAAGTTATTACCAAAGGTTACTCAAAGCATTAAAGGAATAGTGGGTAAAGTGAGTTTTATTATCTTTATAGGATTTGTAGTTTTTGCTGTTGTTGGAAATTTGAAAAATCTCATAAATTATGTTCACATAGTGTTTTTCATTGTTTTTATACACAATGCATTGGCCCTAATCATAGGGTACTATTGGGCCAAAAAAATTGTCCATTTACCGGAAAACGATTGTAGATCCATCAGCTTAGAGACAGGCATCCAAAATTCTGGCCTAGCATTGATCATCGTCTTTAATTTTTTTGATGGCAATGGTGGTATGGCTTTGATCGCCGCTTGGTGGAGTATATGGCATATTTTAAGTGCGCTTACAGCATCAATATACTGGAGAAGTAAAAAACATACTTGATCATAGTTTCTGTTAAAAAGTTAAGAAAACCATCAAAAATCTATAAAAATACTTACATTTGTAGCATCATAAAATATTAAAACCATGCCTCTTGATAAGACAGGAATTGCAAAGAGAATAGCCAAAGAAGTGAAAGACGGATATTATGTAAATCTGGGTATTGGCATTCCAACTTTAGTAGCCAACTATGTACCTTCTGGGCTAAATGTTGAGTTTCAAAGTGAAAATGGAGTACTCGGCATGGGGCCATTTCCTTATGAGGGAGAAGAAGATGCAGATGTGATCAATGCTGGTAAGCAAACCATAACTACCATGCCTGGAGCAAGTTTTTTTGACTCAGCCATGAGTTTTGGAATGATCCGTGGGCAGCACGTAGACTTGACTATACTAGGAGCTATGGAAGTGTCGGAAGCAGGAGATATTGCCAACTGGAAAATACCAGGAAAAATGGTCAAAGGCATGGGTGGAGCTATGGATTTAGTAGCTTCTGCAGAAAATATCATTGTGGCTATGATGCATGTCAATAAAGCAGGTGAATCCAAATTGCTCAAGAAATGTTCACTTCCGCTCACCGGTGTTAAATGTGTCAAAAAAATAGTAACTGAACTTGCTGTTTTGGAAGTTACAGATCAAGGATTCAAGCTGCTTGAAAGAGCACCTGGTGTCAGTGTGGAGCACATTGTTGCATCTACAGAAGGAAAATTGATTATAGAAGGCGAAATTCCTGAAATGGATATATAAACTAATATGCTCAATAAACTTTGGGCCTGACCTCTATCATTACAGGAAAATGATCAGACGGATATCTACTATCTTTGGATTCTGTAATCACTATATGATTCAACACATAGAACTTTTGATCCTGAGACATGAAAATATAGTCTATTTCCCTTTTAATCGGATTATCAAAGATAAAAGCATTAAACGTCGATTTTGGACCATAATTTGGTTTTAGTGCAATCGTCCTGGTATGAATCATCATCTTAGAGAGCCATCTTATTCTTTCAGTATTGGGTTCGGAGTTGAAGTCTCCAATCAAGAAAACAGGATACTTTTTAATATTTTTAGCTTTTATTTGTTGAATGATCAGCTCTAATCCTTTTGTTTTGGCCATCTCCCCTTTATGATCCAAGTGCGTATTAAAAACATAAAATGTAGACAAAGTTATTTTATCCTGTAGAAGCGCATAGGTACACACCCGATTACAAGCAGCGTCCCATCCTTTGGATACTTGATCAGGAGTATCCGAAAGCCAAAAAGTAGCTGCATCCAATACATTAAACTTGATTTTATCATAGAAAATATTAGAAGACTCGCCTAGATTATTTTCTTCTCGACCTTTCCCTACAAACGCATAGTTATCTAAGCTATCAGCCAAAAATTCAAGTTGCCCAGGAGTAACTTCCTGAAAACCTATAATCTCAGGTTTATATCTTCGTAGTTGCTCTAATAAAATTTCCTTCCTTTTGGACCAAGCATTTGAACCATCCGACTCAGCATCCATTCTAATGTTGTAAGTCATGATCTTGAAATCTTGACCATTCATCAATGAATAAAAAAGAACAAACAAAAGAATACTACATCTTAACTTCATAACACTCACTTTGTATAAGTAAACGAAAAATCTGGGTGCTTCGTTTATAAGAGTCTAGTAAAATATGGTGATTAACTTCCACAATCTGGTCCTTAATTGATCATATTGATAAATTCTAAAATATATTAATTACTCAAAAATGAAGCTGAAGCAAAAAATTATTACCGAATATAAAGGAAATCATATGGATATCCTTTACCTTTGTTTGATCCAATAATTGAAGAACTCAAGGTCTTGGCCAAATGAAATTTCTAATAAAATTGACCACATTACTTTTTATTGCCACCATAAGTTGTCCTTGTGAACTTACTGGACATAGGTTTTGTGACCATGCCCAACACCTCAAACTGGAAAATAGAAAAGATATTAGGAAAATGAGAACTCAAGATGATAGTAAGGTGGGGAAAGATAGCCTAGTGATTCAGAAAAACATATAAAATCAGAAATTTCAATCATTCATATAAATATTTTATGTATATATAGTTTCTTATTTAACTAATATTAATATATCTTTGCCATCAAATTATTTAGATAACAGAATTTATGGCAACCAATAAAAGCAAGAAATCAGGTACAGTTCAACCGATAGCTACAACAGCTCCTAAAAAGCTGCATACTACTAAAACCCTTTGGTTGCCGCCTGCTTTGGCAGTTTTTATTACTTTTATTTGTTTCACCACGGCTTTAAACAATAAGTTCGTGAATTGGGATGATGACCGAAATTTTTATGAAAATCCATTGGTACAAAATATCACCAAAGAAAATTTCTGGCAAAATACTAAAGAAATATTCAGCTCGGGAGTGATCGGAAACTATAATCCACTCACCATTTGGACCTTTGCTATAGAAAAAATATATTTTGACTTTGATAAAGCGTTTAACTGGCACCTCAATAATGTACTTTTACACCTTATGTGTGTCTATTTGGCTTATCGGATTGTACTATTAATGGGTATAGGATGGCGTGGGGCACTTTTGACCGCTTTACTTTTTGGTATACATCCCATGCGAGTCGAGTCAGTGGCTTGGGTTACTGAGCGAAAAGATGTGCTTTTTGGAGTCTTTTATCTAGCCGCTTTGCTTCAATATGTTAAAATCAAGCTAGATAACAAAAGTATCAGATGGCTATGGTTGACTACATTTTTCATCTTGTCGTTGTTCTCAAAGATACAAGCGGTTTCTTTACCATTGAGTATGATGGCGGTGGATTACTTTATGGATAAAGATTGGAATCTTAAGTCACTTATGCCTTCATTTATAAAAAAACTACCATTTTTTGCTTTATCTCTTGGTTTTGGAGCCTTTGGTGTATATATGCTAAAGGACTTCGGCTCATTGGACACCTTAGAAGATACTACCAATTTCAATTTTATCCAACGGTTATTTGTAGGAGCTTTTAGTTTTGTGATATACCTTATAAAACTAGTTGTTCCATTTAGAATGTCACCTTTGTATCCTTACCCAAATTATTTCCCTTGGTATTTTTATCCGTCTATGTTGATTGCGCCCATTACTATATATGCATTGTACAAATCGTATTTGAAGGAGTATAAAGCCGTATTTTTTGGTTTGATTTTCTTTATTTTCAATATCGTCTTCCTTCTCCAAATATTGGGTGCAGGACAAGGTTATTTGGCAGATAGATTTACTTATATTGCCTATTTGGGCTTATTTTTTATAGCAGGATATTACTTTGATCAATGGATATATAAAAATCCTTCCAAATCTTCAACAGCGATAGGTATAGCAGGAGTTTACCTTGCTGTTTTTGCTTTCATGACCTTTCAACAAAATAAAATCTGGGAAAATAGTGCCACTTTATGGACACACGTACTCAAATACTATAAAAACACCACACTTCCTTACGGCAACAGAGCCAACTATTATAGGGACAACAAAATGTATAAAGAAGCCATTGCGGATTACAATACCACCATCAGCATGAAGGAATTACAACCACAAGCTTATAACAGTAGAGCTCGATTATACTTTGACTTAGCCAAGGGAAGAGACTCATTAATGCTAGCATTAAACGATTACAATAAAGCCATCCAATATGATCCCAAAGATGGAGAATTTAGGGTAAATCGGGGGGCAACTTATGCAAGGCTTGGCAATATAGAAAAAGCTGTAGAAGATCTCAATGAAGGCCTCAAACTTAAACCAGATCACGCTGTTGGTTACTTAAATCGATCTATCATGTTTCATAATTTGGGTAAAGTGGATTTGGCGTTAAAGGACATAGAGTCCTACTTAAAACTCAATCCTTCCAACGGAGATCTTTGGTATGAAAAAGGTAGAGCCCTCAGATTGCTTAATAGGCCTGCAGAAGCCATTCCTGCTTATACAGAAGCCATCCAGTTACAATCAAGCAATCAAGCGCTTTTTTATTATGAGCGTTCCAGAACATATTTTGGGTTGAATATGATCAATGAAGCTAAAGCAGATCTCCAAAAAGCTATTGAAATGAAATTTCAAGCTATCGATCCTACTTATAGACAACAGTTAGGGATATGATAAATTGGATAAAGGTACAAATGGCATCTCTTCCCATGGATGAAAAAGTTAATGTTTGGACACATGGTATAGGCTTATTTTTATCTATTTTGGGTATTCCGTTTTTACTTTATAACAACTCAGATGTAACCTTAGTAGCTTTGCTCCCCTTCCTTTTGGGTACGATCGGGATGTTTTTTAGCTCAACTGTTTATCATATCACCAATAAGGACATCCTAAAAAACAGATGGCGGGTTGTAGATCATATTTCTATTTTTTTTATTGATAGGTAGTTCTTACACTGCGTTCATACTCCTTTACTACCCTACTCCATATGGTCTCTTCTTTTTAAAGTTGCACTGGGGCATCATCATATTTGGTATTCTTTTTAAACTGATCTATAAAACCAGATATGAAATAGTGTCCTTGACATTATACTTGTGTCTTGGCTGGATGGTAGTATCTATCTACCAAAAAATCACAGCACAGATGCCATCTATGGTAGAAATTTGTTATTGGCAGGTAGTGCGTTTTATACAGTCGGAGTCTTATTTTACATCCAAACCAAATTGGCTTGGCATCATGCTACCTGGCACAACTTTGTGATGTTGGGTTGCGCCAGCCATTATATTGCACTGTTTTTATCTTAAAATAAATGATTAGATTGGTACTCATCTGCTATAAAATCAATTTTAAGACTCCATATTCGACTAAACAAATTTAAAGGAGCTATTCAAAATATCAAACTATTTTATTTACAGGACATTGCTCCATCACTCTGATTTTCTTTTTCCAATGTGTAATTTGGTCATTGAGTTGCAAGAAGTAACTTATCACAAAAAAGAAAAGAGATACCATTTTGCAAGCAAATTCCACTTATATCTTTTTCATTCAATTCCATCGATAGAAATAATGATTTTTTTATTAGCAATGAATCTCACAAAAGGCAATATCCATGCTCCTCAAACGCCTAATACCAAAAGTACATCTGCGTAAATAAAGAGTGGATGATGGACAAGGTATCGTATGGAATGCCTCGAATGCCATTTGAGTCTAAAGGTATGTATTTTAATTTTGCTTCCTTATAACTTGGTATTAGATCTCCATTTTTATACTTCTTCTCTGAGCAATACGCTATGAGATCGAAATTTTCACCAAGATCTTATATAAGGTGCTCTGCAAGTGTTTCGAAGCCACCATAATTAGCAGAAACTCCGACGGTGCTTATGCTGATTTTTTTTTCTTAACGACATTATGTAAAGATATATTTTCATACCAATTACCAATTAAGTGCCAAAATCACAATTTACTGATATACATAATTTTAACTAAAATATAATGATTAGAAATTTTCCATTATTTGAAAAAAAATAAACGTTTGAAAATTTTAACGATTGACTCTTTTACTACTTCTCAAATGAAAGATTGATTGCATAATGAGATTTTTTATCTTATCTTAGAAAAAACTAAAAAATACTTATCATTGTGCCAAAAACTATCGTAAATTTGTATTTTAATAACCCTTTAAAATTTAAATATAATGAGAAAGTACCTTAATCTAATACTCATCATTGGCGTTGTTTTCTGTATCACACAGGTATCAAATGCGAGTACACAACCATTTCCATTATCACAACCAACTTTAAGTTATGACCTAAACTTCACGCTAGTCAATAAGACTGGATATACCATAGCTCACATCTTTGTGGCACCTACGTCGGAGCGTGAATGGGGCGACGATATCATGGGTAAGGACATGCTTGCAAATGGAGATGAAGTTGATATCATTTTTAGTACCGATGAAGTAGCAACAAAATGGGATATTTATGTCACTTGGGATGGATACGAATCTGATGAAGATGTTTTTTGGATAGGATTTGATTTAAGTAAAATATCCATTATTACTTTATACTACGATGCTAAAACCAATAAAACCTGGGCAGAGTATGAATAAGAAATGAATTTAAATAAATAATATTAAATGGTCGAGAATAATAATTATCGGCCATTTTTTTTATCTTACGTCATTAACTTGAAAATTACGTTTGAAATAAAACACTAATTACTTTATTCACCATATCTTCTTCCTTAAATAATATTAACCACTCTTTAGCCATACTTGATATATTTGGTATTTCCAAAGCTGATCTTAGGTGTAGTCGTCTTTGATAATATAATCTCTAACCCCTGCTTTGAGCAACTCCACAGCAACACTAATCTCATCCTATGCGCTGATCACTATGACCGGCAAATTTTTATCTCTAGCTTTAATCTCTTGGAGCAGCTTATCTCCGGTCATGTCTGGCACTCCAAAATCCATACAAACCAAATCTGGCTTTTTTGTAGAGAGTATTTAAAAATTCTTTTCCCGAGGCAAAAAGCTCTAACTCAAAATCAGGATTCATGCTCAGATGATGTATGAGTATCTAACCGTACCATAGATCGTCTTCAATGATAAAAATCTTGAATATACTTCTTGAAAAATACAATATTTTGAGCAAAAATAAATCATAATTTTAGAAGCAGCATTATTATATTCCATTTTTTGGAACTTCAGCTTTCCACTACTTTTTTTACTTAAAAATGGGAGACTTTTAAAATGATTACGAATTGGATTCACATCATATTAAAGTAATAAATCATAATAAAATTGAAGTAAAATATCTTTTCAAATTGCATCAATTCAAGCTCACTGCATCTGGCATTTGAGCAATTACAGTATAGGTATTCCCTTTATTGTGAAGTACTGTCTGCCATAACACAAAAGGTTTCACTCTAAATAGATAATTAGAATCCATTTCTTCTATAAGCCATGAGGTCTCTTGCATTTCTTCTTCCAATTGGCCTTCACTCCAACCACTATATCCTATAAAAAATCTTACGTTTTGATCTTTTATAACCCCTGTATCTATAAGAAATTTCAGCTTTTCGAAATCACCACCCCAATAAACCCCTGGGCAAACTTCAAGACTATTGTCTAACATATCCCCAACATTATGCAAAAAGTGTAAACTATCTACTGCAACAGGGCCACCGACATGAACAGCTGCTTTAGACTCCGGGAAGTCAGGAACTAGCTCATGAATTTTAATATCAACAGGCTTATTAAGTATAAAACCTGTAGTTCCAACGTCATTATGCTCACAGATCAAGACAACGGATCTCTTAAAATTAGGATCCAACATAAAAGGTTCGGCTACAAGTATAGTACC
This sequence comes from Aureispira sp. CCB-QB1, assembly GCA_945870185.1. Taxonomy (GTDB): domain Bacteria; phylum Bacteroidota; class Bacteroidia; order Chitinophagales; family Saprospiraceae; genus OLB9. The sequence continues at coordinate 35,246 of CAMBRK010000010.1, read as the reverse complement.
TGCTTTGATGTTCAATTTATTCATATTACTATTGTCCATTATAAAGTCTGAGTGTCTGCAGCACGATCTACTTTTTTGATCAATCCTGACAGAACTTTACCTGATCCTCCCGTTTCATAAAATGTAGTGATACCATTTTTCAACATATGCTCCACAGTTTGGGTCCATTTGACGGCACCAGTGAGTTGAGCTACAAGATTAGCCTTTATCATTTCAGGATCCGTCTCAGGCTGACCGGTGACATTTTGATAAACTGGGCAGTTAGGGATATTAAATGTAGTATTGAGTATTGCCGCAGCAAGTGATTCTTTTGCTGGCTCCATCAGTGGGCTGTGAAATGCTCCCCCAACTTCTAATTGTATGGCTCTTTTCGCACCCGCTTCTGTCATTCTTTGCATAGCAGTCTGGACGCCCGATATAGAGCCGGATATCACCAACTGGCCAGGGCAATTATAATTTGCCGCTACCACTACATCATCTATGGATGCACAAATATCTTCGACCACAGCATCATCCAAACCTAATATGGCAGCCATTGTACCTGGTACTGCTTCACATGCGGCTTGCATGGCCATGGCCCGAGCATAAACCAATCTGAGCCCATCTTCAAAACTCAACGCTCCATTCGCCACCAATGCTGAAAATTCGCCAAGAGAATGACCTGCAACGGCATCAGGAATTGTGGTAGCTTTGGCTCTTAATGTGGCAATGGCATGGACAAATAATGCAGGCTGAGTCACTCTGGTTTGTTTTAAATCTTCGGCTGTGCCATAAAACATAATTTTAGAAAGCTCAAATCCCAATATTTCATCTGCTTGTTGAAATACTGCTTGGGCAGCACCACTACTTTCAAAAAGATCTAATCCCATACCTTCGAACTGTGCTCCTTGTCCAGGAAAAACAAATGCAGTCATTGTATATTTATATTTTTTAAATTATCACTATCAATTATCAAACGCTAAACTTTAAATCCGAAACTTCAAATGCATATCACCTCGATTTAGACACAATAAGGCTTAAAAACTCACTCCTAGTTTCTATGTTCTTGAAATCACCTGTAAATGCAGATGTTGTGGTCATGGAGTTTTGTTTTTGGACACCACGCATCATCATACACATGTGTGCAGCCTCTATCACCACTGCCACACCTAAAGGCTTCAAAGTACTATCTATCGCATGCAGGATCTCATGTGTCAACCTTTCTTGAACTTGCATCCTTCTAGCAAAAACATCAATAACTCTAGGTATCTTGGATAAGCCTACTACGTAGCCATTGGGTATATAAGCTACGTGAGCTTTCCCAAAAAAGGGTAATAAATGGTGCTCGCACATGGAATACAACTCTATATCCTTAACCACCACCATCTCATTGTAATCTTCCTTAAATAATGCAGATTTGAGTATCTCTTCTGCGTTTTGTTGGTAACCTTGTGTCAAAAACTGAATGGCTTTAGCAGCACGTTCAGGTGTTTTTGCTAGACCTTCGCGATTTCTGTCTTCTCCAACGGATGCAATAATATCTGCATATAATGCAGAAAGTTTTTCAGTAGTTGCTACTGTATATGAATCTACTTTTTTGTATGCCATTTTGATTATTTTTCGCCGAAATATTCAGCATAAATGGTATCCGTTTCTTGCAATTTAATGCAATGAAGTTTGCAACCGTGAATATGTGCTTCTAATTGTTCCCAAATAAGTATGGCCATATTTTCTGTTGTGGGCATCATACCTTCAGGCAAAAAATCAATATCAAGATTTAGGTTAGAATGATCCAACTTATCAGTTACATATTCCCTTATGATTTTACTTAATTTTTTGGCATCGTGAACAAAACCAATCATGGGATCAGGATGGCCTTTTACGGTAACATATAATGTATAATTGTGTCCATGCCAGTTTTTATTAGCACATTTTCCAAAAAATGCATAATTCTCTTCTTCAGACCAAGCGTTAATCCAAAGCTTATGTGCTGCATTAAATTTTTCTACTCGAGTCAAATAAACCATTGCCATAGCAAGATATTTAAATTGGGCGCAAAATTACGAAATAAATTCATAATGAAATGCAAGCTACACCAGAAATTCAAAAAAAGCAAAAAGCACAAAAAGAAATCAAACGCACTATTCAAATCTTCAAAAAATCTTTTAGTAAGGTTAAATGCCTTTGACTGAGATGATTTATATTGATTTTAACAACTCCAAGACTAAGGTATTTCATCAAAATTAACCCAGCCAAATTGGGTTTCCACCAGCTGATGTTTGTGGTTCATTCTTTATTGAGTGAAATCGTTCACTCCATTGGAATTGCCACCTATTGGTCATTCTTAAAATGAAAGCCTGTCTACTAGATGGGTAGAGACTTTTAGGGAAAAGGTAGCTGACGCTAAAAAAAGCCTTACATCATTTTACTAATGTCAATACAGAAAATAATATAACGTCTTCATGTCTTCGCCAAATTCATTTCAATGAATGCAACCGGACTTAAAATTTCTTGTCTACGAGTTTGCAATATTCATTTCAAAAGAATGAATTTGGGTTTGAGTTCTCACATTTGCCTAAATTATCCTTGGTGTTATCGTTCAGACAACTTCCAATCCTATAGCGTTCGTCCATTAAGCCCAAAGGAGAACTCATCTAGTCTTAAGGAAAGCTAATGAAGCCTAAAGCAAGACTGCTTATCAATAAAGGCGTCTGCCTAATCACATTATGGAAGACCATTAATACTAAATGGGTGGTGACGAAAGCTTAATGAAAGGTCCTGATCACTTTATGGACCTTGATAAATGCTAAACGACCTCTACTTTACAGCTTATGAATGTTCCTTAACTGATAAGGAGATGTCGCGAAGCCTTATGATCTAGTCATTAAGCGTTAACGAATCTTGTTGAAGACTTTAGTTCAGGTCCTTAAGCGTTTATGAGTAGACGAAAGTTATTTTTGCCTTATTCGATAAGCTTTAGGACAGGTCGTAAAGTCTTAACCTTCACCCACATAAGCTTTCCGAGCACGTCATTATAGTTAATGAAAAGCCAAATACCTTATACCACAGGTGCAAAAGAGTTATCGAAGAGTCCTCTAAGCTTTTGAAGCACGATCGGAATCTTAATCGATATGGATTAAGTATTAATCGACATGGATTAAGTATTAACTGATATGGGTCAAGTATTGATCGATGTGGATCGAGTATTGATCGATATAGATCAATACTTAATTAATGTGATGAGATACAGCATTGATGTGGATTAAGTATTAATCAATATGGAGATATACAAAATCCATATAAAAATATTATTTACCGATATGGATACATTATTGAGCTATATAGATAGACTATTGATCAACATGAGCATAGTATTAATCCACGTGGGTTAATACTCCATTTGTATGGATCAATGCTTTATCCATATGGATTAAGTATTGAACCATATACCTGTATAAAGCATGTATATATATAAAGACCAAACTACAAATTATAGCCTATGAAATGAGCACGATATGTAATCTAATGGATTATATGGTAGCTATAACTAATTGTCCGATTATAAAAAGCACATCGACAAAAGCACTGGCACAACAGGGTCTTTTAAAACCCTTTGAAATGATTCGATCCATAGATTTATGTAACGGTTTATTCAACGGCTTTTTATAGTATTTAATTTATTTTAACCATAATATTTTTTGATTGTTTTGTATTTTCATGATCAATATTTGCAATGACTTCAATGGTGACTTCATCAAGATTTGCTGTATCTACAATCCATTCAGCTCTTACTTCAAAGGTTTTATTGTGTGTATGCCGAGACTTTAAGGATTTAGTTTCGCCCCCTTTCTGGATCAAAACTTCATACCCATGCATACTCACATTAGATTGAATAAAAGCTTCTATTTGAATAGTATCATTTTGGGTGAAAGTTTGATTTTCAAAAGGCTGTATAATTTCTATAGTTGTCTCATGTTCTATGGATTGCGTTTGTTTATTACATGACCCTAGAACAAAAATTGTAAACGTAGCTACGATTAAAATTAATGGATTCATTCTGAAAAAATTGGATTAGATGTAAATGAATAGTCTGAAAGTGTTCTTAAAAAGGATTCTAAAGCAGTTTTTTCATTCTCTGATAAAGGTATACCTAATTTACCATTATCTAATTTAAATAATGGGTCCAGATTGGAATAGTCCTGCATATTATCTGAATAATGGTTTAAAACTTCTCTTAGAGTTTTGAATCTTCCATCATGCATATAAGGATACGTCAACGCTACGTTTCTGAGCGACGGCATCCTGAATTTGTGCATATCCTCTGCTTCTAAAGTTACATGATGCCTTCCCGTTTCATCAGGTTTGGCCGGTAATCCAGTGTTGCGAAAAGTATAGTCAGTAAAGAGCGGTTCTTTGTGGCAAGATGAACACTTTTGCACAAAAACTTCATATCCTTGTTGTTCAATGTCTGTAAAAATTGCTTTGTTTTGTCTTACCTGATCATATTTTGAAGTTGCAGAAACTAACATAGACATATACTGAGCTAAAGCAAATAACAATTTCTGGTCGTCTATAACATCGACATTAAATACTTGCTTAAATCTTCGTTTATACGCTTGGTTTCTATTCAGTTTTTTCACTACATTATTCATAGTTTCGCCCATTTCCACATCATTAGTTATAGGCGCAACAGGCATGACTTCAATATGATTGATACCTCCATCCCACATAAAATGGGGTTGCCAAGCTGCATTAAAAATAGCTGGACTATTTCTGACACCTCTTCTACCTGCAATGCCTTCACTCAATGCAACATTATGATCTGCAAATGCATGTCCTTGAGCATGACAAGACTCACAACTAATAGTGCTGTCAGTTGACAATATAGGGTCGTGAAATAAAGCCCTACCTAATTCAAAACCTTCTTTAGTTATGGGGTTTCGAGTGGATTGATAAATCGGATCAGGAAAATAATCAGGGTAACTCAATGCAAAAGATGAGTTACTTTGATGATCTGTACATGATCCTAAAAAAAATGAAACTAAAAGGAGACCTGCAAGTTTCAAAAATATTAATCTTGCCATGATACTTTGGTTTGAGATAACAAAATATTGGATATTATCTAGATTATGAGTTAGCATAACTACTGTTACAACCTAACTCATAATCCAGATTTTATAAACTGATTTACAATGCGTTATATATTAAATATGCAAATTACCGAGTGGACATTTACACATTTGTAATATTGATGATTAATTATGTATATGATCAAATCTAATCACATCATAAAAATTAGTAGACATTGATTTTGCCAATGCTCCAGGCATTGTTTGTTTTGATTTTTCTGATAATTTTTGTGCTCCGTGCCACAATCTTGCTGGATTTGCAATCATATGTACTTCTGCCTCTCTCGTACCATCTACAACCAGTTTGCTACCAAATGCATATGTCTTTATAGTTTGTACCTTATTATCACCTTTGAATCCACCTAAATGAAAAACAAACGTTCCATCAGAAGATGTAGGTGCAGTGCCTTCTGCTTTCACCATGATATAACCTGAGTTCCAACTCCAAAACATACCGTTTGATGGAGATAATGCGCCCGTTTGGGCACCTGAAGTACTACGCAAGCTATCTACTCCATACATCAATTCAACATCAGTGTACTCTCCACCTGGTACATCTGGTATGGTGATCACTTTCCCTTCATCAGTTGCAGCATCTACAATAAAGTAACTTTCAGGCATAGTCCACCAAGTTCCATCTGCTTTTTTCAACCTAACATTAGAAACATAGTATTGAAATAAACTAAATGTCATTTTTTCTCCGAGCATCGGATGGGTAAGTTCTTTATTTAATGAAAATTCACCTTCATTACTGCCCCACACATGATCAAACTCAATGGAAACAGAACCTTTTTGTAAAGAAGCAACTTCATCTTTTTTACATGAAGTAATAACCAAACTTGAGATAAGCACAATTAATAAAAATATATTTAATGATTTCATTTTTTAATTTTGTTTAAAATTTTAAAGAATTATGATTAAAAAAACAAATTGATATGAGCCCCATATCGGGTGTGTGGTACTAAGTTGCCAGAAGCGACGTTGTTATAAACAGCTGGCTGAACAAAGAAACCACCATTTACTAAAGGACTAAAAAAATCCAAACCAACATGACCAAAAAGAGCATTGCCACCAGAAAGAAGCAGCGAATCTCCTTCATGAAAATCTTGACTTGCAAAATCATGGGTTAATCCCGCAGATGGCATCCAAGTTTTGCCTTTCCAGTTAAAAACATAAAAATATTTGAGTGAAGAAGACAATCTATCACCAAACTCAAAATTATGTTTTTTGTTAAGTTGGTTCCAACGGTATCCCAACTCACTCATGACACCTGATTTTTTGTACCTGATAATGTAATTAATATTGGCTGTAAAATCCAATGTTCCTGTACCTAATTGAAAACCTGGAACCCAATCATCATTTGCTACGATCTTATCATTGTGACCGGTTGGAAGTTTGATGCCTCCACCTATTTGCAGCTGATGAATAAAATTACCTGATGCATTCTTTTTATTGTCTAAGATAGAATACAAAACAGTCATACTGATATCTCCAATACCTGAATTTCTTGAAATAACAGCATCTTCTTGCTTTTCTATATGATGTAGTGGAAACAAGGTAAAAATCTGAATACGGTCATTGATTAACCAACGGCTCCAAATATCTATAGTCGTAAAGCTTTCATGGCTTGTACTTTGCTTTTCATGAGAAAACAATGGATGATGTGTTGATGTAAAACTTCTGTAAGTGCCCTTAACACCTGCAAAATGTTTTTTAAACTGTGGGATAATACCAAATTGCATACCATTTACAGCACAACCACAAACATCGCAAGCCTGACTTTCCTTTGATATAAATATTAAGAGACCAAGTATAAGACACTTATATACTCGAGTCATCTAAAAAATATATTATTTAAAAAAAACAACATAAAACTTCAAGAACAAATTCATTCCTGTTGCAGTATGTTTATTTATAAAAAGAAGGAAGTTAAGAGATCGTATCTGGTGGATTATCCAGACGTTTGTCAGATAGAAGGCTATGAAATTTGTTAAAATGATGAAGTAAAACAGTAGTGTAAATCATATTTGAATCATCCAAGGCATAGTACATTTGATGATTCGACAATACGAAAGGACTTAACAATACGTCCTTCAGATATGTACGTAATGGTGTTTCTTTTACAGGTTCAGTTTCTTTCATTTTCATCATCAATTGACATTTTCCTTTACATTTAAGTACAGGTTTGTCTTTATTGACACATAAATTTTTTGAAATATAGTCTTGATTGATTTTCCAATTGAAATATACTACAACCTTACTGAAGACTGGCAAAGTCATCAGAATGGTTAATAATATAGCATATATTCTTGGGTTCATGCTGCAAAAGTAAGACAAAATTTAGTTTAACAATATGATTTGAATCATTAAAAGATCAAAATTCAAAAGTAATCCCTGAATTTATCTGTCTGAAACCGATAGGCATAATACCTGATTGGCCACGATTGAGTCTAGAACCAGTAACGATATCATCTCCTAGATTTTTCCCAGCAACAAAAAAATGACAGCTTACTTTCTTAATGCTAAAATCCACTCCTAAATTGAGATCGTAGGTACTGAAGGCTTCTATTCTGCCTAGTCCACCATCTCCTGAAACATTTTCAAAATTAGCGAATTCTGCATATTGATCTCCTACATAATTGTATGACAAACCTACATTCCATTTTTTATATCCATAATTCAAATTGATATTATATGATAATGCAGGCGCATAAGGGGATTGCCCGTCAGTGATTCCTTGGTTACCATATTTATATACCGTTTTAGTAACTTTATTTAAATCAGAAGATACTAAAGGATTAAATATCATTTCTTGTCCATCAGCATTTTTTGTATAAAAGGTATATCCATTAGGGTTTGCAGTAGCTTTATCAAGCAGTTCTTGTCGCGTGAGGTCAGTATGTCGGATTTGGGTAAACAAATGTCGATCGTGTAACTCGCCAGATATAACTCTGGACCGCAGTAATGTAAAATTGGGTTGTAGACTTAATTTGTGATTTTCGTGATGCTTAATGATGTCCCATTTGAGTGAGAGTTCTGCACCTTGAACATTAATGACACCTAGCTTATCAAAAAACTCATTCCAACCTGCAAGATAAAAGTTACTAATTCTATTGTTAAATACTGCTATTTGTCCTGATAGTTGGCCTTTAAACCACTCTCCTCTTACACCCAATTCAGAATTAATAGAAATTTCTGGTTTAACATTACTAAGTAACTCCGTACTCAATGGTTGTACCAATATACCATCTCTTTCGACCAAAAATGCAAAATATTTCGATGGCGCGATATATCCTCTATACACACTTCCGAACCATTTGTGATTGTTGTGTTGTAAAGCAAACGTAATACCTGGCTGTAGGATATTAAAACTATTGGTCCTTACATTATCTTTATCAGTAATAGTATTGGGATTATTGGCTAGAGCCAATCTATCTTGTCTATCCATCCACACTTGTTCCCACCTCAAGATGGGTGTGACATGCAGATTTCTATAGATAAAATGATTTCTTACATATCCTGATATAGCATGTAAGACATAGTCCAGATCAGTGGTAAAACGACCTGTGCGAGCCCATCGAGACGAGTCAGCAGCAATAATCATATCTTGATAAGTTTCTCTATGGTATTTGATTTGGGCTTCTACATTATTACTCCATTGATCACCAAATAGACTATTCGTAAAGGTCTGATCTGCAGCTATAACGGTATAATGCCATCTACTATTTGTACTAGACTCTCTTTTTTTACTATTGAGACTACCTACACGCACAAAATCCTCTTCTGAAAATTCTTTACCTTCAAGATATCTATACTTTTCTGAAAAAATTTTTTCACCTACATAAGATCTAACCTGAGATGCAGGGATGACTATGTTATTTTGCCTATACCAATCTCTGGCAAAATCAGAAGCAAAAATCCTAGTATTCAATGAAGTGGACTTTGTTGGTGTCCATTTATGTATCAAATCCAATCCATATCTATGCATCGTAAATCGGTCAGCATCGAATGGATTGAGTGTAGGATCAATTCTGAAGGTAAATGGCGTAATGGAACTCAAGGTAGCATTATTATCTTCAAACTGACTATTAATTTTAAAAAAAATGGATTGGTTATGACTGAGTTCTGCAAATATCTTAGCATTGAAATTGAGCATTTCAATAGAAGAAAATTGTGTGAATCCATCGAACTTTTTATAAATAGCTTCTATATGAGTACCCACTTTATTCCAAGTACCACTATAGGAAAGCAAACCTGCAAACAGACCTCTTTGACCTGTAGTTACTTTGGCCTTGATCGTAGGTTTTTGTGATGGTTTAGGAGTAAGATAATTGATGATTCCAAACATGTTGTTAGTACCATAACGTAGTACATCTGCTCCTGTATATACTTCTATACCAGATACTCGCTCGCTGATAGGATTGTAATAGATTCCGGGACCAATATATGGAGCTGGCGAAATAGGTGATCCATCTTCGAGCATGAGTACTTTTTCAGATCGCCTTCCCCATGATCCTCTGATACTGACATTGATTCTATTGCCAAGTCCCATATCTCCGAGTACATTGACACCTGGAAGCGTTTTGAGTACTTCTTCCGTGGAAATAGGTTGCATCTTTTTAATTACCAATGGACTGACGTAATAATTGGTTCCTTGAATATTCCCTCTATAAGTCATTTGTGATGAACTTATATTGACTTCTTTCATGATGGTCCTACTTTCCTCCATAATAATGATACCTAGATGGGTATCAAACTGCTGGAGCACTGTGGAAATAGTTGTATCTTTCATACCCAAATATTGAAGGCTAAATTGGATATTTTTTTGGTTTGAAGTAAATTTCACTTGTCCTTGGAGATCAGAAAAAAACACTTCGTCTCCTATCATTAACATAACACCATATAAAGGCTGCTGATCTTCGTTTACTATATTGGCTTTGAGAGCATAGCTTTGAGCGTTTACTGAAAGTTGTACCGTTACAAAAACTATAAAAAACCACTTTTGCATTTTTTCTATATTTTTAAAACAGCACAAAGGTAAACAATTAAAGAATAGAAAAAATTAAGAACTCATTAGAAATGCTTAGAGTATGATTTTAAAAAAAAAGTGGAACAGTCTTGAAGTCTTACCGCTCTTTTAACCTGGATTATGCATTAGAAAATCTATTACGAACCTAAATCGCTGTAAATCAGAAGTTTCGCCCATCTATCTTCTGTAACCGTAGCGGTGCTACGCTTTTCGAATCTAAATGGCTGATTTTTTTGCGATTTACGCTCTCACAATGAAGTTCCAATGCATAATTCAGGTTTAACTTATGATTAAAAAAAATGATCAAACATTTCTACTGATGCAGTTCAAGTCTTCAAAAGCTAATTTCATTCTATTAACAAATGTAGTCTCACCACTTCTTAACCAAACTCTCGGGTCATAAAACTTTTTATTAGGTTTATCAGCACCTTCAGGATTTCCGATTTGAGCTTGTAGGTATGCTTTTTTACTTTCGTAAAAGTCTCTAACTCCTTCCCAATAAGCCCATTGCATATCGGTATCTATATTCATTTTTACAGCTCCATAGTGAATGGCTTCTCTGATTTCTTCTCTACTGCTTCCTGATCCTCCATGGAATACGAAATTTACAGGATTAGGACCGGTTCCAAATTTCTTCTGGATATATTCCTGACTATTTTTTAATATAATCGGTTGAAGTTTTACATTACCTGGTTTATATACACCGTGTACATTTCCAAATGCTGCTGCAATCGTAAATTTATTACTAATTTTCATGAGTTCTTCATAAGAATAAGCAACTTCTTCTGGTTGAGTATATAACTTGCTACTATCCACGTCTGAATTATCTACTCCATCTTCTTCTCCACCAGTAACTCCCAGTTCTATTTCAAGGGTCATACCCATTTCATGCATCCTAGCCAGATAGTTTGCGCATATTTCAATATTTTCATGCAGTGGTTCTTCTGAAAGATCTAGCATATGACTAGAGTACAAAGGATGACCATACTTTTCATAGTGCTTTTCAGAAGCATCCAGTAATCCATCCACCCACGGAAGTAAATTTTTAGCACAATGATCTGTATGCAGTATCACAGGTACACCGTAGGCTTCAGCTATGTTGTGCACATGCATTGCGCCAGAGATACCACCTAAAATGGCGGACCTTTGACCATCATTACTTAAGCTTTTTCCAGCATAAAAAGCAGCTCCTCCATTGCTAAATTGAATAATGATGGGAGAATTCACAGCTTTGGCCGTCTCTAAGGCAGCATTTACAGAGTTGGTACCGATAACATTCACCGCTGGAATGGCAAAATCGTTTTCATTGGCGTAATGAAGCAACTCAGTTACTTCATCTCCGAATAATACTCCTGGCCTGAATCTACTTGTGGACATTCTTATTTTGTTTTTATATTAGAAATGAGTTTAAATAATTCCTTTATCCGAAAGATATCTTTCAGCATCTAGTGCAGCCATACAACCACTACCCGCAGCTGTAACTGCCTGTCTGTATATATGATCCTGAGCATCACCACTGACGAAGACTCCTTCTACATTTGTAAAGGTGCGCCCCGGGACAGCTCTCAAATATTTGTTAGCATCCATATCTAGCCAACCTTCAAAAATATCAGTATTAGGCTTATGACCAATGGCTACAAAAAATCCGGTCACGGGAAGTACAGTTTTTTCACCAGTAACATTATTAGCTATCCTGACTCCATTGACGCTGTCTTCTCCTAAAATTTCTTCAGTTTCTGTATTCCAATGAACTTCTAAGTTTGCGGTATTAAATACTCTCTCTTGCATAATTTTAGAAGCTCGCATTTCGTCCCTTCGGACTAATAAATGTACTTTTTTACACATCTTAGCTAAGTAAGTGGCTTCTTCCGCGGCCGTATCTCCTGCTCCTACTATGGCTACTTCTTGACCTCTAAAAAAGAACCCATCACAGACGGCACAAGCAGAAACTCCATGATTCATAAGTCTTTGTTCCGACTCTAATCCCAACCACTTGGCACTTGCACCTGTAGCAATAATTACAGCATCAGCATGGATTTCATGTCCTGTTTCTGACCATATTTTATGTACTGGACCAGTAAAATCTACCTTGTCTATTAATTCATATCTAATGTCTGTCCCAAATCGGAGTGCTTGATTTTTGAAATCTTCCATCATTTGTGGCCCCATGATTCCATCGGGGTATCCAGGGTAATTTTCTACATCATTTGTAATGGTCAATTGTCCTCCTGGTTCTTTACCCGTATAAAGTATGGGTTTAAGATTGGCTCTAGACGCATATATGGCCGCGGTGTATCCGGCAGGCCCTGAACCAATGATAATACATTGGATTCGTTCAACACTATTTTCTGACATTTTTGAAAATTTTAGCAAAATTAAAAAATATTTACAACTTAACAAGTTGGACTTGAAACTTATATCCAAACCTAAGGATATTTAAAAACATATAAAACTGACTATCAATTTATTGCACAATTATCAATCATTAAAAGTTTTTGTATTAGACTGGATTGTAAAGTTCCAAAAGAAACAACACATAAAAAACCAACAGAAGAAGTGAAAGTTTTAATAAGATACTTAAATCCATGTTAAAGGTGACTAAAGTTACTTATTCATTACATAGATATTACTTATCTTTGTGGCAAATATGGTTATTTTAAAGTATGATTAAAAAAGTTTTCTTTCTTTTTGTAAGCTTATGGGTCTTTCTGTTATCTATGACAGATCCCGAAACCATGACTCAAGTAAAATTAGGTGAACGATTATTTTTTGACCCAATATTGTCAAAAGACAGTACACTGAGTTGCGCTAGTTGCCACAAACCTGATTTTGCCTTTGCAGATACAGTAGCCATAAGTCCGGGTATTTTAGGAAGAATCGGAAGACGAAATGCGCCTTCTGTAATGAATATGGCATCAAGAAGTGAGTTCTTTTATGATGGAAGAGCAAAATCACTCAGAGATCAGATCCATTTTCCAATAGAAGACCCACTTGAAATGGATCTCTCATATGGCGAAGCAGTAGAAAGACTAAAGAGAAATACATATTATAAGAAAGCATTTTTCCAAGTGTATAATGAAGACCCAACTCCTATTAATTTAGCTGATGCTATAGCATCTTTTGAAGAATCTTTAGAAACTGCCGATACTGAATTTGATGCTTGGATGGCCAATAAACCAAATCAGATGTCCCCATCTGCCATAAGAGGAAGAGAAATTTTCATGAGTGATAAAGCCAAATGTTTTGATTGCCACTTTAGCCCAGATTTTACTGGAGATGAGTTTAAAAATATAGGACTTTATGATGAAATTAAATATAAAGATAAAGGTAGATATGAAGTAACCAAAAATCCAAAAGACTTGGGTACTTTTAAAGTGCCGGGTCTTAGAAACGTTGCTGTTACAGGACCTTACATGCATGATGGTAGCTTTAAAAATTTAAAAGAAGTAATAGAATACTATAGCGACCCAAGTAAATTTGTAAATCATCCTATCAATATGGATTCTACCCTAGTAAAGCCCATCTTATTTTCAAATCAGGAAAAGGAGGATTTAGAAGCTTTTTTGAAAAGTTTGACCGACCGTCAGTTTTTCAAACATATAAGGTAATCCATCGAATTTTGTAGATTATTCATTGACTTTAAAAAGATAAAAGTTATTTTCTTACTTTTTGCCCTTAATTTTTTCAACAAAATAATGTTTCAGTGGTTTCCATAAAAAAAAATGGAAAATGATCACCCATAGAAATTATTTAGTGCACCCACAATATATCATTATTGCTCTTATCATTGCTGGAATTACTGCACTATTTTTAGGTTTCACTGGTTCATATCTTTACACAAGATTTGAACATGGTGGCTCCCCTATCAGGGTTCCCCAACTGTTCTATTTCAATAGTTTATGGATAGTTGCATCCAGTGTAACTTTGATTTACGCAAAAAAAATGTATTTAGCTGATAATACCTATAAATTTAAATTAAGCTTATGGTTTACATTGGGTTTAACTCTTATTTTTTTAGTTATGCAAATATTTGCCTGGAATGAGATGCAACAAATGAATCAAAGCCTGACCTCATCTACCATGTCTTCCTATATGTACCTTATCTCTGGTTTGCATTTTCTTCATCTTGTAGCTGGGATACCGTTTTTAGGTTATTTTATTTACGAAGCCCACAAGAGGATGAAAGATCCTGTCACCGTTTTAGTTTATTTTACTGACCCTGACAAAAGCCGAACGTTAAAAATTCTTAACATATATTGGCATTTCTTGGATGGTTTATGGATATATTTGGTAATATTCTTTCTCCTAAACTATCTCATCTAATTTGTGTTTGTAGGATAATATCAAGATCAACCCCTTCAAAAAATTAAATGAAACAGAATCCATTAGAAATTACAAACTTAGGACAATTAAAAAAATCAGGTTATCTTCCTAAATCGATCAAAAAAGAAATGAGAGATAATTTAATTGCTAAACTTAAGAGCAAGGAAAAATTGTTTGAAGGGATAATGGGATACGATGATACTGTGTTACCTGACGTAGAACGCGCTATACTTTCAGGACATAATATCTTGTTACTAGGGTTAAGAGGTCAAGCAAAAACGAAGATTGCTAGAATGATGATTTACTTATTGGATGAATATGTGCCAATTATTACTGGCTCGGAACTTAATGATGATCCATTGCAACCCATTTCAAAATTTGGCGTTGATATAGTTATAGCTAAAGCCGACGAAACACCCATATCTTGGGTGCACAGGTCAGAAAGATATGTGGAAAAACTTGCAACACCAGATGTAAGCATTTCTGATTTAATTGGAGATGTAGATCCTATCAAAGCAGCCAATCTCAAATTACCCTATTCCGACGAAAGAGTAATTCACTTTGGACTCATCCCAAGATCACATCGATCTATATTTGTGATCAATGAATTGCCTGATTTACAAGCCAGAATACAGGTCTCATTATTTAACATTTTACAAGAAGGAGATCTACAGATTCGAGGGTTTAAAGTGAGATTACCACTAGATGTAAGTTTTGTTTTTACAGCAAACCCTGAAGATTATACCAATAGAGGTAGTATTATTACACCTTTAAAAGATAGGATTGAAAGTCAAATACTCACACATTATCCTAGAAGTGTCGAAACATCTATGTCGATAACGGCACACGAAGCAAAAATTTCAAAAGATCTTTTCTCTAAAATTAATGTTCCATACTTGCACCGCAAACTAATAGAACTGATCAATTTTAATGCTCGAGAAAGCGAATATGTAGATATAAAAAGCGGAGTCTCAGCCAGACTTAGTATTTCTTCTTTAGAAAACTTATACAGTACGGCCGAAAGAAGGATGTTGCTCAACGGTGAAGAGACTACAACTACTAGAATCACAGATTTCTGGGGAGTAATTCCTGCTATTACAGGAAAAGTTGAACTAGTTTACGAAGGAGAACAAGAAGGACCTTATAATGTAGCCTTGCATTTGATATTCAAATCGATAAAAACTCTTTTTCTTGAACAGTTCCCAAATCCAAATCAAAAATTAAAGAGAGAACTCAAAGATGAATACGGCACGATCAAAGCATATTTCTCAGGAGGCAATATGCTAGAGTTACTTAACGATGATATGGAAAATATTTTTAATAAAAAGCTAGAACAGGTAGCAGGTCTAAGAAAAATAGCTGAAACATACATGAAACATGATGATGAAATTACTCACCTTATGGAATTAGTTATATTTGGTCTTGCAGAATCAGATGTATTAGGCAAAAATATTTTGGAAAATAGTTTAGAATTTGGCGATCCATTATCAGATATGTTAAGTGACCTAGAGAATTGAAAAAAAAGTTACTTTTAGTATTTTTATTTGCTTTAGCTTTTATCCTTATACCAAATAAAAGCAAAATTTATAGTTGGGTATATATGCAATTTAGTACAAAAAAAAGTATTGAAGATATTCAAAAGCAGTTGAGTCCAAAATATGATTCAGTTATCAATCAATACTGTAAAAATAGTGGCTTTAAGACTCGCCCACATCAAATTACGCTTATAGTACTAAAGAATGAAAAACTTGTAGAACTTTGGTTTAAAGACACCACATTAATTAAAAAAATCAAAACTTATCCAATACTTGCAGCTAGTGGTGTGCAAGGCCCAAAATTAAATGAAGGAGATCGACAGGTGCCCGAAGGTATCTACCGGATAGAATATTTAAACCCAAATAGTCTTTTTTATCTTTCGATGAAAATCAACTATCCAAATTCCTTCGACATGGCACAAGCAGAAGTAGAAGGCAGAACAAATCTAGGAAATGATATCTTTTTGCATGGAAAGGAATCATCTGTAGGATGTGTCGCTATTGGTGATGAAGCCATCGAAGAGCTCTTTTACATTTCATCATTAATAGGGAAAGAAAATATTAAAGTAATAATGAGTCCATATGATTTAAGAGTTAAGGAGTTACATACTTATAGTCAAAGTCCTTGGGTAAATGAACTTTACCAAATCATAAAACTTGAAATGTCGAATTATCATTAATAATGGTTTAAATTCTTATATTTTTCCAATTCTAGGTTTTCAAAATTGCCAAATCGAAAACTATTTTTTATCTTTGCAGCAATTATTAAAATGAAACCAAATGTCTGAATACTTTAAACCATTGAATGAGAACGAAAAATCAGAATTGTCAGATGCGTTAGCATTGATAACCGTACTGATTGCTGGAGCTGATGGTAATTTTGAAAAGGAAGAACTTGAATGGGCCGAAAAAGTGACTCACATACGTAGTTACAAATTAAAAGGAGAAATGAAATCTTTTTATGAACATGCTGAAGAACAATTTTTAGCAAAAACCCAATATTATATGGATAATTTACCATCTAATGTAACAGAAAGGTCCAACCAAATTGCTGAAAGACTATCGGGATTAAACCCCATTTTAGCAAAACTAGAACCAGCTACAGGCTCAAAACTATATAAAGGTTTAATCAGTTTTGCGGATCACGTGGCTAAAGCATCAGGAGGTGTTATGGGGTTTTTTAGTGTAAATGCTGAAGAAGGCAAATGGATAGACCTCCCTATGATCACTCCGATTATTTTCCAAAGTGATGAAGAAGAATAAGTAGTTATTCCTTTTCCCGTTTACAACTTCACACTTTTTTAAAAGAATAAGTAGAAGCTAATATATTTATTTTATACCCAAATAAAGTAGTCTGCTTAGGACTTTAGCCAATCTATTATAGTATATTGAAAAATTTTATCACTCTGACCTTTGACTGAATATCACAAAAAATTATTAGATTATTATTCAAATCTAAGCATATGATAGTCATTATTTTATGACTATTACACTTTCTTATCTATATTTTAATAAAATAATAATTGCCAATACAAAAAAGCATTAACTTTATCCATCAAAATAGAAAAGATGAAAAAGTTTTTTATGATTAGTATTTTAACATTATTTAGTATGGTAGCTTTATCTCAGACAAAAAAGGTTGCCATAAAGAGTACAGACGGAAATCTACCTTTATTGGGAGTAAATATTCAAGATCAAGATGAAGGTTATATTACAGATGAATATGGCTTTTTTACTATTTCGTTAAATAAATTACCCAAAAAGTTAATGATATCCTACGTTGGATACGAAAGCTTAACATTAAATATAAACCATGTTAATGATGTGCCAGATGTAATATACCTTAAAGAAACTATCACCGAACTGAATGTAGTGACTGTTACGGGCTCAAAATATGAACAAAATGTTACCAAAGCTACTGTATCAGTTGATATCCTAAAAGTTGATTTACTAAGGAGTGTAAACGCTACAGGAGCTGATGATATTTTAAATAAGGTGCCAGGTGTCCAAATCTTGGATGGACAGGCCAATATACGTGGAGGTTCAGGTTACTCGTATGGGGCAGGAAGCAGAGTGATGTTGTTAATCGATGATATACCCGCTCTCCAACCAGACGCAGGATTTCCAAATTGGAATGATATCCCTATAGAAAACCTATCCCAAATAGAAATATTAAAGGGTGCTGCGTCCACCCTTTATGGCTCCGCTGCCTTAAATGGAATCATCAACTACAGATCTTCTTATGCAAAATCTGAACCAGAGACAAGACTTGCGGTTGGGGGTACACTTTTCCTCTCTCCTAAAGATGTAAATAAAAAGTGGTGGGGAGATACTTCTAGATATGAAACGAACATTTCTTTTGTACATAAACAAAAATTTGGTAAACTTGACTTCATAGGCAGTGCTTTCTACAACAAATTAGAAGGCCATAATCAATTTACCAATGAAAGTAGAGGGAGAGGAAACATTCAACTTAGATATAGAATAACAGATAAATTAACGATCCAACTAGGAACACTTTTAAACGTTGGCTCAAGTAGTAGTTTTTTCCTATGGAAAAATGGTAAAAATGGAGCGTTTCAGCCATTTGCAGGTACAGTATCTGAAAGATCTTCGCAGCGTATTTATTTGGATCCTTCGGTTACATATTTCGATAAATACAATAATAAACATAAATTTATGACGAGAACCACATGGATCAAAAACAACAATGATACCAATCAATCCAATAATTCAACCAATCAATACATTGAATATCAATTTCAAAAAAACTTCGAGTCCATCGATTTGATAGTTACCAGTGGTTTGGTAGGTGCTTGGAGCGTCACCAACTCACAAATATTAGGTGATACTATTTTCAAGGGGCAGAATCATGCTGCATACCTACAATTAGATAAGACTATAGGCAATAAACTTACTCTTTCAGGTGGTTTAAGGTATGAATTTGTAAAACATCAAAGTCCAGAAATATTTGATAAAGATACCATCCCCAATGGGATAGCACAAGACGGACAGCTAATTGGAAGACTTTCAGCCAATTACCAGATACATGAATACTCATCACTAAGAGCATCTTTTGGTCAAGGGTACCGCTACCCTACTTTAACAGAAAGATTTGTCACTACAACCTTTGGGATATTTTCTATTTTTTCAAACCCTACACTCAAACCCGAAACCGGCTGGTCTAGTGAAATCGGTTATAAACAAGGTTTTTCGCTTGGAGCATTTAAAGGATTTATAGATGTAGCAGGATTTATTTCCGAATATAATGATATGATCGAATTCACATTTCTAGGTCTTCCCAGAATTGGATTTAAACCTCTAAATGTTGGGGAAGTACAAATTGCAGGTTATGAAATTGGGATCAGCGGACAACTAAAAATAGGACGAGTACCATTAAATATTTTCGGAGGATATACCTATATCAATCCGATTTATAAAAACTTTGATAAATCCCCCCAAATTAAAACCAGCATTTCAGAACATCAAAACAATACCAACATACTGAAATATAGATCAAATCATCAATTCAAAATGGATATAGAAGCTACCTTTGGAAAGTTTAAATGGGGAATATCTCATCAATACGCCAGTCATTTTGTAAATATTGATAGGGCATTTGAAGAACCATTTTATGTGATACCTATAGTACCAGAGTTTCCTGATGTTTTCGGTATTGGTGGTTACAGAGATGCAAACAATAAGGGCTACCATCTATTGGATACCCGAATTTCATATGAAACGTGGAAATTAAAATTCTCTTTTTTAGTTAACAATATTTTTAATAGTGAATATACTTTAAGACCAGCTTTGATCGAAGCCCCTAGAAATATAGGCCTAAGAGTAGATTTTAAAATTAACTAAAAACCTAATGATTGCTAAAACATGAAGATAGCTTTCATAACTGACCTTCACATTGAAAAAGAAGGCGAATTCCCTTTAAATCTAGATACTAGGCAACATTTTAAAGCAATATTGGATAAAGTATCCACTCAAGAATACGATCTGATTATCCTTGGTGGAGACCTATGTAATACTGAAGGAGATGAAAAAATTTATCAATGGATCTATCATCAATTAAAGGATATTAAAATTCCAGTGTTACCCATAAGTGGTAATCATGACAACTCTTTAATGCTAGCAAAAATTTTACAAATGGATAACTCCATTAAAAACGATCATTTATATTATACGCATTCGATAGAAAATTACAAAGCCATTTTCTTAGATAGTTCATCAGGTAAATTAGGTACTGAACAATGGAATTTTCTTGAAATTTTGTGTGAAAACTCAGTAGAAAATCTTTTAATTTTTATGCATCACCCACCTTTGGTTTGTGATGTGGTAGCCATGGAACCCAAATATCAATTCAAAGAAATAGAAAAATTCAAATCTCTCCTTAAAAAATACTCAGAAAAGCAGTTTTATATATTTACTGGCCATTTTCACACAGATCGTACTATCCAATACAAAAATGCAACCATAAGTATCACACCCTCTACTTACGTTCAGATAGATCCCAACCAAAAGGTATTTACTCCTATTTTTGACGAAATAGGCTACAGAGAAATAGAGATAAAGCCAACTGGAGAAATAATAAGTTTTGTAAAATATTTGTAGTAATGTGAGATAACATTTAAACTATATCGATAAAAATAAAAAAGCAGGAGATCTCTCAATCTACCTGCTTTTTTATATTTACTATTAATGTGTTTTATTTTGAATGTAAAACAATGATCTTTTTAGTAATGACACCTTGTGACGTCAACACTCTTGCAAAATAAATACCTTCAGGATAATTTGATGTATTTACTATCAAAGATTGTTGATTCAGCTCTGGCTCAC
Organism: Aureispira sp. CCB-QB1; assembly: GCA_945870185.1. GTDB lineage: Bacteria > Bacteroidota > Bacteroidia > Chitinophagales > Saprospiraceae > OLB9. The sequence continues at coordinate 14,406 of CAMBRK010000010.1, read as the reverse complement.
TGATGATCACATTGCCTAATTGATCAGTGATAATACATGATTTGATGATATTTCTTCCATTGAAATGTATAATCAACTCTTGATTAACTGGGTTTGGATAGACAATAAGTTTATCTTCAGTAGGAATCGGATCAGACTTTTTAGTATTAACTCTAAAATCAAAATAAGTATCAGGGATGCTAAATTTATTTCCATCTATGTCTTCAATTTGGATGCCCGATGTGGCAATCCTTCTAGATTTATAATTGTCAGATGATTTGAAACCTTCTGCTTCGTCTTCAACAATGAATGAAATTTGTCCAATTTTACCGAATCCACTTGATCCCGGAGGTTTGAAACCCTCAGCTTCATCTTCTACAATAGTATTTGTTTTGGTAAATGCTGTATGAATCACTCCGTCCTTGGGCTGTTTGGTTATTTCTAAAGTCCCACTACCTCGAGCAAACCAAGAGTTTTTAAAATATTCTACATTTAAGCTGCTACTATCAATCACCCCAGGATTGATATTCAAACCAAAAGCTAAACCAAATAGATCTCTTACAGGATTAGAATTGTTTCCTAAAGATATGTCAATAATCAAAAGATCACCTGAATCTACTTCAGTAGCATTAGGTATCAAGTTAAACGCGTAATCTTTAATAGCTAAAATTTCTTCTGGCACCAGATGATGAATATCAGCATAATAGTCATGAATGGCTAATGTATCAGCATCAGAAATCAAACCATCACCATTAGCATCTATATGTTTTATATTTAGACCATTGGGTTGTGTATAGACCCAATCACTTGCATTTTGTCCTGATCTGAAACTATAACTAATATCTTCTCTTGCATCTCCACTTAAACCCATAAAACGTCCCAAAGCAAGAAGATCCGTCACAGAAACTCTACCGTCTCCATTCATATCACCTGACCAAACACAGTCCGTTCCATTACAATGGCATAAAGTATCTATATCCCCATCGATTACATCTATGTAAATTTTATATGTTACACATGGATTGTTAATCACGCAGTATTCTATATCAAAAGAGTCACTCCCATAATACTGTTGATCAGGAGTATAAATCATAGTTGATTTGGAATAAAATGTGTTACAACCTTCAGTTACATTAGTATTGGAAAAAATCTCAACCGTTCCAAACTGAGGCTGATTGAGTATATTAAATTGGTAACCATCAACAGGGACATCATAGGTAACAACTAATGGATCGTTTTTAAGTGTTTTGAATGTATAATCATCAGCTGTCATAGGTTGAAAATTACCTATAAATATGATAATTTTGCCAGTAGCTTGCCAAGAACCATAATTTACAGTATAGGTAAAATTTTTCACACCAGAAAACCCTGCCGGAGGTGTATAAGTCATAATCCCTAACGTATCTCGGACAAGGCCTAGAGACACATTAGATATAGGAAAATGTTTTGCCAAATCATTAGCTAAAACATCGAAAGTTATCGCTGTATTTTTAGGGGTATAAAAATGGTCATCTCTTATACTTGAAGTATTCTGCAGCTTATTGATAAGTTCAATGATCACTAACCTACTACCTCCTACTCCATTGCTAAGTCGAAAACTGTCACCACCTGATTGACCAGGATTAGGAGTGTACTTAACAACAAAATTTGAGACAAAATCTAGACTTCCTTTTGTAGGAAGCAAAGAAGCTGTTAAATTATCAGTTGGAAGATTAATAATCTGAGATCTAGTATTCAATAAGGTGAACTTCAATGTATCTATCTGGGTATAGTTATCTTGAAGTCTAACGAACGAAATCTTACCATTAGCTGTTGCCCCTTGTTCATTTTTTGCGCTGTAAAGCACAAAACCAAAATCACTATCTGCATCCGGTGTAAAGAAGATCGAATCAGAGTTAAAACTTGATGTTCCACCTATCGTTTGAGCAATACCAGAAATATGAAGTCCTGCATGTGAACTCACATCATTTACAAGTGGTGTAACATTAATAATACTATTATCATTAAAACTGAGGTAATCGTCTTGAGTAGTTATTTTAGAATCCATGTAGGTTATGTTCCATGTAATGTATCTAGGTTTAAATCCATCTGTATATTGTACCGAAGCTTTAGCTTTCCCAACATAATTTGGATTACTTTGTGGTGGAGTTATAGTGACTTTTCTTCTTTTCGCACCTATATTTTGAGCAGGTTGAAAAACACAATTTTCAGCAATTGCTGCTCCTATTGGAAAATTACTATCAATGGTATCCATCAAAGTTTGCCCCTTAATCAAAACAAAATGACGTTCTCCATCATTAATTTGTGCATACAGTTTGGGGGATAAAACCGTACACAAAACAATAAAAATCAATATGTTATACTTCTTCATGGATATATCTTAGGGAGATACTCTCCTATTTTGGTTATAATGCAAGTGCAAAGTAAATAAATAGTACTCAAACTTCCAAATATAATCATAAAATTATTATATATTTTTAAAAATTATTTTTTAAAATCATTTTCAAATTAATAAACAATTGCATTTTTATAAAATATATATGTTACCTTATTTATATTTGTCTAAAAAACAAGCATTCACATTAAAAATATACATAATATTTTAAATAATGAATTTAAATCACTAATACAATTACAAAACTCATATATATTTATAATTTTAAAAGAATTTTACTTAGAGTAAATATGCGTTTGATTTTTCAGGAACTTATATATTATTTTCTATCACAAAGTTATTCAATGGTAAAATGCGCAAAATAGTCGTTAAATCAAGTTGGTCGCTTTACAAACTAAGTGGACCCGAAACTACAACATTTATAATTTTAAACTTTTCTATTCAAAACCTATTATAATTTTATATATTTACACAAAAATACATTACAAATCAATGAAAGACCGAAAGATTATCTCGGGATTGTTGTGTTTATCCATTTATGAGTTGAATAGTTTCAGCAAATATGTACATTCTCCATATTTCAATGTAAATCAGAACATTACCCAATTTTATTCCATCCTAGAAACTGCTATCAAAAAGGAAACCGTTGATGATTTACAACCCAAAGAAATATGGGCTCAGATATATCATTCGACACCGTATAACAACCAAAAATTCCTTAAGCTCAACTCTGATTTGCTCGATCTTTTAGAAAATTTTTTGGCACAAAAAGAATACGATACTTCCGAAATTCTCCAGGCAAATTTCAAATTAGAAGGTGCCAAAAAACGCAATATTTCAAAATTGTACAATGGAATCATCGGAGAGTTGGAAAGACTTCGCTTTAACGATATCAACCAATCAGTCGAATTTTATTACAACAAGTATCTGATAGAAAGAAATCTTTTTAATCTTAAAACAGAAAATGAAAAAAAGAATGAAAAAATAGAAATCAGTACAGAATTAAATATTAAAGATATTTCGGACCAGTTAGAATATTTTTATATCGCTGAAAAATTAAGGCTTTACTGTACACTTCTGAGTTGGAAAAAAATGTATAAATTGGACATTGAATTGGGAAATATGCCTTATATTTTAAAAAAGGCAAAAGAACTTCCCAATTTTGACATTCCAGCTATAAAAATTTACTATCTGATGTATCTGACGTACGAGTATGGAGATGATGTCAAAAATTACGAAAATCTCAAAAATGAGATTAATGTATTTGGTCATAAATTTCCAGAAAATGAAAGGTGGGAAATTTATTCAACAGCCATCAGCTATTGCATTAATAGGGTAAATAAAGGTGATCTATCATTTCAAAAGGAGACATTTCTACTTTACAAAGAAGTTATCGAAAACAACTTACTTACAAAAGATGAAACAATTTCTCAAACAACATATAGAAATATTGTTTTTTTCGCATTAAGGGTAGAAGAATTCTCTTGGGCTGAAAACTTCATTTATGAATATGCTAAATATGTGGATGAAAAATACCGAAATAATGCAGTAGAGTTTAGTTTAGCCAGATTAGAATTTTACAGAAAAAATTTTGGCAAAGTCATTGAACATCTTTATAAAGTTACTTATGAAGATGTATGGTATAATATAAACGCTAAAACACTTCTTTTGGCATCATATTATGAATTAGATGAATTGGATGCTTTGGAATCGTTACTCCAAGCATTTAAAATGTTTATTAACCGAGAAAAATCACTTTCAGGTGATAGAAAAACTCATTACTTAAACCTTGTAAAATTTACAAATCAACTGATAAAAACCCAGCCCAAAGACAAAGTTAAACTAAAAAAGCTAAAAACTGAAATAGAAGAAACCAAAGGTGTAGTATCGAAACCTTGGCTTCTCGACAAAGTTGAAGCATTACTTCGTAAAAGATAAAATTTTGCCCAGAACAATTCAATTACCAAAACGACAAATGAAAAGTGAGATACTCCGGACACAGCGTTCATGGAAATTGGATCATTTTCCGGATTTCGTGGGGGCAATTTTCGGTTTTTTTGGTCTTCAGGTATTAGGTAATACTGACCAAAAAATAAAAAATAATCTATAAAGGAAAGAACTAGAGATATGCCAAAGTCTAGCTCAAAAGCATTTTAGTCTAAAAGCAGGATACTAGAGTTTTACAAAATTCAAGCAATACTGGTGGAACGTATTACTTACAAAAGTATTACCATAGCCATAAGGAGCTAGATTGATGTCGTCTTGACACCAAAATACTTCTGGAAGTAAAACCATTTTTTTACATAATCGATCGGCTAAATCCCAAGCAAAAGGATAGTTTTTTCCTTTTTTCTTTATGTTTTTCACAACTATAGTCATTACAGCGTTAGTCGGCATGAGATCGTAAATATTGAAATACACATCCGTTAAATCTTCCAAAAATGCATCATAATCAGCAATGTTGCCCATATCTTCTTGGTCATCTGAATAGTTGGTTTGCAAGCCCTTTTCCACCCTTTTTGCTTGATTTTCAGCTCCTTTCATGTTCAGCATATCCCAATATGGTGGAGAAGTGATCACATAATCAATACTAGGAAAATCATCTTTATTTATCAAGCGCGCATCCTTATTTATGATTTTGTGCTGCTGCTTGCTAGGAAGTGAAAACAAGTCAGGTTGATTGGGAGCTACCAAATCCTGACAACGCTGCTGTGCAATCTTAGCAAAAAAAGGACTCAATTCAGTACCAAAGGCATTACGCCCTTTTTTCAATGCGGCTACTTGTGTACTCCCTGTCCCTGACATGGGATCTAATATGTTTTGGTTTTCAAGAGTAAAATTATCTAGAAACATAGAAACTAACTCCTCAGGATATTTAGCAGGATGAAGAATTTCATTTTTCTTACGAGGTGCAGGTTTCAGAATAAACCAGCCAGGAATATTCACTTGACTTCTCTCAGGTACTTTTGAATCATGTGTGTAGCATAACGTGTTCGTTTGAAGTTGATATACACCTGACGAGTTTTCATCCTTACGAAAATGTAAAACATAAAACAAATGTTGTTCAGGATGATGCATTGCACTACCCTGATCTATGGGTTTGCAAGCTATTTTTTCATCTTTCAGACTGTAAATAGATGCCAAGTGCCAGGCTAGATCCCATGCAAAAGGATAATATTGATTTGCAATAGTTTGATTCTGAATATATACTGTTAAGAATCTTCTATGAGTTAATCTATTAAAGGCTTGAATGGCAAAATCAATAATCTTAGTTCTGATTTCATAATAAGATTCCAATGTCTGACATGCTGCTATCTCACTCCTTATATCAATAACAATAAATTGAAACTCATCCTCTGAATCAAAAGATACAGTTGTACTTATTTCCTGAGTTTCAGCAATACTCTTAAAAGCTTCAAATTGATCTCCATAATAAAGAACTTTTTCATGAGTGGGCTCCGCTTTTGTAAAAAATCTCAGGTTATCTAAGTATAGTCTTTCGTCAGCATCATATCTGAACCAGGATTTCTGAAAAGGCAACCATTCTTTTGAAGTAAGCCTATTAAATCTATTTTTCAAATTTTCTTTTTATTAATACCCAAATGATTGTGTTTCTTGTTTTTCCTTGGATTTAGGATCATACTTTACTAGGAGATTGATCCAAATAGAGCGTGACATTCGCAAAAAAAAGAAATAAGTTATTGCCGCAACAATTAAAAGAACTCCCATGGCAGGGTTAATACTCATTTTGAAAACGATCAATAATATCCCCATTATTCCTAAAAAAAAGAAGCCAGAAAATATATAAGATAAAAACATAGCTCCATAATAAAAGCCTGGTTCGGGTTCGTACTTTTGTTTACATATGGGACATTGTTCCGGCATAGCCACTGGTTTACTAAACTCAAATGGAGCAGTAAACAAATTGCCTTCCTGACATCTTGGACATTTTTTCAAGAATGCATTGATCAAAAAATTTCTCTTCTTCATGGCTTTATCGATTAAAATTTGAGATTTTCAGCTTTTTGTAAAACTTCGTTTTTTAGTTTTTCCTTATAACCCAAGATTTTGTCTAAAATGTCTGGTTGACTACATCCCAAAATAGAAGCAGCTAAAATTCCAGCATTCTTTGCACCATTTAGAGCTACCGTTGCGACAGGAATTCCTCCTGGCATTTGAAGTATTGACAATACGGAATCCCAACCATCAATAGAGTTTGAAGACTTCACTGGAACTCCTATCACTGGAAGTGGAGTTATAGAAGCCACCATTCCCGGGAGATGAGCAGCCCCACCAGCACCAGCAATAACTACTTTAACTCCTCTCAGATGAACATTTTTTGCAAATTCAAACATCCTTTCAGGTGTCCTGTGTGCTGATACGATTAAAATTTCATAGGGTATTCCGAAAAATGCTAACATTTCAGCAGCCTGCTTCATGATGGGTAAATCTGAATCAGAACCCATAATGATACTAATTTGAGGTTTATGCTCCATTTGATGAAATTACTTTTAAATGATTTTGAACAAATTTGGCTTTTACAATAGCATCATCCAATGATTTTTCAACAATGGTTACATGACCCATTTTTCTAAACGGTTTTGTTTCCTTTTTGCCATAGAGATGAGGATATACTCCACCTAGTTTAAGACAGTCTTCTATTCCTTTATATAAAGTTTCGCCAGTAAAACCTTCTTCCCCTAACAGATTTACCATAACAGCAGGGCGGATTAACGCTGTACTTCCTAAAGGTAAATCTAAAATAGCTCGAAGATGCATTTCATATTGTGATGTTACACAAGCTTCTATAGTATGATGGCCCGAATTATGTGGTCTTGGAGCTACTTCATTTATTAAAATTTCACCATTTTTATCTACAAACATTTCAACTGCCAATAGACCTACAACATTGAGTTTTTGTGCAAGTTTTTTGGCAAGTTCTGTGACTTTTGACTCTTCATCAGGTGTAAGTGAAGATGGACAAAACAGGAATTCAACAAGATTAGCTGTAGGATGAAAATGCATTTCTACAGAAGGAAAAGTCATCATTTCACCTGATGGGTTTCTAGCCACAATAACCGCAATTTCTTTAGAAATATCTACCATGGTTTCGACCAAACAAGGTCCTTCCAATAAAGTTTCTAAGTCCTCATTTTTGCGAACGATATGTACCCCTTTACCATCATAACCATCAGTTCTAGATTTTTGTACAAAAGGATAATCCAGTTTATGATTCATCACCAACTGGATGAGTTCGTCTTTCCCATGTAACAATTCAAACTCTGAAGTCGGAAAGCCATTGCCTTCGTAGAACATCTTTTGTTTACCTTTGTCTTTTATTACTCTCAAGGCATCGGTAGGTGGATATATTTTTTTGCCTGCTTTTTCCAAATCAGCTAAAGCATCTATATTAACATTTTCAATTTCTATGGTTATAACATCCATTTTTTCGCCAAAGCGCATCACATCGTCATAGGAAGTGATATCTCCACATACATAAGATGAACATACCTGGTAAGCAGGAAAACTGTGATCTTTTTCCAAAATAGTAATATCCAATCCTAATTTACTTCCTGCTTGACAAAGCATTTTGCCAAGCTGTCCACCTCCAAGTATACCTATTTTTTGATTTAATCTATTATGCACTTTGTTACTTTAATATGAAGAGCAAAGGTAAATAAATTTGATCTTTGTTAAGTATCAATAGTTACCTAATTACTAAAAAGCTATAACAAACTTGTGTAGATATCTTTATATTTTTGTGCAGAAGCATCCCATGAATAATCCAGAGCCATAGCAGCAGCGACACAGTAATTTTTAAACTCAGGATTTTGATACATATCATAAGCTCTCCAAATGGCATGTATCATTTGGTCGAAATTCATATCATTAAATCTAATACCTACTCCTCCTTCTTCACTAATATCCCTAACGCTGTCTTTTAATCCGCCTGTCGTCCTTACTATAGGAAGCGTTCCATACCTCATAGCGAACATTTGATTTAGACCACATGGCTCTACTCTGGATGGCATTAGTAGAAAATCTGCTCCGGCATATATTTTATGCGACATGGCTTCATTGTAAGCAAGCATACATGCCACATTACCCGGATGCTTATAAGCTACTGCCTGTAGTGAGCTTTCTATGCTTTTATCCCCAGTACCTAATACTATAAAATTTGCATTTTTGTGGTGAGACAACCAGGTGTCTATTAAACCTGAAATAATTTCAGCACCTTTTTCTAATACCAATCTACCAATAAATCCAAATAAAGGTAACGATGGATCTAATCCCGCAGTTTTACAAATAACTGCTTTGTTTTTACTCTTAAATTGTATGTGATTTTTCTTGTAATGATGATCTATCATAGGGTCAGTCGCTGGGTTCCACACTGCATTGTCTATTCCATTTAAAATACCCACACTTTTCCAAGCTTCAGCTCTAAATAAGTTTTCAAGCCCGAGTGAATCATACATTAGCTCTTTCATATAATGGGGTGAAACTGTGGTTACTTTATAAACACATCTTACCGCAGAAGCAAGAGGATTTATCACGTTATTCCATTCCAATAACCCACTCTTCCAACTATCAAATTGAGGAAGTAAGTACTGTTTAGACCAACTAAATGATCCTTGGTAACGCTCATTATGAATGGTAAATACTGTAGGTATGTTTGAAAGCATTTGAAACTCATATGCATACTTCATCATGAATGGAATTAAGCCCGTGTGATGGTCATGACAATGCACTATATCCACATCTACATTTCCATCTCGCAACCACGTTAAAAAAGCCCTTTGGAACGATATATATCTTTCAAGTTCGTCGCCAAAATAATTACCATCTTTCCCTGCATAAACTCCAAATCTATCAAATTTAGAAGGAATATGAATGGTATAAAATGGAAATCCTAAAATATCATCTAAGAAATATCTAACTTCAAAATATAAATGTTCTTGACCTAAATTAAACCTACCTTGGTGAATAATTTTGTATAATTTCCCTTCAAACCAAGGCATTTCATACGCAGGAATAACTACATGACATTGGGCACCAATCTTATTTAAATACTTAGGTAAAGATCCAACCACATCCGCTAATCCTCCTACTTTAGCTACGGGAAAACATTCTGCACTTACATAAAAAAGTTTCATCAATATATGCTTTAAAAGTAATCAATTGAAAAATATTTGTGAAAAATCATTAGGGCTCAAAGATATTTTATTCCGTGGTAACTTTTAAATTTACAGATGCAAATGTTTTCTTAAACAGATATTATTCCACAACCCTTATGACTTTAAATGAATTCAAGAACTTTGAAATTTTATCATTTAAGCTTTTCTCACTTAATGTATACACTTGAAGCGTATAAAATCGATCACCAACAAGAATCATTCTGCATTTTGCTACGAGCTTATTTTGATTATAAGATGCTCTATAAATCTTGCCCTTAAAATAATCTAGTGATGCATCAGCTTCATAAACAAGTTCACCACCTAGGTCTGCGATGTGAGTTTCCATACTCACCTTAAATAATTCATTAATTAATGAGATGGAATCTTTATGAAATGTACCATTAGGATAATCCACAAAAGCTACCAAGTACAAGTAGTTATCATCATTTTTCTGACCCTCACATATCCAAGTTACAGGATGCAATTCACCTACATCCGTCAATAATTTTTTTTCACCGCTTTTCATAGGATATGGAGCCAATAATTCAAATGAACGATCATTAGGATTAAAAACTCTCCAATTTTCTTGAGCTGAAATTGAATTGAAAACATTGCAGAAAAATATAAAAAAACTAAAGTAAAAACATAAATTCATCTTGTAAAATTTTAAATACATTATGGTAAACGTCTATCATGAAACAAAGTCTTTCAAAATAGAAATTTTAACACATTTATTAACACAATTCGGATAAGAGCTACTACCTTTGCTTTAAATTAGAATGGAATGACAATTAAACAATTAATTCAGTTAGAAGATCAAGCCACAGAAGTTTGGGTAATCAGTCCTGAACTTTACTATGATGTTGATAACGCTGATTTTTCAGAGATGGTAACTGTTAATCTTGGGCAAAAGACTAAATATAAATATATAATACCTGCTTCAAAGGATATACATAAGAATCTTGATATTTACAGTAAAAAATATCAAATGAGTGAAGACGAAATAAATCAGACCTTCCTAATTCTACCTGAATCCGACTATTTACCTTTCTTAATGGAGACAGGTATCTACAATGGTAATGGTGCAGATTGTGTAGCATGCGTCGCTCCAAGTTCTGAAGATGTTAACGATGTCATACGCTTGTCTAACGAGAAGAGCAAAATGATGGCAACGCAGTTTAAAGCGATATGGGCAAAGTATAAAAGAACAAAAATATAAGATTAATTAGCCGATATAAAGGTCTGAATTAAGTTCAAAGCCTAAGGTTGATATCATCCGATTGAATTCATCATGGGTTTTTGCAAACAACTCTATACGATTGAGATTAATAGGGTGTGTGAATGTCAATCTAGATGCATGGAGCAACATAGTATCCATTTTATATTGTTGTATAAAAAACCTATTTTGTTTATTACATCCATGAGGTCTATCAGCAATTATGGGATGAAAAATATGGGACATATGTCTTCTTATCTGATGCATTCTTCCTGTTTCAGGATTTACTTCTATTAAGGAATATCTAGAAGTAGTAAATTTACCTGATGAAAATGGAATTTCAGTTCTTGAAATCGTTCTATAATGCGTGACCGCATCTTGAATTTTGCCGTCTTCGGTTACTAAAGGATATTCTATGGTTCCAAGATCAGGTGTATAGCCTCTTACAATGGCAAGATACTTTTTATCTATTTCCTTTTGAATAAATTTTTTTGCTAGTTGCGATTGAATTGCTTTGTCTTTTGCAAAAAGTAAAACTCCCGCAGTCTTTCTATCTAACCTATGGATCGAATATACATGACTCCCTATCATGTCTCTGACCATTTGTAATGCAAACTCAGTAGCTGTATTATCTAAAACAGTTCGATGTACAAATAAACCATGAGGCTTATTAACTGCTATCAGATAAGGATCTTCGTAAACAATTTCTAACATAGAATCGCGCTAAAATAAAAGATTCCCGGAGGTTGGGCCGGGAATCCATGGTTGATTAAACTGAGTAAGTGAATTCGGTTCTATTTAATCCATCCTCAGATCTTCTATATGAACACCTTTTAGTGCCTTTGTGTTTAATGAAAACAAAGAAGGTTCATATTTTTTATTAGGCGTGATACTATTTAGTTTCAGTAAGTATCTTGATCCATCTCTTGAAAACACGCGCAAAGATACCATTTTATTTGCCTTTTTATCCACTGTAAGTCTTAATTTTGCAATATCTGATTTTTTAGACAATGGTTTGAACTCTATATCTGTAAACGTTTCTGATCCGACTTTTCTTTCTTCAATAATAGAATAAACATAATCCACTTTTTCATAAAGCGTCATCATCTGTTTTGGAGATAAAAATTCCGATGTCGTAGATTCTTCAAAATTTGAGATTTGTACTTCTTTGTTTTTCTTTAAATAAATCCAAACAGTTTTTCCATCAGCATAGATTTCTTGATCTTTCATTTTGACTACATATTTATTGCCATCCTGTATCAGACTTCCGTTTTGTTTCTCTGCAGGTTGATTGGGTAATTCCAATTCCATTTCAAAAGAAACTTCCATAGATTTATATCCTGCAAACTCTTTTTTAAGTTTATCTAGGATTGATTTTGCTTTGGGGTCGTTATCTTTTTTTGTTGTCATAGTAGGAGATTGAGCACCTAAATTAAGATATCCAAGAGAAGCAAAAAGTAAAACAAACAATGATCTCATCAAAAACTCTTTTTATTAAGATAAGACAAATTTACTTAAATTTATGTTACAAAATTTTAGTCAATAATATGTTAAAAACCTACTTTATTCATTAGTATTCTTTCCTTAACCAAGGTGGTAGTTTATTTTTAGGTTTTTCGTGTAATGGTTTTAGAACTTTGGGTTCTGTTTTTTTGCGCCCAAATTTTTTCTCTTTTGATTGTGGGTCTGAAGCTTGAACCTTTATAACTATACCTAGGTGTTCACTTCCATTAAGTGCTCTGATTGCATTTTGAGCTTGTATGGAATCATTCATTGTTACAAATCCAAAACCTTTGTTTTGTCTAGTTATTTTATCTATTACAATAGCTGCTTTTTCTACAGTACCGAAATTTTCAAATAGTGTAATTAGGTCCTTATCTTTCCACTTGAAAGGAATACTTCCTATATAAATTTCCATAAAAATACAATTTAATTTAACCTAATTATCAAAATCGAGAACCGTTTAAAGGTCAAAAGTACAACATTACTACAATATTTTTCGATAAATCATCTTTCAACACGTCCTAAATGCATTACATTTTGTTCCCTAAGGTTATTTATTATCTTTTTAAGAATAAGTACGATAATTACTCTAGAATTTCCCTTCCAATACAACCTATTAATACATTATTGCTTCTTCCATGATTTCCATAAGAGCTTTTGACTTATCAAAGGTCATAATATCACTTTGAGTCATTTTATTCCTGTTGCAATCATTTACATGATCTATTTGGTGAGAATACCCCCAACCCATTTTTTCAAAAGATTTTTCATATTGAACTCCATCACTTGATAGATATGTATATTTAGAAATCTCATGAAACCTACCTGGAACCCATATAGACCCGTTAGTCCCAAAAATTTCTAAGGTATTCCTTGTATTACAGTTAATTGATGAATATAATGACGCTGTAGCACCTCCAAGGTATGTCATATGCATAGTACTTTCTATCTCCACACCTGTAGGTGCTTTTGTGTTTGATAATAGCATGGTTTCTGGTTTACCTAAGATTTCATATGAAGCATATAAAGGATAAATACCAATATCCAAAATACAGCCGCCAGCTAAAGAAGGATTAAATAATCTATGTACAGGGTTATAATCTGTTCTAAAACCAAAATCAGCTCTTAAATATCTGACATCTCCTATCAGCCCAGATTTTACATCATTTACCAAATGTCTAAAAGCAGGTAAAAAAGCAGTCCACATAGCTTCCATTAAAAACAAATTATTGGATTTTGCAGCATCCACTACCCTATTTACTTCTACTGTAGAAACACATAAAGGTTTTTCACATAAAACATTTTTGCCGTTTTCCAAACAAAGAAGAATATTGGAAAAATGAAAATTATGTGTTGTGGCTATATAAATTACATCAAGTTCTTTTAGTTTCAACATGGATTCATAATCACCATAATAATTTGCAATTTGAAATTTTTCAGCGAATATAGTTGCTTTATGTATCTCCTTACTTGCACACGCAATAAGTTGACAATCAGGTATCAACAAAATGTCTGAAGCAAATTTTTCAGCTATTCGGCCACATCCTAAAATTCCCCATTTAATGTTTTTAATCATACAAAACAAATTGAAAATCAAAGTTAAAAAGCTGTTACAGGTACTTATTAAATCTATAATTTCTACTATTGAATATTAAGGTTCAATTGTTTTATAATACAAAAATTAAACCACATTTAATCCAGATAAATTTGTTTCAGGACTATTCAATGATTTAAAATTAAAAGGCCCTTTATTGAAAATTCAAAAAAGGGCCTTTATCTAAATTCTATTATTTAGTTTACTCAACGATGATCATTTTCTTAGTAGCTGTGAAGTCACCGCTTTCCAATGTGTAGTACATTACACCACTTACTCCTAATTGCTCTTTAGTGAATACTTCACTATTTAAGCCTTTTGTTGCTGCGATGTTTCTTACTACTACTATTTTACCTGTCATGTCATATACACTCAATGTTGCTGCTCCTGCCTCTGGCATTTCGAAGCTCACTGTGGTCTGACCTCTGAATGGGTTCGGCTCGTTTTGGAACAACTCGATAGATGATACCGCTGATGTTCTTACATTCAAGCTTACTGATCCTACTTTAAGGTCACTGTTGTATGACTCTGATTTCGTAACTGC
>CAMBRK010000009.1 GCA_945870185.1 Aureispira sp. CCB-QB1 | reverse complement strand
TTAACCCACATTGCGTGCTAACCTGACAAGAGTTCCCTGTTTATGGGTGTTGCAAGATTTTTGAGTTTCGGTTTGTGTACTACAGATTTTAGTTTTGTGAAGGGTCTGTGTTTTATCTTTAAGGCTATTTGTAATGCTTTTAATTTTGTATCTGGTTCCGAACACTTTCGAACTACGATTTCTTTTCCCGCTTTATTATAGCCTGTGGTTGTGATTACTTTTTGGGTACTGCCTATTCTGACTATTTCTGTCCAACTATGATTTATGCCACTCCTTTTTAACTGGCGACGTATGGTATTGACGAGCCAATATGCGAGTAAACCTAAATTTAGATGGGCTATCGTTGATTCGTCTTTTTTATGATATATTGGTCGTAAATCCAAGTCTGTTTTAAGGGTTCGGAAGGTGCTTTCTATCTCTCTTATCGTATTGTAAACATTCCATACTATGACTTCGTCTTTCATGTCCATGCTCGTGCGGACGAAGTATTTGCCTAAATTATCCGTAGTGTCCTTATCCTTTTTTTCTATTTTCGTCCAAACTAGTTCGGTTACGGTTTTGTTCTTTTCATCATAACTCAATTGGATATCGTATCGCCCTTGTGCCGATGGGTATTTTTGTTTGGCTCTGCCGATTCGTTGATTTACTTTGTCTGACAATTTTACGCCACCTTTTTTAGTTAATGATGCCCTTATTTTACTCAGCTCGTCTTCATACCGTGTTTCAAACTGTGTTTTCATCCCTTGCTCTTTCTTCGCCTTCATTTCGCTTGTGATTTCTAAGCAATAATCAGTATATTCTGGATTTAGTATCTTCTTTAGTACGACTTCTTTTTTGGACTTCGTTTCTAAATATACTACCATCCGACTTGGGTCAAACACATAGTTTTTTAGTTTTGTACGGCTCACACATAGGTAGTGATATCCTTTACTTCTTATAATGGCAAGGTTTTCTTTGGTAGCAATACCAGCGTCTAGTACGACTACGGGTTTGTTAGTTCCTGTAGCATAGTCTAGGCTATTGATCACCTTTTCTATATCTTTACAATCGGAGAAGTTGCCTTCATGGACCGATGAGTGTTTTATAAATCCAAAAATATTGACCACCAAAGCTAAGACTACCAATTTGCAATCTGACCGCTTTTCTTTACTCCGCCCATATTTGGCAAGTGTGCTATTGCGTTTTTCGCCTTCAAAATAGGTATTAGTAAGGTCATAAAGCATGATTTTGTCTTGGATGTCAAAGAGTTCATTCGTCTTTTGGGATAAATGATGCTCTAATTTTTCTTTCACACTACTAAGCTTTAAAGCACTCTTGTAAAGACGATCTTTGTTCATTTTCTCAGGATCGTAGCCTGTAAGTTCCATGACAGCCGAATTTTCATGAATCCACCTAGCTGTAGCCAGTTCTGAAGCAGGGTTAACGGCTCGGCTGATCACTTGTGTTTGGGCAAGTTGTACATCATGCTCACTAAATCCATTGTCTATCAATACTTTATCAAGATCTAACTGTTGCCATGTATTGTAGCACATCCACTCAGCCCCCATCTCTCTGACATTACTATGGTTGAGTGTATCAGCATTTACCATTCTATTATTAGGGTCATAAACAGTCAGATCCAAACGCTTCCCACCTACGATCTTGCCCCATAGTTCTGCAATCCATTTAGAAATTAATGGATCATTTTGTGGGAAAATAGATTGTTTGCGTTGATACATATCAGTCAATGTACGTGCGATGACATTGAGTTGCTCGGGAGTAAGTTCATCGTCCAAATAGCCCACATTTAATATAGTCCTATGGCAAATTCGACCCGTCTCATTGCGATAGCTCTCGACTAGTCTGTAATAACTGTCGTACTTTTTGGTAACCGGATTTGTTCTGCCACTCGCTTTGAAATACATGCCGCAAAGGTAAAACCATAGCTCCCACATATGCAACTCCCCTGTGTACTACAAATCAATTTTCAAAAAATGCTACATCTGATTATCAATCACTTACAAAATTGAAGACATCAAAATATCGCAAAATAGCCCCAAATTAAACGAATTTTGTGGATAACTTTTTTCAAATTACTAATTTATATGCTTTCCTGAGCAATGTGGGTTAATGCCGGCAAAGCAAAATAATTAAATTTAAAATAAATATTTAAAAAGGAAGGATTTGGTGATCAAATCCTTCCTTTTTTTTTGACAAATCATGAGTTAAATTTACTTGGCCAAAATTAATTAGGGCCTGCTGAAAAAGTCAGAATCATTCAATTTAAAGACAGCTATTGGTATGGGATATCGTTCAAAAAACAAGCGATAGTAAATGAAGAGTCAAAAGTGCGTCTATCGCATTTGTAGAATACTAAAAATAAACGAATGATAATCAAAGCGATAGAAAAAGCATTTTGACTCGGGAATGCACGGTGCTTCGCAATCGCCTTTTTTTGAACTGGTCTTTTTTGTTTACTTTTTTTGACAGGAAAAAAAGTAAAAGCCTTGCCGGCTCGAGGCAAATGTTTAAATGAAGTGCAAATGATTCAGGAGTTTTGCAGAAATTCCCGTGCATCGAAATCAATAAATTTAAACATATAGAATTGATAATCAATAATATATATTACACAAAGCAAGCCCTAATTATCATTTTGCCCTTTTAATTAACTCATCGATAGGAATAGTAAGCATCCTTCCTATTGGTTTTCCTTGCCTGAAAAGCTGAGTACGAAGCAAATATTTACCTTCAGGCAATCTGAATTCTGTATTGTATAGTGCTGCCCTTTCTAATGGATAAGTATTGTCAGTTGAATATCTGATTTCTGCTCCTTCGACATCAGATTTTAAACTTAGATAATTACCATCTTCTTTCTTTTTTACTTGTATCACAGGATCATATATGGCCTTACAAATTGTGGTTTGCTGATTGTCAAAACGGTCAAAATGATGCTCGACACGATGTACAAACTTTTTCCAATTTTTAGAAGATGCAGGTGTCCACAATGATTCTGAAGTTGCCAATGCCCGCGGATAGGTCATATACATCGCATAATCTAGATGTGGTATTGCTTCAGTCCATAGATTGGCCTGGCCACCTAATATCAATGAAGGATTGACTCCATCAGGTACCGGTTCAAACTCATAACTTTTTTCTAATGAGAGATCAGCGTATATATTGGTTTCAACACTTCTGTCTCCCTGTGTATAGTCCAGATAAGCAAATGTCGTCGGTGACATTACCACTTTATGACCTTTGTGCGCGGCTTCAATACCTCCTTTCATTCCTCTCCATGACATGACAGTAGCATCTGATGGTAGCTCACCTTCCAATATCTCATCCCAGCCTATAAGTTTTTTACCTTTAGCTTTGACAATCTTTTCTATCCTTTTGACAAAATAACTCTGCAAATCATGTACGTCTTTGATCTTGTTCTTTTTCATAAAAGCTTGTACATCTTTACTTTCTTCCCAATATCCTTTATAACATTCATCTCCTCCCATATGGATATACTCACCTGGGAAAAGTGTAGCTACTTCCGTCATGACCTTTTCTGCGAATTCATAAACTTTTTCATTGGTAGGATCGAGTGTGTTTTCTATCAACATCTTGAAAGTACCGTCGCCATACCATTCGCTAAACTTGCTACCAGGATTGACAAATTTTGGCGTTTTGTTTACTGACAATTCAGGATAAGCAGCGAGCACTGCCATACAATGTCCGGGCATGTCAATTTCCGGCACAACAGTTACATTGCGCTCTTTGGCATATGCGATTACATCTTTGATTTGCTCATGGGTGTAAAATCCGCCGTATGTGGCTTTTTCACCTGGTTTTGGGAAAACTCTACCTTCACCGAATGAACCAATTCTCTCCACTCTCCATGCTCCTACTGAAGTTAGTTTTGGCAATGATTTTATTTCTATTCGCCAGCCTTCATCATCTGTCAGGTGCCAATGGAACACATTAAATTTATATTGGACCATTTGATTTATATACCTCTTAACATCTTCCACTGAAAAAAAGTGGCGACTCACATCGAGCATCAAGCCACGCCATCCAAACCTGGGATAATCTTCTATTGAAAGGAATGGAAGAGCTATTCTGTTATTCGAAGGGTTAACAGGTAGCAATTGTTTGAGCGTCTGCAATGCGTTGAAATAGCCTCCAAAGGCATTGGCACTGATAGATATACCCATAGAGTTGATGTCCAACAAATATCCTTCATTACCGAGTTTTGTATTTGCCTGTTTGTTATTGATCAATCTCAATGCGGCACCATTAGCATTTGGACTTGAGAGTACTTTAACGCCCAATGATTCATACAAGTTAGTGATATGTGGCTCCATCCTTTTTTGTTCCTGGTCATTATCATCTAAAATGACAGGCAGATTGCTATCAAACCCTAAGGAGCCATTTTCTGTAGCGATTGAGACAGGCTGTGGGATAATGTTCTGAGACTGTAGTCTATTTTGACTACAAACCCCAATGCATAAGATTAGAAACAGATATTTTCGGGCCATGATTTTATTTTTGGACAAAACTACAAAATAAGAACGAATTTTAGCTTAGTAATCTACATGCTAAAAAAGAGATGTTTTATAATACTTCTCCTCACCGCTGCAAATTGAATTTATTTTCCTCATTGACTACTCCCCTTTTATGACATTCTTTTGACAATAATAATAGACCACTGCAGCTATGTTTGATGTTACCTTTGCGACTTCATTCAATAGACAAATTATAAATCATGAATAAATTTTTTACACTTTTAGTTTTTGTAAGTTGTGTAGCAACTGTTTCTGCACAAAACTTTCAGGAAATAAGCACGGGACCTGGATACAACAGACAAAGTTATGTACGCATCTTGGATGGTACTGAAAAGCAAGTCAGTAATGATGCTTGGGACTTGGCCTTCACGGCATATGGTTTCCAGGATGCAGGTATCTTTATCAATGAGTCATCTGGCAGTACCATGGGCCAAAACGTGCCTACTACCGAACTTTATGATACCAAATCTGGCGATTTTAGTATTGCGTTCGATGTAGAAGCCATCAAGGACAATAAATACCTAAATAGTGAAGAGTCTTGGAATTTTGGAGCCTTTAATGAAGGTAGAGTCAAGACAGACCCTTTTGATTTTGGGTGGGGAAAATACAATCCACAAATGCAAAGAGTAGAAGGAAAGTCTGTTTTTATCCTTAAGCTTAGAAATGGAAACTTCAAAAAAATAAAAATCGAAACGCTGACAGGAACAACATATACTCTAAAATATGCTGACATCAATGGTGCTAATGAAGTAACTAAAACAATCAATAAAATGACCGACAACAAAGGACAAAAATTGATATTTTTCAGTTTTGCAACCAACAGTGTGGTCGATATTTTGCCTCAGGGTGGGTTTGATTTGATGTATGGACGGTATTCATCATTGGCCAAAGATCCTAACGGTACCATAGAGCAGCAATACAATGTAACGGGTGTTTTGACGGGGATCGGAGTAAAGACTGCAGTAGCTAAAGGAGTTAATACTGATACGGTCAAAGAAGCTGATTATGCAAATCAATATTCGACCAGAACAGATGTCATTGGCCATGACTGGAAAACATTGGTAGGCACGAGCTGGTCTATGGCTGCAGACAGAGCTTTTTTTGTGAAAACTGCAGATAACAGAGTTTGGAAATTGGTTTTTATCGATTTCGAAGGCGCTGCTACTGGAATAGCTGTATTCAATAAGACAGACTTAGGCATTTCATCATCAAATGATATCAAAGGAGTAGACACAGGTATTTTTCCTAATCCTGTACAAGACGAATTGATCATTTCATTAGACATCCAAAATGATATTTACTCCCAAATGCAAATGTATGTTTCTGATGCCGCAGGTAGAATGATCATCAATCAAAATGTAAACACCAATAATGGGTTGAATGTATTTACAATCAATACGAACGAATGGAATCCCGGTGTTTATTTTGTGAATATCATCGCCGGATCCCAATCAGTAAGTAAAAAAGTAGTCAAAATCTAATTTTAATGTATAGAGTAGTAATCACCATATTAACCACTTTCTTTTTAAACCAGGTATCCAGTCAGTCTGATTCCTTGGGTATGGGCAAAGATTTGGATCAGGTGGTGATTACTGCTCAATTTACACCTACCGATACCCGACAAACGGTCAACTCTGTAAAAATTCTCAATCGAAAAACCATAGAGCAAAGATCATTGGTAAGTCTACAAGAGTTACTTCAGACAGAAACGAATATCAGAGTAGCTCAAGACCCAATTTTGGGCAGTGTATTGAGCATCAATGCGCTCCGGGGCGAAAATATAAAAATCCTAGTTGATGGAGTTCCGATCGTAGGAAGACTCAACGGAAACGTAGATGCTGGACAAATCCCGTTAAATGCCATCCAAAAAGTGGAAATCATAGAAGGTGCTCAATCTTTATTATATGGTTCCGATGCATCAGGTGGAGTTATTAATATTATTACTAAAAAAAGTCAACTCAAAAAGTTAGACTCCGAAGTTACTGGCCAATATGAATCCAATGGGTTTAGGCAACTTACAGGACGCATAGGATATGCAGCCAACAAATGGATCATGCAACTTTCAGGCAACCTTCAAGACTTTGTCCCTGCTACTGACACTTCCATGGGTAGAGACCAACTATGGAATCCCAAAAAACAAAGATCAGGACGCGGATTGATTAGATATATGCCATCAGACCGCACTGATTTCAGGTTTACCACCAATATTCTTACAGAATCTGTCGATAATTTAGGGGATAAAAAAAGGCTTCAATTTAAACCTTACGCTTTTGATGATTATTTTTTTACCGACCGTTTAGATTTGAGTTTGCATGGGGAGCATTGGACAAAAAAGAAAAATTTGATACAAGGTACTGTAGCATGGAATACCTTTCAACGTATCAAAAACTCCTATCGATACGACTTTGATAACGATATTAATGAATTATTAGTAGGTATGCAAGATACCTCTACCGCTCAAGGTGCGCTTACCAGATTTACCTTTGCAAGTGACCAAAAATCCAGAAAATGGAACTATATGTTGGGCTTGGAAAATTATTATGAGTTTGCCACCGGTACCAGACTTGCAGATACTACACTCAATGAAAAAGGAAAGGCATACACCAATGATTTGGGGATTTTTGCCAGTGGAAAAATACAAATACTTCCACAACTAACCTTACAAACAGGTGCACGGGCTACCTATAATCTCAGGTATGGATCAGCAGTCACACCATCTACATGGCTACATTGGTCACCCAATCTTCCTGTACAATGGAGGTTTTCTTGGGCTTATGGTTTCAGGTCTCCAGCTATCAAGGAATTGTTCTTCTCTTTTATAGATATCAACCACTTTGTCACCGGAAATCCAAATCTAAAACCTGAAAGGTCAGTCAATCTCAGAAGTGAAATAACTTGGGATATCATCAAAACGAAACCTTCAACATTAACATTGACACAAACTGGTTTTTTAAATAACGTTCAAGATAGGATCATCCTTACCGCACTTGGCCCTGTCCATTACGAATATCAAAACGTAGATATCTGGAAAACACTCGGTGGCGGCATGAAATTGACATACCAATATGAAGACTGGCTCAAAATACAGTCAGAAGCCATTACTACTGGTTTTAATAATACCAATGACAATGTAGAAGTAGAAAAAGGTGCATTGCTTTGGTCTACGGATTGGTCTAATGATGTGACCATTAGCTTTATGAAAAATAGATTGCATTGGAATATCTGGCATAAACGTACCGGTAAAACACCTTTTTTCTATAATCAGGATGGAAAAACACAACAAGGGTCAACAGATACTTGGAATATGCTCAACTCCGGACTTTCAGCGCAGCTCTTCAAAAATAAAGTAAGGCTCAATGCTGGTGTAAAAAACATCTTTGATATCAGACAACTCCAAGTCAACAATAACAATGGAATCCACATAGAAGCCAGTAACCAACAAAATCTACACTGGGGCAGAAGCGTGTATGTGGGTCTCACTTTGCAAATGTAATAATTAGTTTTTAACGCCTTCTACGTTCATCACTCCCATTAAGCTATTTTTTAAACTATTTTCACTTCATTTATCCTGCCATTTTGTCATAATTCTAAGTAATTATTGTATTTTTGCGCTTCAAATCAGCACTGTATAATGTACGACGATAATGTGACCCTTTTGGGTGTCAAAAAAGAGATAGACGAATCAAAACAAGGCGAGGTACTATATTTTGATCAAAATGTATCTACCGGAAGGAAGTTTTATATAGAATCTTATGGATGTGCTATGAATTTTAGTGATTCTGAGATCGTAGCTTCTATACTAGCAGGCGAAGGATTTGGCCCTACCAGAGAAATGGATCAGGCGGACCTTATCTTGGTCAATACGTGTTCTATACGTGAAAAAGCAGAAGACACCGTCCGCAACAGGCTCAAAATATTCAATAGTCTGAAAACCAAAAAGCCCGATATGATGATCGGTGTGCTCGGTTGTATGGCAGAGCGACTCAAGTCCAAGCTTATGGAAGAAGAAAAGCTGGTAGACATCGTAGTTGGACCCGATGCTTACAGAGATTTACCCAATCTTCTGGCTAAAGCAGATGAAGGCGAACGTGGCATCAATGTACTCCTTTCTAGAGAAGAGACCTATGCCGATATTTCACCCCTAAGGTTGGATAGTAATGGCATTGTAGGTTTTATTTCCATCATGAGAGGATGCGACAACATGTGTTCTTTTTGTGTAGTACCTTTCACTCGGGGTAGAGAACGTAGCAGAGATGCATACAGTATCGTAGCAGAGGCAACTGATCTCTACGAAAGAGGATTCAGAGATATCACGCTTTTAGGCCAAAACGTAGATTCTTACAAGTGGTCCAATCCCGAAGGAACAGAACATGTCAATTTCGCTCAGCTTTTGGAAAGGGTAGCTTTGGTACATCCGGATTTGAGAGTTAGATTCTCGACCTCACATCCAAAAGATATCACGGATGAAGTATTGCATACCATAGCCAAATACGAAAATATCTGTAAATACATCCATTTACCTGTTCAGTCTGGAAATAGTCGAATTCTAGAATTGATGAATCGAACTTATGATCGAGAATGGTATATGGAACGTGTTGATAGTATTTATAGAATCATACCTGACTGCACTATTTCATCAGATATGATTACGGGCTTTTGTACGGAAACAGAGGAAGAACATCAAGATACCTTGAGTATGATTCGATATGCCCAATACAGCATGTCCTACATGTTTTTCTATTCTGAAAGACCTGGTACGCTTGCAGCGAAAAAATTAAAAGACGACATCCCTGAAGTTATTAAAAAAAGAAGGCTTCAGGAAATCGTAGACTTGCAAGTGGAGACATCTCTACAAGTAAATCTAAAAGACATAGGTAAAACTTTTAAAGTCTTAATAGAAGGTGACAGTAAGAGATCTAATTTGGAATTTAAGGGTAGAAACTCCCAAAACAAAATGATCAACTTCCCTAAAAGAGATGGACTTAAGGCAGGAGAATATACTTGGGTAAAGGTAATATCAGCTACCTCAGGATCATTGAGAGGAGAGATCGTAGACCAACCATAAAAATATATAACCATGGTCACCGATATCAACCAATTGGACATCAATAAAGTCTATTCATACGCAGACTACCTATCTTGGGTATTTGATGAGAGAGTAGAACTGATCAAAGGAAAAATCATGAAAATGTCTCCTGCTCCTAGCAGAAGACATCAAGGGATATCCACTCAATTACAAGGA
The DNA here is from genome assembly GCA_945870185.1 of Aureispira sp. CCB-QB1. Classification (GTDB taxonomy): domain Bacteria; phylum Bacteroidota; class Bacteroidia; order Chitinophagales; family Saprospiraceae; genus OLB9. The sequence continues at coordinate 77,719 of CAMBRK010000009.1, read as the reverse complement.
TTGATATGGTTGTTCTTGCAAGAAAAAAAGTGTGGACTTTATGCTGCACCTTTCGATGTTCGATTGCCTATTTCTGAAGACCTAAAAATCTCTAAGAAATATAAAAAGAATGCCAAAAAATTACCTGATGGCAAGATCATGACGGTGGTGCAGCCTGACCTCACAGTAGTATGTGATCCTGAAAAACTCGATGACCGTGGATGTATAGGTGCCCCCGATTTGGTAGTAGAAATCTTATCACCGGGCAATAAACAAATAGAACTTACTGACAAGTACGAAATCTATCAGGAAGCAGGCATTAAGGAATATTGGATAGTATATCCGGATTATGAGTATGTCATTATTTACAGTCTTGCCAAAGGAACTTACATTGGCAGCAAGCCATACACAGCTAATGATAACATGACGAGTAAGGTACTAAAAGGATTAGAAATCAAAGTTGCAGATATTTTTAAAGAATAATTCAATCAAATATAAAAAACATTGAACCTACAAAGTGTAAAACAAAGATTTGGCATCATAGGTCGTTCTCCATTATTAGAACGTGCCTTACATACTGCGGTCCGGGTAGCCAATACAGATCTTTCTGTTTTGATCCAGGGAGAGAGTGGAGTAGGTAAAGAAGTATTTAGCCGTATTATTCATGACTTATCCGTCAGAAAGCACAATAATTTCATAGCTATAAACTGTGGCGCCATTCCACCGGGTACGATCAATTCTGAATTATTTGGCCATGAAAAAGGGTCATTTACCGGGGCAGTATCAGAACGTAAAGGATATTTCGAAACTGTAAATAGTGGTACCATATTCTTAGATGAAATAGGCGAAATGCCATTGGATACTCAGGCTTATCTTCTTAGAATACTCGAAAGCGGTGAATTCTTAAGAGTAGGATCATCCAAAGTGCTCAATACCGATGTACGTGTTGTAGCTGCTACCAATGTCAATCTGGAAGATAAAATTCAAGCTGGAAAATTTAGAGAAGATCTATATTACAGGCTAAATACGGTGCCGATAAGAGTGCCTGCTTTACATGAGAGACGAGAAGATATCTACTTGCTTTTCAGAAAATTTGCGGGTGATTTTGCAGAAAAATATAGAACGGACTCTGTAACGCTGACAGCAGATGCTAAGCTGATGATAGAAAATTATCGTTGGCCTGGAAATATCAGAGAACTAAAAAATATGGTAGAACAACTTAGTGTTCTTACCGAAGAAAAAGAAATAGATGCAGAGGGCCTGATTGATATTGCACCTCATATTAAAAGTAGATTATTACCGAGTGTAGGTAGCGGATTTACTGCAGGTAGCGAAAGTGGTTTTCACGAAAGAGAAATATTATTTAAGTTCTTGCTAGAAATGAAAAGCGACCTCAGCGATCTCAAATCATTGATTTATGAATTGGTAAGGGCCAATGATCTGACTTTACCTGATATCAGTAAACTCAAATCAAACACTGGATTTAGTACAGAATCGATGATCAGAAAAGCTTTTGAACCTAATCAGGAATTTCATGAACAAGGTTTTGAACATTATGATCCTAATAGACCTATTATTTTACACGGTAAAGCTGGAAGTGGATACAACGACTCTGAAGATGTAGACGAAATCCTTTCCATAGAAGATATGGAAAAAGATATGATACGCAAGTCATTAAAAAAATTCAATAACCGCCGTAAAGATGCCGCAGATGAACTAGGTATATCTGAAAGAACACTGTATAGAAAAATAAAAGAATATAATATTCCGGACTAATGATCAACACCAAAAACCAATTTGTATTTGTAAATGGCAACATCATGCCTTCTGAAGAAGCCCAAATAAACATTCATGACATCGCATTACTCAGAGGTTACGGTGTGTTTGATTTTTTCAGAGCCATAGATGGAAAACCTATTTTTTTGGAAGATTATTTGGATAGATTTGAAAGATCTTTGGCTGGTATGCATCTATCATGTCCGTTTTCAAGAGACTTCCTAAAACAAAATATATACAAACTCATCGAGCTGCACGACGAGCCTCTTCTAGGAATCAGAATGGTTTGCACCGGTGGATATGCTGACGACGTATATACACCTACAGAAGGCAATGTCATGATGATAGCCAGGCCTTTTCAATTTCATCCTTATGACAAAGGTCTTCACTTGATGTCTGTTGCTCACCAAAGAGAACTTTATACCGTAAAATCTATCAACTACATCACACCGATATCACTCTTGCCCACACTCAAAAGTATAGATGCCGATGATGTATTGTACCACAAAAATGGCTATGTGACTGAATCATCTAGGTCTAATATTTTCATCATCAAATCCGGAGTTTTGATCACGCCAGATATCGGCATGCTAGAAGGTATCACCCGAAAAAGAATCATATCTATTTGTCAAGAAGTCATGCCACTAGAAATCAGACCCGTTACCTTGCAAGAAGTATATGAAGCTGACGAGCTATTTTTGAGTGCCAGTACCAAAAGGATATCTCCTATCACTCAGATAGATCACGTGAAATACGAATCTGGACCTTTTACCCAAAAACTATATGGTCTTATATTGGTGGAGGAGGAGAAGTAATAAGTAAAAGTAAATCATGAAATAAACAACCTTCATCGTTTTTTTCAATTCATTGATCGGTATATTTACCAAAACGGAACTATTAGACGATCACTATTGTTTTATATCCAGATCAAATTAAAATTTAAAAATCATGTGGATAGCACTTATTGTTCTTGTTTTAGTAGGCCTTGTGGTCATGTCGTTGTACAACAAATTAGTATCTTTAAAAAATAAAGTACTCGAAGCCTGGTCCGGCATTGATGTACAGCTCAAAAGAAGATACGACCTCATACCTAATCTAGTAAATACTGTAAAAGGATATGCATCACACGAAAGTGGCACCTTAGAAAAAGTCATTCAAGCTCGTAATCAAGCTATGAGCGCTGGCTCAGGTGGCAACATCAATGCTCAGGTGCAGGCAGAAAACGCGCTTTCTGGTACGTTGAAATCATTATTTGCACTTTCAGAAAATTATCCTGATCTTAAAGCAAATACTAACTTTATCCAACTTCAAAATACCTTGGGCGAAGTGGAAGATAGTCTAAGCAATGCGAGAAGATATTACAATGCTCTTGTAAGAGACAACAATACAGCAGTAGAAGCATTTCCATCTAATCTGATCGCCAATCAATTCCATTTTGAAAAGTTTGACTTCTTTGAAATCGAAAATGATGCCGAAAGAAGCAATCCTATAGTTCAGTTTTAAGGAATACTTCGTATAAAAATACATGTTGCCGAAGGTATCTTGCCTTCGGCACTTTTTCTTCAAAAAATCATATCAATCTCCACATTATGCATTCGACCAGAAGCATTCTTATCGGGTTATTTATACTGGTGACTTCATGTCTGCACGCTGAGTACTATACCATCAATGACTATCTCGTTCAAATAAAGATCTATGGTTCAGAAGGATATTTTGAAGTCAAAGAAACGGTCACTTTGGAATTTTCAGAGCCGAGACGTGGCTTTATCAGGACGATTCCTTACCGATACAGACGCGATGGAGAAGAAAAAGAATTAGACATTTATGACATTGATGTTAAAAATTTTAAATATCAGACCCAGTTTCAGAGTAATAATCTGACTATAAAAATTGGTGATAAAAATGTTTTTTTAGATGGTATTCAAACCTACGAAATCACTTATAAAGTCAAAAAAGGTTTTCTTCTTTTTGATGATCGCACTGAGTTTTACTGGAATGTTCTAGGCGGAGATAGAAAAGTGGATATCAAAAAAATCAGATACAGTATCGAACTTGATGAAGCCATACCTATGACTGAAAATGACTACGCTATTAATACCGGTATGCGTGGTGACACCAGCAAAGACGCTACCCTATCCTATCTCATGGGTAAGTTTCAAGGAGAATCTACCCGTACTTTCGTACCTGGAGAAGGCCTGACATTTGCCATAAATTTGCCTGTAAGTTATGTCAGACGACCCGGAAAATGGGAAGTATTATTTGAAAAATATGGTAAAGCAGGCATCGGTGGTTTATTCTTTTTGTTGATCAGTGGGCTATTCTACCGTACTTGGTCCAAATATGGTAAAGACTACCCTATAGTCAGAATGGTACAATACACGCCTCCTAAAGAATTAAATCCTGCTGAAGCTGGCGTACTTATAGACGAAAAAGCCGATAACGTGGATATCTTGGCATTGATCCCATATTGGGCACATAATGGTCATCTTACCATGAAAAGAATACCCAAAACTTGGGGAAAGGATGATCATGAACTCACTAAAATCAAAGATTTACCAGCAAATTCAGGCCCATATGAAACTATAGTCTTCGATGGTCTCTTTAAGGATAGTGATACGGTGATGGTTTCAGACCTTGAAAATTCGTTTTATGAATATCTAAATGCTGCTAAAGTATCGTTAAAGACACATTTGAATAATATGGGTGTGTATTATCCGGTTTCGATCAAAATGCAAATCTACTCTATGATAGCTTCAGTTTTACTAGCTTTCTTAGCTATATTTTTAGGAATAGTTTTCGAATCTTTTGCTTTAGGTGTCGCTATCGGACTGAGCAGTATCATAGGATTCGTTTTTGCAAGTTATATGCTCAAGAAAAATCAACAAGGAGTTCACTTATACCAACAAGTACTCGGTTTCAAAATGTTTGTCAAAGCTGCTGAGAAAGACCGTCTCGAGTGGTTGATCAAAGAAGATCCGGATTATTTTGAAAAGACACTTCCATATGCCATGATTTTCGGATATGCAAGACAATGGAGCAAAAAATTTGACGGCTTACTCATAGAACCTCCAAAATGGTATGTCACACCTGGCGGATATTACTATGGAAGCGGCCATGCTTTCAGCCCATCAGAGTTTGGCAGTAGCTTTGAAGATAGCATACAGGATATCCAAAGTGCATTCACTTCTGTGCCCGCACCTTCAGGTGGCAGCGGTAGCGGCGGTGGTGGCGGTGGTTTCAGTGGCGGTGGCTTTGGTGGCGGTGGTGATAGTAGCTGGTAATGTAATTATCATATTTTAAAAATATTAAATATGTACTTGAAATAGATCTATTAGAGCTACTTTTAGATAGCTACTTCTTTTCATGTTCTAGTAAATACATATTATCATTATTAGTAGCCACAATATACTGACCTTTACTAGTTTTAATAATCTTTCTTGGATTCAATTGTATAGGAAGCGGTAACTTTGTTCCAGCACTAAAAGTCATTTTAGAAGTATTAAACTTACCTAATACCCTACCTGAATTTGAAGATGATTTACCATTTTCAGAGGTATACTCATGATAATTTCCCACGTATAAGAAATCATTATCTGCATTTTGAATAAAGCTCTTAATATCACTCATCTGGTCAATCTCAGGCAAAGGAAGGAAAGTATATCCAGCTTCAGAAGATACAAAAAATCCAGAACGCATTTCATTGAGATATTTTTCTTCTACTAGATTTTCTTTGTAGTCGGCAAATAAATCTGAGATATCTGTAGCTCCTTTAAAGCTTTCATAAGAAGTGAACTTTTTCTTTAAAACTGGCATTTGAGAAGCTAACAAAGGCAAAGAAGCATAAGGCATATACCTACTAAAATAATGATAAAAAATAATAGGTTCTGTTGCTCCATTTCGGTCAAAATCGCCTATATACATTTTAACTGGCTGTGTATTTGATGCCTTCCATTTATGATTCAGACCTGCATTACCTACAAGAATATCCATTTTACCGTCATTATTACAATCAAAGAAATGGACCGTATTCCACAAGCCAGTAAATTTATCTAATCCGAGTTTTGAGCTCGCATCATTAAGTTTACCTTTACCATCATTTTCGAGTACTATTATATTCTGCCAATCTCCACACATGACCAAATCCATATCTTTATCACCATCTAAATCAACCCACTCACCATCAGTAATCATACCGTATCTCTCTTTGTAAGCAATTTCTATACCCATCCCTCCACGATTTTTTAAAACAAAACTGTAAGGTGATAAACCATAAGAACCCGGTATCGACCTAGCACCTACGAAAATATCTTCAAATCCATCATTATCATAATCAGCAACAGAAACACAACTACCATTAGTGTGTGGTAAAGACAATGGTATTCTTCTGAATATGCCATTCCCATTGTTAAGATAAATGCGATCTTCCAATATTTTATCAAGTTCCTTAGCATCACTTCCTCCACTTACCACGTATATATCTTTGTCTCCATCTCCATCAAAATCTATCAAAGCTGCATCAACGTCTTCATATTTTGCATCAGTAACAAAATCAGCTGTCTTCATCAAATTAAACTGACCTGACTTTGAGCCCAAATATAACCTTGCAGCCTGATTTCTAGCACCTCCTGCATAAATATCATCTATACCATCACTATTAAAGTCCGATACTAAAACAGCAGGACCTTCAAAAGACAACCGCTCAGGAATCAGTTTTTCACTATTTTCATCAAAATATTTATTTTCTTCATGTCGTATGGGCAACACAGAAACCTTATAATCAGAAGAAAACACAACAGATTTATAGTCTGATTTATTAGTCTCAGAATTTCTTTTTACAATATTTTTTTGATTTAGAATAAATTTTTCAATTTTTTGAGTTTTGTTTCCTGGCCAAACGACTAGTGCTGAATCAATAGTCATACTCTTATCCAATCCAAAAAACACTTGTGAAGTACTCGCAGACATAAACCCTCTTGTAGTTTGCAACTCTTTGTATAAATTTCCTTTGTTAGTATAGAGTAATACTTTGGTACCTTTATTGGTTTTGCCTGCTATATTTTGAAGTTCAAAAGTAATTGACGCGCCATTTTTAGAATTGTTTTGATATATACTTGATGCTTGATTGATGCTGTTTACTACAATATCTAAATCTCCATCATTATCCAGGTCGGCATATGCAGCTCCAGTAGAAAAGTCAAGCTCACCCACTGAAGATTCGGTGACTTTTGAGAACGTTAAATTACCTTTATTTTTGAAGAGTATATTTCCCAATGGCTCAGAAGGCATTTTTTCTATGAGTTTTTTTGTTCTGTCTTTGGTTTGTCCAGGATTTTTATTGTCGTATTCATTAAGGAAATTAATGTAGTCCAAATTATTGGGTCTTTTGACTATGCCATTAGTAATGAAAATATCACATGCTGCATCGTTGTCAAAATCCTGCATCAATACCGACCAACTCCAGTCTGTAGCAAATGTTTCTGTCATGTAAGCCACATCTGCAAAAGTACCATCTTGTTGATTGATTTGAAAGTGATTGCGAGCACTTTGGGCATTGAATCCAAAATCCTTTTTTATATTCTTTATCTGATCTGAATCTTCTCCGGCAGAAACCAAAGTCACGTTAGGGTCATAAGGCAACATATCGGTACTGAATATATCGAGCCAGCCATCTTGATTGACATCGGCTGCATCTACACCCATGCTAAATTGTGTAGTATGTGAAAAAGCGGAAGCTGCAATTTCTCTGAATGTCTTATCTCCATTATTGATATAAAGATAATCATTTTCGTGAAAATCATTACCTACGTATAGATCAGTCCAGCCATCATTGTTTACATCGGAAGCTATGATCCCTAATCCATAACCCAGTGGACTACTAAATATACCTGCTGACTCTGTAACATCTACAAATTTACCACCATCATTGAGTTTGTTTTCATACAATTTATCGCCAGCATATGGGTCTTTTTCCTTTCTTTTTTCTATGGTGCCGTAACTATTTACGCTGTGTATGTTTTGATTGAGTAAATACATATCCAAATCTCCGTCTCCATCATAGTCAAAAAATACGGATTGGGTGGAGAATCCCTTAAAATCCAACCCATATTCCTTAGACATTTCTTTAAATGTTCCATTTTTCTGATTGATATACAAAAGATTATGTTCCTCAGCATTGGTATCAGACATGGATACCTTACATACATAGATATCTTTATATCCATCACCATTGACATCATCAAAATTGACACCTGTGGACCAAGTATTCATATTTTTGATGCCTGCTTTTTCTGTGATATTTTCAAACTTTAATCCCCCTTTGTTCAGATATAGTTGATCATTGACCTCATTGCCAGCCAAATAAATATCATCGAGTCCGTCATTATTGATATCGCCTACAGCCACACCACCCCCATTATAATAGTAAAGAAATTCGATAATATTTAGTGATGTTCCTTCTTTCAGTTGATTGGTAAAACTGATTCCGGTCTCATCAGAACCCAAAACCTTAAAAACTGATGATGTATTCGATATTTTCCCTTCTTTTTTACAAGACACTGCAAAAATGAGAAGAAATAAAAACGATGATTTTATGGTGTTCATTGTATTGGAATTTTATATGACATTACGCGGTCATTATTTCTGAAAACATGTACTTTTTGTCCATCATTGATGATGCTTCTGATCTCTCCTTTTACAGAAAAACCATATTTTACGGACTCATCTTTAAAGTTGGCTTTCCCATCATTGACCAGAATATTTCCATATGAAGCGTCATATCTTCCCACCTCTGGTTGAACGCCATATAAATTTCCGCCCAGGATCAAATCAGGATATTTGTCGCCATTGACATCTTTTATACAAATAGCATATACAGGACTGTACTGAGCCTCAGATGGTAAACTTACTTTTCTGATTTTCATATTACCTTCATTCATAAATACACATGACCTTAATTCTGTAGCCAAAAGTGGATCTACATTTTTCAATTGGTCAGTTGATAAAATATCAGTAATAGACGCCTTTTTGAAAGATTCAAAATTTTGATATTTTTTCTTTAGCAAAGGCATACGCGCCATCAAATGATGCCTCAATGCATATGGATAATCTTTTCTATCAGGGTAAGTCTTGCAAAATACCGGATCTTCATCACCATTAGCATCAAAATCACTGTATAACAATTTGATCGGATAGTCCGTGGATGCTTTAAATCTAGAGTTTTGCCCGTGGTTTCCTGCTACGATATCCATATCTCCATCATTATCCAAGTCCGCTACTGCCAGAGTATTCCACCAACCATAATTGGACTCATCTTCTTTCATTTTGGTTAGAGAAGTGCCATTGTTTTTAAAAATCGTGACTGGCATAAACTCTCCAGCAATAATCAAATCTAATTTTTTATCTCCATCTATATCAGCAATAACTGAAGATGTGATTAAACCAATGTTTTGAAGCTCAGGTGACCATTTTGATGTCATATCTTGGTATTTGCCTTTGCCATCATTGATCAGGATATAACCTGAACACGAAGCGCCGTACCTTCCAACCTTCACTCTTTCTCCGACAAAAATATCCATATCGCTATCTCCGTCCAAGTCTCCATAGGAGACATCACCTGTACTTACCAGATCATTACTATTAGGTAGTTTTTGACCTGAGTCTGAAAAATTGCCTTTGCCATCATTAAAAAATATCAAATCACTTAGCAATTCAGAATATTCAGAAATTTCAGTACCACCACTAGCCAGATATAGATCATTGTCTCCATCACTATCTGCATCAAATAACAGCGCTTTGACATGTTCTGCTTCTTTGTATTTTTCAAAAACAGGACTTGACGGCATCATTTTATACTTGCCATCTTTATCTTGCATATAAATTGTAGTGGCAAATCCTTTTGCCCCAGGTATCACCATATCTTGAAGTCCATCACCATTGATATCTCCTTGCGCTACTTTGGGACCTTGGGTACTCATCATATGATAGATCAGGCGCTCTCTGTTAAAGTCTACATATTGGTTTTCTGTATGTGTGTAATTAATATACTCGCTTGTCTCAGACCAAAATGCTTTGGAAGCCATAGCTTCTGGTTTTTCATTTGCCAAGGCATCTTTTTCATCCAATTTCAAAAATTGATTGACCTTAACATTTGATGCAATAGTTTTCTTGCCAGAAGGCCATAATACTTCCAAACTGATGATTTTTGCTTTTCCTAAACCAATATTGATTCTAGGGTCCATACATGATTCAAATCCTCTCGCAGGTTGATTTTCATAATGGTATTTTTGACCTTTTTCATCTGTCGCTGTAATATATGCACCTACAGCATTAGGATTTTTACCACCACCTTTAAGTTGAATTTTGATAAAACTATTGCCACGCGTTTGTGAAGCCTGATTTTCATAGATGAAACACGGCATATTGACATTATTGACCACAAGATCTAAGTCTCCGTCATTGTCCAAATCTCCATAGGCGCTACCATTGGAAAATCCTTCCGTCATGAGGCCTGTCGACTTAGATATTTCAAAATTAAAATTCCCCCGATTGTAGTATGCCTGATTAGCAATAGGTCTGGAGGGTATGATATCAATGAGTTCTTTATAATTGACGCCATCTTCTTTGATTATTGAAGTCATCACTGACTCATTGGCAATATACTGCAAATAATCTTGATCTGTAAGGTCTCTGTAGATACCATTGGCAATGAATAAGTCTTTATTCCCGTCGTTGTCCATATCAAAAAACAAGGCTCCCCAACTCCAGTCAGAAGCTTCTACTCCACTGTATCTGGATATTTCTGAAAAAGTGTTATTTCCGTTATTCTTCTGAAAGGTATTTCGAGTAAACTGATGATGGTACCCATTGGAAACACCATAATTATAACGATCCCAATCATCAAAGGTGGTCACGGATTTTAATCTTTCATAGTCGTAGGGCAACATGTCAGTCACAAAAATATCATTAAAACCATCATTGTTGACATCAGCAATATCAGCGCCCATAGATGCTGCACTGGTGGCCATGATTTGGTTGGTCAGATCTTCTTTAAAAGTTCCGTTCTTTTGATTGATATATAAATAATCTCTTTCAAAAAAATCATTGGAAATATAAATATCTTCCCATCCATCTCTATTGACATCTCCTATGGTAATGCCTAATCCAAATCCAATAACGCTACCATAAATACCTGCTTTTTCGCTGACATCGACAAACTTTCCATTTCTGTTTTCCATGAGTTTGTCTCCACCTAAAGCATCACGAACAGGTCTTTCGTTTTTACGTAGGTTAAAACTTCCAATAGCTTGAAAAGAATTATTGAGTATATATACATCCAAGTCACCATCTTTATCGTAATCAAAAAAAGATGCGTGCGTAGAAAAACCAGGATCGTTGAGACCATATTCTTTAGCTGATTCTTTAAAAGTGTTGTTGCCTTGATTAATAAAAAGTTCGTTTTCCTTATTGTCACCTTTGATATCTCCTGAATTACAAACGTAAATATCTAAAAATCCATCTCCATTGATATCTACCATCGTCACGCCTGTAGACCAAGCTTTTTGGCCGCCACAACCTGCAGCTGCTGTGATATCTTCAAATTTCCAATCGCCCTTGTTTAGGTAAAGCTTGTTGGATGCCTGATTCGAAACCATATAAACATCCTGTAGTCCATCATTATTGATATCGCCGATAGCTACGCCGCCACCGTTGTAATAGTTTCGATACTTATAAACGTTAAATTCCTTGGTATCAGTCAGTGTATTTACAAAATCTACTCCAATGGATTTATTATCCTTTAAGTCAAATAACATCGACTCAGAAATAGTAGATGCATCCTTTTTGCAGCTGATCAAGCCAAAAAAAATTAACGATAAAAGGTAAAAACTTAATTTTGTAAGTCTTAAAATCATTTTTTCCGATTTAACTTATAATGAAGATCTTCTATTTTAACAGCAACGTCTTTCTCAGTTTTGGGGTAAATCGTAATCTGAGTACTACCGTCTATCTTAGCGTAGGCTTTATAGTCTTTGAGCCCTAAATCTATTTCAATAAACGAGTTGCCTGGATAATGTTTTTCATAAAATTTCATTAGATCCTTTGCTAATTCGGTTGAACTCAAATCTTTATTCCAAGGAGACCAAGCCATATATGTATACGTCATATCCATACCATGCATAACTTTCTTTTCGTCAAAAATACCGTAAAAAAGCATTTGTTTTCTTCTTATCGTATCCATGCCATCTATGAGAGGCTCGTTATATTTTGCAGAATTATTGCCCGGGCCTTCAGATATGATTTGAGATTTGTTCAAATCCCAGCATATCTTAAAAAAATCATCTTTGGTCATTCCCATTCTCATACCAAAAATCAAACTATCCTTTTTGATACCACTGGCCAATCCAGATTCCACGGCCTTTGTATATTCTGATTTGCATCCAGCTATAATGCTGATGACAGTTAAAAATATTAAAAATCTTATGAACATTTTATTTATTATTAATTGAGTGTTGTGGTGTATAAATGTATGGACTTCATTTTAAAGTACAAATTTTAACAGCTTCGTTGTTGATGCCAAAAATAATCTTATCCGAAAACGGTATGATTTTTCTGATTTGACCTGGTACAAAAAGTGGCGATATGGTATAGTTATTATTTATAAATTTACCTTTCCAACCCAATTTCCAACCTGATGAACCATCCTGTCTTCCAAATTGCGGTTTTATCTTATAAAAATTACCACCCAGGTACATTTGAACATTTCCATTTACATAATGGGCAAAGATACTATGAATACAGGAATACTGTACTTCAGATGGTAAATAAGATATTTGAAATTCTTTTTTATTATTTATTAGAACAATACTTTTAGTCTCGTCTAATGTATACTTCCTAGCTTTTTGGATTCTTACTTCATCAAACATCTGCTCCAAAGACACGGATGCAAAATCCCTGTAGGTTTTAAATTTTTTCTTGAGTACAGGTAGCTGAGAAAATAATTCATCCAAATCATGTATTGGAAAATGTTTTTTATCAGAAATATCGCAAATGATGGGATCATTACTACCGTTATCATCAAAATCACTTACAAACATGGTCATCCCACTTTTTAGGAATGAATTCTCGCCTTCATTTCCTGCAATGACATCTAAGTCACCGTCTTCATCCAAATCTATAGTGGTCAGTACATTCCACAAACCAACACTTTTAGGTATGGCTATAGGTTTTGAACTTCTAAAATCACCTTTATTACTTAAAAAATAGGTCAAAGACATCCATTTACCGCATACTATAATATCCAGAGAACTGTCACCGTTGATGTCTAGTAGTTCTACATCCGAAATCATGCCCAAATCTTTTGAAGCTGGAATGATCTCCGTTTTGAATTGATTTTTTCCAAGATTGGTCATAATATATATACTACCGTGGATGCCGTACATATCCGTTTTCATGGCTTCTGCTACAACGAAGTCTATCAGTTTGTCGCCATTAAGATCTGCTGCCGCTACATTGGCTGTAGATATAGATTCACTAAAGTTTAATACAGATTTCGTAAAATTTCCTTTGCCGTCATTAATGTACAATACGTCATCCAACTCAGGCGAAACCGAAGAAAACGTCTTACCTCCATGAGCCACATAAAGGTCAAGATCATTGTCATTGTCCGTATCTAAAAACAAAGCATGTACACTTTCAGATCTGTAATCCATGTCAAATGGAGTTGATATCTCTTGATATTTTCCATTTTGAGTTGATACATAAAGTTTTGATGCTTGGTTTTTTCCTCCACCACAAAAAACATCACCAAGTCCGTCTCCATTGACATCTCCTACAGCAATAGCCGGACCTGTAAAACCCTGCATCTCTACCAAAAGTCGCTCCCTACCAAATAAATTTAAGTCAATTTCCTGATGCTTAAAAGCAATGATGGTCTCTGTGCATAATGATTCTTGGATGATAGATTTTGTAGGAAGCGTTACTGTATTTACAGATTGATCAAATGTATAATTGGTATTGGTTTTCAGATTTGTATGTAATGAAAATGTACCGTCAGGCCAAAAAATACTTAGTGTGTCCACCAACTTAGCATCTCCCAAGCCAATATGCAATCTAGAATCAATGGTAGACTGAAAGCCTCTAGAAGTATAATTTTCCATCATAAATGAACCTTGCTTTGTTTTTGCTATGACTTTGGCTCCAATGGCTTTGGTATTTTTACCTTTTCCCTTCAGATGTATGCCTATTGACCTATGAGTAACAGTATCAGTATTGTTTTTATATATAAAAGATGGCATATTTACATTGTTTACTACAATGTCAAGGTCACCATCATTGTCCAAATCTCCGTAAGCACTTCCGTTGCTAAAAGTAGGGATATCAAATCCCCATTCATCACTTACATACTTAAACTTCAGGTTTTTTTCATTTTTAAAAACAGCGTTTTTTACAGGTTTTGATGGCATACTATCCACCAACATCGTGATTACTTTTTCTTTATTATTGATTTTAGACTTGATCATAGTAGTATTTGCAGAATAATTGAGATAGTCTTTGTCTAAGAGATCTTTGTATAAACCGTTGCTTACAAATAAGTCTTTCCATCCATCATTATCATAGTCTTGCGCCAAAGAAGCCCAACTCCACTCCGTATCTGATACACCTGCGTATCTACCCAACTCTAAAAATTTACCATTTCCAATATTCTTATGCAGGGCATTTCTGGCATATTGGTGATGATAACCTTTATCTACACTAGAAATATATTTATCCCAAGTTTCGTATTGGGTCTTAGTTTTTTTCCTTTCCAGACTTCTGGGTAACATTTCAGTCACAAAGATGTCAGGCATTAGATCATTGTCCAAATCACAGGCATCAGCACCCATAGAACCCATAGACATCGATGGCATAGCTTGGTCACCCATCTCAAAAAAAGTTCCGTCTTGTTGGTTAATATACAAATAATCTCGTTCAAAAAAGTCGTTAGATATGAAAAGGTCAGGAAACTGATCATTATTAAAATCGCTAACTGTAATACCCAATCCATACCCGATGTTACTAGAGTACATCCCTACTTCTTGAGTGGCATCTCTAAATTTACCATTTTCGTTGACTAAGAACTTGTTACCTTCCGGACTAGGTGTATTGCGCTGCCCTGCTATCAGATCAAAACTACCAACCGATCGCAATGAATTATTTAGTACGTAACAATCCAAATCACCATCCCGATCATAATCCAGAAATGCAGCATGAATAGAAAGACCTTCAATGTCAAGACCAAATTCTTTTGCGCTTTCTTTAAAGGTAAGGTTTCCTTGATTGATAAACAATTCATTATGACGATTGGTACCGCCAGGTTTTCCAGCTTTACACACGTAGATATCTAGTAATCCATCTCCATTGATGTCCACCATAGATACACCAGTTGACCACACACCAGAACAAGAGACTCCTGCTGTTTTGGTGATGTCTTCAAATTTCCAATTTCCTTTGTTTAGAAAAAGCTTATTGTCTGCAATACTGCCTGTAAAATAGATATCTGAAAGACCATCATTATTAATGTCCCCGATAGCTACACCACCACCATTATAAAAATTACGATAGGTGTAGGTATTAAACTCTTCGGTGTAAGGTACATCATTCGAAAACTGCAATCCTGTATCATCAGGATCAGTGAGCTCAAACAATTTTAGTTCTGAATTATTTTTACAACTAAGAAAAAACAATAAGCTACAAAAACTTATAACTTTTAAAAAAGGCATTTTGGTTATCAATAAATGTTATCACAAAATTACAAAATATATAAAACAAAAAAGCCACCCGAAGGTGGCCTTTTTGATATTTTGATCTTAATATTAATCTTAATACCCAGGATTCTGCTTCAAGCTACCATTACTGGCAGTAACTTGTGTAGCAGGAATGGGGAAGATATTCACGTGTGCAGGAGAAACTGGTTTTTCCCACCATGTACCGTTGTACTTACCAAATCTGATCAAGTCAGTTCTTCTGGCACTTTCTTGGAACATTTCACGTCCTCTTTCTGATAAGAATTTATCAGCTGTCATAGCAGTCAAATTAGCAACACCTGCTCTTTTTCTAAGAATGTTAACATCAGCTTCTGCCTTACTCCAGTCACCTGCGTCTCTTGCTGAAGCTTCAGCTCTAACTAAGTACATTTCTCCTAATCTCACGATCGGATAATCATTATCCATATTTGGACGACCTAGCTGTTTGAATGAAAATTTACTTGGTCTAGCTCCAGCTTCTCTTTTTGAATTTGGCACCAACTCATTGATTTTTGGCGTATAATCCAAAATCAAATTTCCATCATCTGATGCATAATCCAATACTGCTGATCCACCAAAGTCTAATTGAGGTCCTACGATAAAGTTATTCTTTTTACGTAAGTCACCATTTTCATAAGAGTTATAAAACTCTTCCAAAGTGGCATAACCATTCCAAGGCTGCGCATCAAAATTCCAAGTGAACTGACTTGAATAGTGTAGGTTCATTTGAGAAAAGTTCATATCCGCACCTGTCGCTTCGTCATAAAACACGACAAAAACATGCTCCGGGTTATTTTGGTTATTTGGAGCAAATACTGCTGCATAACCTTCAAGTTCTGCAGGGTCAGATGCCACAGCAGGTCTTCTACCTAAGTTTGTTACTTTACAACCTGTACCACACAATGAATAAACGCCGCTATCTATTACAAGTCCTGCTGCAATTGCTGCTTTGTCATACATTTTTTTACCAGCATATACCTCAGCATTTAGATACAACTTAGACAACAATCCTAACGCTCCGAATCTGTTGATTCTCACAGGATTGTTTGCAGCACTCAATGGGCTAGCAGATAGATCCATACCTGCAGTCACTGCAGATACTCCTAATGCTCCCAATAATTCCGCTTCAACAAAATCAAAAACCTGAGCTCTAGTTGACTGTGGAGCATCAACATTTGGTTGAGTAATGATTTTAACATTACCATAAAGATCCAACAACCTCATATAAAAATAAGCTCTCAGTGCACGTACTTGTGCTCTTTGACCAGCATCAATAGCTGTGCCTGCCAGAAGCTCATTACAGGTATTGATACCGCCATAAGTACCATTCCATGCATTGTTAACAAAATCATGTGATGCATTGTAAGTATGCCTATGCAAATCTACTAGGATACCTCCATCGAACCAGTCTCCACCTTTAGCTGCAATACACATTTCGTCTGAGGTGATCTCTTGAATACTGTAATATGAACCGTGATTTGCTGTACCTGCAGACCTTAATCTGGCATAGGCTGCACCCAAGATATCAGAATCACCACCACCACCACCAACACTGATACCGGGTAAGGAAATATCTTTAGTGATATCACCTTTAAGTTCTTCATCCAGATTGGTACACGAACCAACCATGAAGAATAAACTTGAATATATAAATAATTTACCTATATTTTTCATTTTTTATGATTTAAAAGTTAAAGTTTACACCTAATGTAAATGTTCTTGCTGAGAAGTAATTACTTCTTCTATCAATACCAGGAGCTAATGCATTTCCTCTACTGTAGTCAACAACACCACCATTGTCAGATGCACCATAATCCACTAAGTTTGGCTCAGGGCTTGCTCCTGTATATTTAGTGATGATGAATAAGTTTTGACCTGTAAGTGCTACATTTACATTTTTCAAATATTTGTTGCTACCTATATTTCTAGATATTGTCAAGTTGTCCAACATAAAGAAATCTGCTTTCTCTACATACAAAGAACTGTATCTTGCAGTAGTAAGACCCGGCACTGCCAATTCAGTATTTACAAAATTGTAAGAAGTCTGAGTTGATAATCTTGGCTCATAGAATGCTCTCCACTCATTCACTAAGCTATGACCAAAAGCTCCTCTGAAAAATGCATTGATATTCCAACCTTTGATATCAAGACTATTGACCCATCCCAACTCAAAGTCAGGAATACCTTTACCTAAAACTTGCATATCTGCTTTTGGATCATCCCATTTATCTGCTCCAGCGATTATTTGACCATCACCGTTTAAGTCTGTCATGATTGGCTCACCTTTATCAGTGATGTTACCTGAAAATACTGGACCCCAAATTTGGCCAATTTCTTCACCTTTTTTCACAAGGATCATATTTGTACCATTTTGTCCAGGGGCACCTAAATTTCCAGAGATATCTTGCTCTCTGATATAATCACTTAATGTTGTTTTGTATGTTGAAAATCTAATACCTGTATTATAAGAAACATCTGCATTTTTGATTACATCATAATCCAAAGATAATTCCAAACCTCTTGTATTTAAATCCGCAGCATTTTGCCACTGTCTTTCAGCTCCAAAAACTGCAGCATCTACAATAACTTCAAGGATCGCACCATCTACATCTCTATTGTAAACATCTAAAGAAGCTCCCAATCTTCCAGATTTAAAGTCAACCCCTAAATTGGTTTCTTGTTTCTCCTCCCATCTAAGATCACGATTGGCCGCTCTGAGCAATCTTGTGGTCACACTTCCATCAGGTCCATTCTCAATAGATCTAGTTTCTTGAGAAAGACCATTAAAAGGTGGTAAAGAACCTGTCACACCGTAACCAAGTCTTACTTTAAATAAGTCAACGTTGTTGATATTTGCATATTTATTGACATCTACACCTACACCAAAAGCTGGGAAGATACCCCATTGATTTCCTTCACCGAAACGTGTAGAACCTTCTCTTCTTACAGAAGCGTTTACGAAGATCGCATCGTCAAAAGTATAATTTGCTCTACCAAACATAGCTATGATTCTCTCATCTGGAGATGCTCCTGATCTACCTGTAAGAAATCCTCTGTTTTGAAAATCTTGAGACACTCCTATGTTATTGCTAAAATCAATATCATTATTTGGAAAGTCACCTAATCCGAAACCTACATCACTGAAATTAGTTTGTTGGAATGAATATCCACCTGTAATATTCAAATTAGATTTACCCATATCTTGCACATATGTTAAGAATCCTTCGTACAATTTGAAATTAGACTCATTATTGTAAAAGTCAGCACGTCCTTTTCTGGTAGGGCTCGTAGCATTACCTCTAAAGTAAGAGGTAGATGGGTAATAAGCTCTTGAAGAAAATGAATTATTTTGATTTGCTACTCTAAAATTAGCTGACAAATTGTCCAATATACTATATCTAAAATCTGCACCAAAATTGAATTCCTTCACTTTTCCAATGTTATAGTTTTGATCTATGATAGATACTGGGTTGAAACTATCAAACAAACCTAATGTCTCAAAGTAACTACCAAACTGTGGACCATTGAATGGGAAAGGTGAATTAGCACCTAAAACTGGAGCAGTTGGGTTATACAAAACAGCATATCTCAAAGCTTCGTTAAAAGAGAAATTTTGTGTTTTGTTGGTAAATGAAGAATTGAAATCAATAGTCAACTTATCATTCAATGCTTTAGTGTTAAAGTTCAATCTCGTATTGAACTGGTCGAAACCAGAAGTACGCAATATACCATCTACATTTCTAACGTTTGCAGACAATCTATAGCTAGTATTTCCAGACCCGCCTTCTGCAGATAAGTTATGTACTCTGTTCAATCCTGTTTGAGTCACTTCTTTAAGCCAATCTGTGTTAGCACCTAAATCTGTTCCGCCAGCAGCTTTAAACTCTCCAGCATCCATGATTTGGACTGATCTCAAAACGTTTTGTGCGCCAACTTGTCCATTGTAAGAAAGATTGAAACCTCCTTTTTTAGAACCTTTTCTCGTAGTGATGATGATAACACCCGCAGAACCTCTTGTACCATAAATAGCAGATGCAGATCCATCTTTCAATACGTCCATGGTTTCGATATCCGCAGGGTCTACGTTGCTCAATGAAGCACCAATGATACCGTCGATAACTATCAAAGGCTCAGCATTAGCACCAATAGTAGAGATACCTCTCATTCTGATTACAGATGGTCTGTTTGGATCTCCACCTCTGTTGTAGCTAGAAAGGCCAGCTACTTTACCTTGAAGCAATTGTGCAGCATCAGCAATAGGACCCTTGTTGAAATCTTCTCTACCCACACTAACGACGGCAGAGGTGATTTCTTTGGTTTTTTGAGATCCATAACCCACAACTACCACTTCATCAAGAAGCTTACCTCCTGACATAGATACATTGTAGGTATTAGACGCACCGATTACTACCTCTTGGTCAGCATATCCTGCATATGATAAAATAAGCACATCTCCTTCGCTTGCACGTAGAGAATAGCTACCATCGATATCAGTAATAGTACCATTGTCTGTACCTTTTACTAATATGTTAGCGCCTATTAGCGCTTCGCCGTTTCCTGCATCAGTTACAACACCAGATACCGTTTTTTGTGCAAAAGCGGATGATGACATAATGACCAACAAAAACAACGAAAAAGACCATTTCGTTAAAAAACTTTTCATGTGGCTTTGACGATTTTGTTAAAAATTAGTTAATGATTTAATATACATAATGTTTAAAAACACCCAATTAAACGACAAAAATATTTAAGTTTTTGGACATCGTCTACTCAAAACTCAATTTTTTATATATTTTTTTTTAAAAAAAAATTTTATTTGGAATAAAACAAAATTACAAAATTAAAAAAAAACTTAACTTGAAAACGATAAATGTTAACATAAAAATAACTTTAAAACATTTAAAAGCTTGTCAAAATAGATTTGGATTTAAAAATTATCCACAATAATATAACTAAGAATTAACTTGTTTTTAACAAAAATTCAGAAATCGATTGCGCAAACGTTTGCTGTTGGTAAAAAATAATATCTTTGCCTTATGAAATGCCTAAAACAGCATTTGATACGTGCCATGTCGATCACCAGATAGTAACCTCTTCAAGCAAATTCAACAAATAAACAAATCAATGAAACGTATAAATATCAAAGATTTGGCAAGGATGCTATCTATCAATGCGTCCACAGTATCTCGTGCACTTGCTGACCACCCAGATATAAGCGATGCTACTAAAGCAAGGGTTCATACAGCAGCCAAAGAACTCAACTACACTCCCAATCTTCACGCAAAGTTCTTCAGACAAAAGGCTTCAGGTCTCATTGCTGTGGTACTTCCCGAGTTTAACATGTTTTTTATTCCTGAGATGATGAAAGCCATCAATCATAGCTTGGGAAAAAATGGGTACACACTAATTATGTTTTTTAGCAATAATAGCACTGAAAAGGAAGCTGAAATTATAAACCATTGTATTAGTTGGGTTGTAGATGGAGTATTAATATCTATGGCTGAAGATACCAATTCTTTAAATCACTTAAATGTACTTAGAGATGCTGGAATTCCAGTTGTACTCATGGATAAAGTTATAGAAAATGAATGTTTTCCTACAGTAACAATTGACGATTTCACTACTACGTTTGACGCTGTAAGCCATCTAATCCACACAGGATGTAAAAATATCTTAGGTGTATTTGGACATGAAGGTCTGCAAATATCTAAACAAAGATTTGGAGGTTTTATAAAAGCCCTCACAGCAAATGGTATTCATTTTAATGCAAATAATATTATATATAAAGATGCAAATTTTCAAGAAAAGTTCGAAAAAACCATTCAGGAAGCTTTATATGATGGCATATTTTTTATGTCTGATGAATTGCTTTCTGTATCTTACCCTACTTTGGTCCAATATGCATTATATCCAAAAAAATTAAAGATCATCGCTATCAGTGACGGTACATTCCCCAATCAAATTTATCCTAAAGCAGATTACTTTCTACATTCTGCTTATGAATTAGGAACTGTTGCTTCGGAAAGCTTAATGGAGTACATACAGGATAAGAATAAAGAAGTAAACCACTTCAAGTTAAAGACTTACTTTAAAACTAAGTATTAAGGATGTGCAGTAACCACTTTTTCATTTTGAATCCTTAGAGTCAATAACGCAGCTAAGATTAATAAAAGACCTGCAAATAGGATGGCATTTTGAGGGTTATTGCCTAAGAAATTTTGCAATATTCCTCCAAAAGTCAATGTTTGTATAATCATAGGCACTACGATCATCATATTAATAATGCCCATATAAACACCATATCGTTCCTTAGGTATTTCATTAACTACCAAAAGATAGGGTATACCCATCATACTCGCCCATCCTATTCCAAATCCTGTAATAGCTACAAAAAATAAGTACTTATTGGTTATAAATGGAAAGCATATAAAAGCTATTCCCGCTAATATCAAACAAACAAAATGAACCCATCTCGCCCCATGTACATTGGCAAAACGAACCAATAAAAAAGCAACTAAAAAAGTCACCACATTATACCAACCATTCACCAAACCAGCCCAGCTTACTGCTTCTTCATATAGTTTTGGATTTTCTCCAGGCGTGGCGTTCCAAACGGAAAGCGCAATACTTTTAGCACTATTTTGCCAATAACAAAACAAGGCATACCATTGAAACAAATAGACTAAAGCAAGTTGCCACATCACTTTAGGCATGGTTTTGATGGAATCTATGATTTCTATAAGCGGCGAAACCAATAAGTAAATAGACTTGATAATAGCAATATGTTGATTATTTTCAAGTATTCTGGCCAACATAAATATCCATACAAAAAATATAGGTAGGATTAAGAAATTGGCTGTTGTCATACCCATTAAAGTATATATCCCAAAATATATGATACCCGGAATGACTGAAACAGAAAGTATATAACCTAAAAATTGTAAAATTTTATTGGGCTTGCCTTGATTGTATTGTTGAATCAAAGCAATTTCTTCATCATCGGGTACAACTTCAGGAGTGGTTTTCATACTCCACCATACTGAAGCTATAGAACATATTGCGCCTAAAAAAAATGAAGCATAAACCCAAGTAGGAAGAGAACCCGTCATACCTACATAAATAAGAGGAAATACAAAAAGTGAAAGATTGGCCAAAGTTTGACCTAGACCAGTAAAAAAACTTTGGGCTTGAAATCCAGTAGGCTGCTGCTCATCATTTAGCGTGTCGGCTATAAATGCTCTATAGGGCTCCATGGCCGTATTATTGCCCACATCCAGAATCCAAAGCAAGCCAGCCGCCATCCACAACGAACTACTAAAAGGGTAGATCAATAAACAAATACTGCAAATCATAGCACCAATAAAAAAATATGGTTTTCTTCTTCCCCATTTGGGCGTCCATGTTTTATCACTCATAGCACCAATGATCGGTTGTATCAATAATCCTGTCACTGGTCCCGCAATATTTAATATAGGAATTTCATGTGCTGAAGCACCCAACATATCGTAAATGGGATTCACTGCACTTTGTTGAAGGCCAAAGCTGTATTGAATTCCAAAAAATCCAACATTCATATTAATGATCTGAGAAAATGTCAGTCTTGGCTTGAGTAAATGGTTAAAACCAGATGGGGATATTATGCTATTCGTTTCCAATTCAATGTGTATTTAAAATGATATTGCAAACTTAATGATGATTTGTTATTTTTTGTATTTCATAATCTAAGAAATGGAATGCAAACGATTGTTGTGGATAAATTGTGGTTTTTTAGAAAATGTCATAAATCAAAATTTTTCAAGCAATTACCTTAAATTTCGGAATTCGTAAAGATTTGTTAAACTGAAAGTAACATATATACAAATTTAAATACAATAATACAATCAATTGAAAACCTATTAATTAATATGATTTCACCAGGTTCTTATGAAAAAAATTATAGGTTTAACTCTTGGGTACAATATTAAGGCATTGGACAATCCGGCCTTTTCATTTTTAGTCAAAACTTTGAAAAATAGCGTTAAAAACAGAAAACTGTATGAGCCAAAATGAAGGTTTAAAGCGAGTTGGACGTAACGAAGTTCAACAAAAGTAAAATACAGTGTACAAACCCAAAGGCGAGTTTTTTATGTTTAGCTATTTTTTGAAGTTTTGGCGTTAAGAAAAGGAAAAAGCCTTGACTTTTTGGTTCTTTTGTGTCAAGACAAAAGAACAGTAAATAAAACCATACCACTGATTGATAAATTTCAGAAGTTTGTAAATTTGAAAAGAACATATTAAAAATAATTACTCCGAAACTTCAGTAACTACTTATTGTGTCGTAACGGAAACTGAAAATATAATCTATTTTGGCACTTGCCGATCCGACATTTCCACCTTCCTATTTATCAGTATTCCAACTATAATAGACAAAATACAATAGGTTGTAAAAAACAAAGCTCCCGGTGCTAGACCAGAATTATTGATTGTTTCAACTGCAAAACCTCCTTTGTTATTGGCAATGCTATTTAACTGAGATGACATAATGCCATAAAATCCAATGTAAGCCATAAATAGCGCCACTACAAAAACATCAGCCATACTCCATTTGCCTAGATAAAAAATTATATTCCTAGCAAAAACGCTGTTTCTAACTCTCGTACTGTACAGGTAAAATCCAGATAAAATTAACTTAATCAATGGAAAGATCACGCTAAAACAGAGTACCATCCACCCTACTACTTTAAGGTCCCAACCTGCACTTTGGATGAGTGTATGGGTTACATCTAGTATAGATTTGCTTTGATAATACATATATTGCCTTTCAAAACCCACTTCAGACCCCAATAAATTTATTGTAAAAGCATTGAGAACCGCTTCTATATCTATCATGGGTAAATTGACCCCCAAAATGAGCAATACGATGGAATCTAAGGTAATCATAGTCACAGCACGTATGATACCTAAATATCCCATAAGTATCCATGACATTAAAAAGATACCCATCAAAATACTGTAGGTTATTTTTACTTCGGTGTCAATGATTTTTTGGTTTTCGTTTATAATTTTGGAAAGAAAACTATTGGTAGCAATGATATCTGGTTGACCATACTTTTCAAATATTTTTCTTCGCGGATCTTGGTATTGGGATAAATCTTCATCTTTAATAATTTTTTTAAGCTCCGCCCGCATGATGTCCCTGAGCTGAGGTTCCTGTTTTTGGAGTTCTTTTGCGAGCTGCACTGCCATAGATGGTATAAACTTAGGTATATGGAGTGCCTGAATTTGTGCAGGAGCATTTTCTTGAATCATTTTGAGAATGAATTTATTGACCTTTGGGTCTTTTTCGGCATCTTCAAATATTTTTTTAAAAATTTTACCATTCTCAATGTAATCTCTGTTGATGTTACGCAAGTACTTTTCCAACTCCTTCTCCACCTGATCATAAGCTTTGGGTGAAATTTCGAATGAAGCAATTCGATTTTCAAAAACTTTTAAGGCTTCTTGCTTCCACAACTGCAGGTTAAATAGATTATAATTGATTTTGTTGATTTCTGCTAAATCTTCTTTGCAGGATTTGAGTTCCTTATATTTAGATGCCAATAAGAAGGCTCTATAACTTCCTAGGATTAATAATACACCCAATATACCTATAATGAATGGTCTCATGTAAAAATTGCTGATGATAATTTATGATAAATCGCTGCAAAATATGAAATTATTGAATATTAGTTGTAATTTTATTACTTCTGTAAATCTATTGATCTTCCTATGACGCTTTCAGATAAGTAAATATCACAAACATGATTCTTTTAAAATAAGATGCCATAAACAATTAGGCCAAAATCTCTAAATCTTTAAAAATTTAATTACTACTTTTGAACATTACCCAAAAATTATAAATACATTTGCCATAGTTTTTATTTCTAAAATCATTAAGCGACAAAGTAGTAATGAAAGTTGATTTCAGCCTTCAAAAAAGGAATGTTTTAAAGGTCCAAATGGTCTTGATAGCAAGTATTACCATACTGATGATCAGCATAGGTTGCAATGATTTTGACCAAAACAAAGAAGACATCACCTACAATACTCACATTCGCCCCATTCTCTCTGACAAGTGTTTCAAATGTCACGGTCCAGATGCTAATAAACGTAAATCAGGATATAGATTAGATACTGAAGTAGGGGCTTTTGAGGCACTAAAAGATTATAAGGATAAATATGGTATTGTGGCAGGTCACCCTGAAAAATCGGATGTATTCCTACGCATCAAGTCCAAAGATCCGGACTATATGATGCCGCCGCCGGAATCTAATCTGTCATTGACTTCCGATGAAATCTCACTGATCGAAAAATGGATTAAAAATGGAGCTCCTTATCAAAAACATTGGGCATTTATCCCATTAAAAGCATCGCCAATTCCCGATGTGAAGTCAACATGGTCATATAATGAAATCGACCGATTTATAGCCCAAAAGCTACAGGAAAATGACTTGCAGCCATCTGAAGTAATGTACGATGCAGCTTTGCTCAAGCGGATGATGCACGATGTCACTGGCTTGCCGCCAACCATAGCGCAACAAGATGAGTTTGCAAAAACTCCTGATGCAAAAACATATGAAAAAATTCTGGATAAAACCTTAGCCAATCCACAGTATGGCGAAAAAATGGCGATCTTCTGGATGGATGTAGCACGGTATGCTGACAGTCATGGATATCAGGACGATGGCCTTCGTACCATGTGGCCGTGGAGAGATTGGGTGATCCATGCTTTTAATAAGAATTACGATTATAAAAAATTTGTCACCTGGCAACTGGCTGGCGATTTACTGCCTGATAAAAATAAAGAAACCATACTCGCTACAGGATTCAACAGAAATCATAAAATCACTCAGGAAGGTGGTGTCATCGACGAAGAGTATCGCATAGAATATGTCACCGATCGCACCAATACCTTTGGTAAAGGATTGCTGGCTATGACTTTTGAGTGTGCCAAATGCCATGATCACAAATACGATCCCATCTCTCAAAAAGATTATTTTTCCACCTTCGCATTTTTTGATCAGGTGGACGAAAAAGGCCTCGTGGGCGATATTTCATTGGCATCACTGGCAGATCCTCCTTACATGACCATAACCAAAGAAGATAGAGCAGGCATACTTAGTTTCATTAGCAAATTGGATACCGGAAAAGTTGACGTCATGATCATGAAAGACAGTACAGGCATCCGACAGACCAAACTACTGGAACGAGGTGTATATGATCGCCCCGGAGAAGTAGTCTCGCCCGGCACTCCTGAAGCTATACTGAAATACGACCCCAAAAAGTTTGAACAAAACAGATTGGGACTTGCTAAATGGATGTTTGACTCACAAAATCCACTTACAGCAAGGGTGTTTGTAAATTTTATTTGGCAGGAGTTTTTTGGTAAAGGCATAGTGAAGACGTCGGGCGATTTTGGTCTGCAAGGCGACCTGCCTTCCCATCCTGAGTTATTGGACTGGCTGGCTTACGATTTTATGAAACATGGTTGGGACATCAAAAGATTGGTCAAACTGATTGCCATGTCTTCCACTTACAAACAATCGTCAAAGGTCAGTTCTGAACACATCCAAAAGGATCCGGAAAATGTGTTTCTGGCCCGTGGTCCCAGATTGAGGCTTTCGGCAGAATTGCTCAAAGATCATATCCTAGCTTCCAGCGACCTCCTAAATCCTGTCATAGGTGGACCAAGTGTAAAACCTTATCAACCCAAAGGACTATGGGAAAGTGCTACATCAGGCCGCGGCCAATTAGCATCATATGTAGAAGATCAGGGTGACAAAAGATATCGACGTGGCTTGTATCATTTTATCAAACGAACAGTACCGCCACCATCCATGCTCATATTTGATGCATCCAATAGAGATCAGTGTGAGGTCAAAAGGACATCTACCAATACGCCTTTACAATCTTTGGTATTGATGAATGACTATCAGGTTTTGGAGGCAGCCAGGCATTTAGCCATAAAAACACAAAATGAGAAATCAAGTAATGAAGCTAAATTCGAGCAATTATTTAGGAAAATCGTCTGTAGAGCGCCCAAACCTAATGAAATCAAAAAAATTAAAAATTTTCACCAAACTACTATAACTGCCATGGACGATAAAAAAGCAAAAGAGATCCTATTTTTTGGCGATTTTAAAGAGACACCAGACATGGACATTAAAGGTACTGCTGCCATGATGCAAACCGTACAGTTATTATTTAATCTCGAAGAAACTTCGACAAGATGAGCAATCCATTTTTTGAACACCGACTTAATGTCAATAGAAGGCACTTTCTGAGCAAGATGAGTGTAGGCTTGGGAAGCGTAGCTTTAGGTTCCTTGCTGATCAAAGATCTATTTAAAGATCCCGAAAATGCAGCTGACAGCTTTATCAATGGTTTGCCACACTTTGCACCAAAGGCAAAAAGAGTCATCTATCTGTTTCAGAATGGAGCGCCCTCACAATTGGAGACTTTTGATTACAAACCTATGCTCAACAAGATGTTTGGTCAGGACCTGCCGGAATCCATCAGAAATGGACAGCGTCTCACCGGCATGACGGCCAATCAGGATAAATTTCCTTTGGTGGGATCGTATTTTCCTTTCAAACAATACGGTAATGCGGGCACTTGGGTAAGTGATCTATTTCCCAATATGGCCAAAATTGTAGACGATATCTGTGTCATCAAATCTATGCACACGGAAGCGATCAATCACGATCCGGCACTTACTTTTATGCAGACTGGCGCACAACAGGGTAATCGTCCGAGTATGGGTGCATGGTTGAGTTATGGATTGGGCTCAGAAAATCAAAATCTTCCTGCTTACTGTGTCCTTTTGTCCAAAGGTAAGGGAAATGGTCAGGGAGTCTATTCCAAACTGTGGACCAATGGTTTTTTGGACAGCAAACATCAAGGCGTTCAATTTAGCAATAGCGAAGAAAGAGTCCTGTATCTCAATGATCAAAATGGTATAACAAGAGATGACCGAAGGCAGATGTTGGACAAGCTCAATGAGTTAAATTCCATGAATTTTGAAGATACCGGTGATCCCGAAATCAAAACAAAAATAGAACAGTACGAACTGGCCTATCGCATGCAAACTGCAGTGCCTGAAATTACAGATATCTCCAAAGAACCCGATTCAGTGATTAAGTTGTATGGGCCGGACTGTCTGGTGCCAGGTACCTATGCCAGCAATTGTCTTTTGGCCAGAAAACTCTCAGAATCAGGCGTCAGATTTGTTCAAATCTATCATCAGGGTTGGGATCAACATGTCAATCTGGTAGGCGAAATGCCTGGTCAGGCTCAGGATGTAGATCGTGCATCAGCAGCTTTGGTTCAAGATCTGAAACAACGAGGCTTACTGGATGAAACCTTAGTTATTTGGGGCGGAGAATTTGGTCGTACCAACTATTGCCAGGGACCATTATCCGCTGATACTTATGGCAGAGACCATCATCCACGGGCGTATAGTATCTGGATGGCTGGCGGCGGCGTAAAACCTGGAGTAGTTTATGGGGAGACTGACGAATTTGGTTATAACATTATCGAAAATCCGGTACATATCAATGATTTTCATGCTACGGTGTTGAATTTATTGGGTTTGGATCATGAAAAGTTAGTGTATAAACATCTTGGCCGGCGATACAGGCTGACAGATGTGGCAGGTCATGTAGTCAAAGATATTATAGCATGATGATGCAAAGAATCACAAGTATTATTTCTGATGCAAATTTTGGTTTGGCCATATTGGCTGTCATCCTCCTTGTTTTTGACTCGTTTGTAGGCGTACCGGAATATCTGAAAATAGCTGGAAGAATGCATCCCTTGATGCTGCATTTGCCCATAGGTATGTTTGTTATGTTTCTGATTTTGTTTTTACTTAGAAAAAGTTTTGAAGCTACTGATTTTGAAAAAGTTTTAAACGTTG
This sequence comes from Aureispira sp. CCB-QB1, assembly GCA_945870185.1. Classification (GTDB taxonomy): domain Bacteria; phylum Bacteroidota; class Bacteroidia; order Chitinophagales; family Saprospiraceae; genus OLB9. The sequence continues at coordinate 48,250 of CAMBRK010000009.1, read as the reverse complement.
TGCTTTTACTGACAGGTTTTTTTGCATTTTTTACGGCTATTTCCGGATCATTATTGTCACATGAGCCTGATGCCTATAATGTCAATGAATTGGCTTTCCACAGAAATACGGGATTTGGATTTGCCTTTGGAGTATATTTGCTTTCTATCATAAATGGGAAGTATCCTACATTTTCTAAAGTTTTACTTGGTATAAATACCTTACTTCTCATAGTAGCAGGGCACGAGGGAGCCGAAATCACTCACGGCAAAGATTTTCTATTTCCCAATAAAGACGTAAAAGAAATACTTTCTGATACCAATACTACTTTGTTTACGGCAATGGTACACCCAATATTGGAGAAGAAGTGTTATTCCTGCCACAATGAAGAGAAAACTAAGGGTGGATTGATCATGACAGATTCCTTATCACTTTTGAAGGGTGGCGAATCTGGACGAGTACTCCTGCCGGGAAATGCGGACAGCAGTCTGATGGTACAAAGTATGTTATTGCCTTTGGAAGACGAAGAACACATGCCACCTGATGGCAAACCACAACTGACAGCGCAAGAAAAAGAAATCATCATTGCCTGGATCAATTCCGGTGCATCTTTTTCCAAAAAAGCGTCTGCGTATAAACCCGATGAAAGTATCAGAAAGTTGTATGATGCTAACACCGGAACCAAAAAACAAAAACAATATACTTTCAGTAATGCTGACAATAAAACGCTAGCTTCACTCAATTCTCATTTTATGACCGTCAAACCTTTGTTTGGTGGAAGTCCTGCCTTGAAAGCTTCATTATTTTTAGCATCCGAATACGTCCCTGAACACCTGAAACAATTGCTCCAAGTAAAGCAACAACTCATACACCTTCATTTGGCTGACATGCCTGTCACAGATCGTGATATAGAAATAATAACACAATTTAGTTCATTGGAAAAATTGGTCCTAAACGGGACTAAAGTCTCAAATCAGGGCATCCTGAAACTCAGTAAATTGAGCAAACTGGAAGAACTATCTTTAGCCAATACAAGTATAACGGAAGCCATTGAGCCAATATTTAATGAATTGCCATCATTAAGACAGATATTTATTACGGACACAAAAATTCCTGAAAATAAAGTCAAACAATGGCAGCAAAAATACCCAAAGATTACCTTCAATAGATTATCAATGGAAGACTTAAAGATCAAACTGTCTGCTCCATTGATGGTCAATGAAAGTTATATCATCAAGCCAAAAGAAGAGATCGTGTTAAAACATTATATCAATGGTGCCCAAATCAAATATACGTTGGACGGATCCGAACCTGATTCTCTTCACGGTACATTGTACTCTAAACCATTTACCATTTCGGGATCAAAAGATGTCAAAGCCGTTGCAGTAAAAGACGGTTGGTTTACGAGCAATGTGGTCAAGTTTTCACTATTTGAAAATGGAGCCACACCAGACAGTTGTATCCTAATCACACAGCCCAATGTCCAATATAAAGGTGAAGGCGCACTTACTTTTATCAATGGCAAAAGAGCGCCTATCAACAATCTTCCGGATCCCAATTGGATAGCCTTCAGAGAAAATCCTTTCTCCGCTATTTTTGAGTACAAGAAGCCCATAGCATTGACTAAAATATCATTTTGTTACGGACTTCAAGTGCCGCAGTATGTATTTCCGCCTACAGCGGTAAGTGTATTTGGAAGCCATGATAAAAAGCAGTTTCAATTATTGTCCACTCAAAAGATCACACCGTACCAAAAAAACAATAAAGATCAGGTCAGGTCGGATGTTATCCATATGCCATTAAAAAGTCAACCATTCATATACTATAAAATAGAAGCCCAAAATCTGCCCCGAATCCCTGACTGGCATCCCGGAAAAGGAGAAAGAGGATGGCTGTTTATTGATGAGATATTTTTTTATGATAAGTGACAAAACTATGCACCGCAGAATCTTCCTTTCCCAATACACCACAATATTAGCAACATAATTATAAAATGCCTTTTGGCTAAAACCTATATTTTTTTCGGAGTTTTAAAATTATTCATAAACATCTTTTCTACGGCCAATGGTTAACACCAATACAATGAGTTCATTTTCCTTAATGATGTAAATCGCTCTGTAATCACCTATTCTAATTCTATAACCTGCATGCTTTTTTAATTTTTTATATCCAAAAGGCTTAGGGTTTATTGAGAGCTTTTTTGGAGCTTCATAGATTGTCAAAACAACTTGATTTGGTAAAGAATCTAAAATCTTTTCAGCCTTTCTTGATAATCTGATTTGATAATTACTCATTCATCAATCCCCTTTTTATCATATATTCTTCCAAACTTATGCCATCTTCATTAGGTTCTTGCATAGATTCTTCAAACAATTTATTATCTTCAGCATCTTCAATCTCTTCTAGCATAGCTTCATAATCCGATAATGAAAGAAAAACAGAAGTTTTATTTCCTAAATCATCTACCAAAAATTGCGGGCTTATACTTTTCATTGGCTTGCCGTTTGATTTCAATATGAAACGATAGAATGCGTGTAAAAGTTCTATTTAATATGAATCGATCATGTAATAAGTTATAGATATTTTTGATCAAATACCTGAGAAACTTCAAATAGTAATCCAGCTGGAGTGAAAATACTCGATTTTGGTAAAATATTTCTAACAATAAACAATTTGCCTTACATTTGTATAAAATTAAAATATCAAATATGGATACGTTAATAGTTCGACCTGATAAAAAGAAGTTGAAAGCGGTCAAAGAAATGTTAAAGAAAATGGAAATCCCATTTGAAACTACTTCAGATAGAATGTATAATGAAGCATTTGAAGAAAAATTAAAAAGAAGTGATGCGTCTTTTTCAAAAGGAGAATATACGGTTTTTACAGCCGAAGACTTATGGAAATAAGGTTAGGCTCAGAAGCAGTTGAAGATCTTATTTACATTAAAAAAAATCGAAATAAAAAGATTCTTAATCGAATGGATATGTTGATAAAATCTATATTAGTCTCTCCATTTAAAGGACCAGGAAAACCTGAACCATTGAAATATAATTGGAAGGGTAAATGGTCAAGAAGAATTGATAAAGAAAACAGACTTATTTATGAAGTTGAAATTGGTCATATTAAAATTCATTCATTTTTAGGTCATTACAAGTTATGAAAAATCACTTAAAGAACAAATTAACCTAATAGATACTCCTATGCACCGAAGAACCTTCATCACCCAATCCACTACCATATTAGCCACTTTACCATGGTTATCATTACCTTTGGATGCATCAAAACCAGTCTTTGGTCACCAAAATAAAAAATATACTTGGGATAAAGATTGGCTGGCCGGTAATCCCACTTTACCTGGTGTCAAAGATTGCCACGAAATGGTATTTACTGCAGATAAAGAAATCATCCTGCTCACCAATGATACCCGCAACAACTTTATCAAAATGTCTAAAAGCGGGAAAATCTTATCCACTTATGGTAATGAATTTCCCGGCGGACACGGACTTACGATCGGTGGTGTCAAAGGAGATGAATTTCTGCTGGTGACAGATACTGACCGACATCAATTTTATAAAACAACTTTGGATGGCAAGATTATACAAACCTGGGACTTTCCTGCAGAATCAGAAAAATATCAAAATAAGGCATCATTCGTCCCTACAGAGACAGCGGTAACCAAAGATGGCGACATCTACGTGGCAGACGGTTATGGAGCGCAATATATCATACATTATGGAGCAGATGGAAAACTTAAAAATATCTTTGGTGGCCGAGGACCTGAACCAAAACATCTCGACAATGCACATGGTATTTGTATAGATACCCGAAGAGAAACACCCACCTTGATCGTCACTGATAGAAATCGTTGTTGCTTCAAAAGATATAGTTTGGACGGCACTTATTTGGAAACCATATCTTTGCCAGGCGCCAATGTTTGTCGTCCGGTCATCCAAGGTGACTACCTATATGCGGCAGTCCTGACTTCTGGAAGTACCGGAAATGCAGAAACAGGATTTGTCATCATCTTAGATCAGGACAATAAGTTGATTTCAGCCCCCGGTGGCGCTACGCCAACATATGATGGAACCGTATGTAAAGAAAACTATCAGACCGCCAAACTGTTTAAACATCCGCATGACGTACTCGTCGATGATGAAGGCAGCTTATATGTGTGCCAATGGAATAGTGGACAGGTTTTACCCTATAAATTTACGCCTTATGTTTAGATGGTTGATATGGATACTGTTTTGTGGGCTATCGAACGTTAGTTTCGCACAAAAAATTCAACTGAGCCCACCCAAGGCTAACATCCAAATGGCAATGGTCAGCAAGGCTCATCCACAAAACCTGGTGCTGGATTTCAGAATGGAAGGCGCAACTATCCGATATACTTTAGATGGCAATGAGCCTGCATTAAAGTCTAAGCGCTACCAGAGACCACTCAAAATCAATAAGCCGTGCATCATTAAAGCCAAAGCATTTCACCAGAATTTTGACCCTTCAGAAACGGTCTCAGCTGCTTTTGTGGCAAGTGGGAAAAAGATTTTGAGTTATATAGTTTCTGAACCGAATCCCAAATATGCTGATGAAGGTTCTAAAACACTTTTTGATGGTCAGTTCGGAGATATGTCTTATACCAAAAACTATTTAGGATACGACAAAGGTCCGGTAGAGATTACGTTTCAGCCGGATATTCATCAGTTTATCACCACCATCCACATCTCCCATTTGACCCATCAGGGAGCATGGATATTTGGTCCTTCCAAAATTTCAGTCTTTGATGAAAACAACAAGCTGCTCATTAAAAAAAACTTTGAAGATAGTACTCAAAAGAGCACTTCAAATCATTCCATTAACGCGATAAACGTGCCTAAAAAGCAGTACAATCAACTAAAATTGATCATCGAGCCCTTATCATCCATTCCCGATTGGCATGATGGCAGAGGACATCCGGCTTGGCTTTTTGTGGATGAAGTATGGGTGGAGTGATGTAAAAGTACTCCATATGAGATTACTAATAAAGTCGCTTTAATTCTTTTTGCCAAAAGGCTGTATATCTAAAATTACTAAAGCCAAAGCCATATCACGTTTGATTAGCATTAGTGGCTTTCTTCCCAACTAATAATTCCGTCTCAGATTTATGGTGCGGACATGGCAAAACTGTGTTACAATCGCAGCCTTCTCCGATCTAATGATAGTGAATTTTGAGTGTATTATTGACGTTTTGATTATAGCTCTCTATCTTGTAAATGGATGGTACGACCTTCCTCCAACTTTGGCCCTACCGTCAAAGCACATTGTCATAGGGTTGTCATATGTGATTGCTATGAAAACCCTATATTTTTATAAAAAAACCTTATTATTCTTATACTTAAGGGTAATAGCATTGTGCTAGTAAACTAATACTATGGTAGGAATATCATTATATGATGCTTTAGTCATTACTGATGGTACAATAAACCTCCCAATCTTTCCACAACTGATTTTCCAGTCGCTGCATAAATGTACTGCAGGTACTTTTTTCTTGATCTGTTTTGAGATCAGTCCAAGTATAGCATTCTTCTTTCTTTCCTAACCAATCATTATCATTAGAAAAGTACGAATACACCACCCTAATAGTATCATATTTAGTAGTTCCTCCGGCTTTATAATGAGAGGTAAACAAACTAAGACGTTTTATGGAGTCACCAGAAAATGCAAATCTTTCTCCTGCAATAAAACTATCACCACCTTTTCCAATACTTAAATAGTGTTTGGATTTCCTAACAAAACATATATTGGGTTTATGAAAGAGTAGCTTTTCCATTTTATGTGTTTTTAATTTTGCATTATAATTAAATATATTGTAATAAGTTCCACCAGAACCACCTGAATCATTAGCAAAAAATAAATCTATTTGGGTATCATCATTGAAATGACCAAAACAGTTTTGATTCTCTTGAAAATACATTTTTGGCACGTCATTTTCCTGGTTTTTTTCTCCCCATGGATAAACTTTTCCTTTTACTTTGGGAAAATAATATACGAAAATACTATCTACATATTTAAAATTGGATTCGTTATCTGCCGACCCATATATAACCACTGAATCAATTAAGCCATCAGGTTTGGGGAGTATTCTTACAGTTTTAAAAACTTCAATTTTATTTAATGATGTATCTTTTTGTTTTACATCTGCTTGGGCCAAGGTGGATTTAATTATGCTATCTGCATTAGTGGTGTCACCTAAAACTTTAGTTTCTTTATGGCAAAGATACCCATTTGGTTTTTTGCAAGAATTTGAAAAAATGATGAGAATACAAATAAAAGTCGCGTTAATGTTCATATTTTATTGATTTTAAAGGTCCAAGTCAGGACAGGGAACCAATCGATTTTTAGCAGTATAAAAATCAATCCATGTTTGTTTTAGTTTGGTGTATATGAAAGCATTGCATGAGATATATTTGACTTTACAATCCGTAATCTTAATACGACATGTATCTTTATACTTTATATTGGTGTCATAATTTTCAAATTCGATGTAAAATTTTTTATCATACTTTTTGTCTTCGAAATCATGTTTAATATAAAAATACTCATAAATGCTCAAGCTATCGGAATTGCCTGTAATTCTGTATCTTGTGAATCCATACCTACCTAATCCGTTCTTCATTTTTTGGACATATTCCTGGATATTTTCATTGTATTCTAATCCATCATAGGTCAAATGTTTCGCCAATTCATAACTATTACTTCCAGGATTGTACAAATATACAACCGACCAACTTAACTGTGCGGGTGCTTTGTAAGCCGGAGTAAAAACTAAATCAATATACGAATCAGGATTAAAATGTCTTAAAATATTATCTTCATCATCAGGAATGGTAAAAAAATAATTACTGAAGCCTTCTTCGTCTTTGTTTATGATAATACGTTGAGTATTTCCATTTCTAAAGTAAATATAAAAACTATCCACGACTTCCTTGTCATAAACAGTTGCCCCAAAAAATAAAAGTGAATCGACCAACCCATTATTTTTAGGAGATTTTATGATGGTTTTACTCACTTTTGGAGCCGATTCATTCAGCACAGATTGGACTAGACTAGTATCTTGAATACTAGTTTTTTGCATAGAGACTTGTTCATTTTCTGTTGGTTTACAAGAAAAGAAAGAAATCGTCCAAAACATAAAATAAATAGCGCTTTTCATCTTTTAAGATGTACATGAATCATGGATAAAATTTTCCCAAAGATATGGTTATTGTGATCAATGTAGATGTATAATTTTACTAACTTTGGGCAAAATGCTTTACCTTTTATATAAATTCTTTAAAACAATATTTTAACTTCAAATTATAAGATTTGCATATTGAAAAAGATATGTTGAGTGTAATTTGACTCAAAATTCGCTAGCTATTATAGTCGCAATGACGACTTATCAAAACTTTTACCTTTACTTTTAAATTATAAATACGTAAATTTGTTTTCGCAACGAATAATTAAAATGAAATTAAACAAATTGAATAGTAGGTGTTTTATAATTCTCATAATTTTGTTTAACATTCTAGAAGTGAGAGGACAAACTAGTACTTTTCAAATAGGTTTTGACTCGACTTTTATTCTTGATTTCGCAATCGACAGAGACTCTTCATTTTACATTTTGAAGTCCAAAACCAATTACCAAAATTTCAAGTTTGAAATCGGCATAACAAAATTAAATAAAATTGGACAAGTTGTTAAAAGTAAAAAAATAGAACTAGGTGATGATTATGTGCATCTTCTATACGGAAATAAAATTCTAACAAATAAGGATGGAAGCTTATATCTACTTCTTCATTACAGTAAATCTGGTACATCTTGGAAAATTTTAGTGCATCTGGATAAAGACTTTCAAATAATTCATAAATTTAAAGATGTAGTAGCTGCTAATAATGGTAATGAATATTACTCAAATGAAAATGATGTCTTAAAATCTAGGCTTTTATGGCTCGCAAACATTTCATTTAAATACAATACACTTTTGGTTCAACATAATTTAATCAATGATCAATACAAATTTGAAAATTTCGAATTATCAAACAGCAAGTATGATATCAATTTAAAAAATGCGGCATTTATTGACGATCATTCCTATTTGATTCACGCTGAAAGCCAAAACTACATTACACAACACTTCTCGGTAACAAAAATTAATAATTTAAGCAATGTAAATGAAGTTTATAGATTTAACTTCGATCCATTTTTAATTACAGCGGATGATGAAAAAAATTTAATAATATTAGGTAAAACTTCGAATGACGAAATTTTTATCTGCAAATATAGTAAAGAGCTTTTACTGATTTGGGCAAAACAAGTAAGTGTCTCTAAAAAATGGTCAGATTATCTTTTTCAAAACTTACTATTAACTGATCCCGAAGGAAATATCTACGTAAATCTAAAAGAAACAGTACCAGAACTAAACATGGGTACAAAATTGCTAAAGTTGGATAAAAATGGAAATATAATATACCACAAGCTAATCCTTGATGCAACACATAAAGGTGTCAATGATGCAAGGATTCTTGACAATCATCTTTTATTATCACTTGGCTTTGGTTTGTCAAATTTTATTAGAAAACTGCCTCTATCAGGCGAAGCAGATGACTGTGTAAGCATTCCCGTTTGTACAGAAATTGAAGACTTTGATGCACAAATATTTAAGACAGATTATAATTTGGTTAAAATAGGTGAAACTACACCTACAAATGATATAAACATTACATTGCTGCCTGATAAGACTGAAACCTTTCATTACTGTGAGCCTTTTTTTCCACCTGATCCTGTATTTGATATTTTTTCGCACCAGTTTTGTGTAGGAGATACGCTTGTTATTGATACATCATTGGTTTATAAATATGGATTATCAGAGTGGACACTTACTGACGAAAACAACCCAAAAATCCAAGTTCAAAAATATCCAAAACCATTTATTTTGGATAAATCAGGTCAATATAGTGTGCAACATAGACTTATTTTTGGTGGATGCGAATATATTGACACTTTGCAAATAAAAGTTGTGGAGCCAATAAATGACCAACTCCCAAAAAAGATCACCATTTGCGAAAATGAAGCCAAAACACTTTCTTTACCCCAAGATTCGGCTAATGATATTTTATGGAGTGATGGCACTAGCAGCAACACTCTTACCATTGTGGAAACTGGGAATTATTCAGTAAATTATATAGATAACAATGGTTGTATGAAAACTGAAAACATTATGTCAAATATAAAATATTTACCTACTATTCAATTGGGAAACGATATAAATCCATGCAAAGATTCATTAATTGTGATAAATATCCCAAAAGAAAATGACAACAAAATTATGTGGTCCGATGGAACTGATGATTATCAAAAATTAATCGCAAGTGAAGGTAGGTATATGGTTACTATTACTAATGAATGTGGCGAAGCAACTGACGATATTTATGTAGAATATAAGGATTGCTCATCTACTTTTGAATACTCCAATATTTTCAGTCCAAATGACGATGGCAATAATGATCAATTCGTACTAATGGGCAATAATATTTCTGAAATTAATATTCGCTTCTATGATAGATGGGGCAACCTAGTTTATAAGAATGATTACGAAAATGGGGCAAATATTACATGGGATGGTAAGTATTTGCAAAATCCTATCACATCAGGTATCTATACCTTTGTAATGCGATACAAAGAACAAATAAGTGGTAAAACCAAAACAATTTCTGGAAATACTACAATCATTTATTAAAACAATGTAATTATTCAAAAATTAAACACGAAGCTTTTAACTTATTTAACAGTTAATTGAAGCTATAGCTTAATTTTTTATTGAGCACCTTTCTGCTGTGCTAAAAGTCAGGCTATTCATTTACAACTTGTAAGGCTACTTTTAAATGATAACTCAATACTGGTGAACGAGAAAGTTAGCTCAGTATTAACTGCTATTCTTTCTCGTTCACATTATAACATATTTTATCGTTAGCACTTTGATACAATACATCAATTTTTGACTGATAATCTTGGCTTAAGCCAATAAATTCTCTAAAGCTACCTTATCTTGCACAAAACTTCGGATGTCTTCTATCTTGATTCGCTCCTGGATTAATGTGTCTCTGTCTCTGATCGTCACCGTACCATTTTCGAGAGTTTCGAAATCTATTGTCACACAATATGGCGTACCGATGGCATCTTGTCTTCTATATCTACGTCCTATCGCATCTTTTTCGTCATACTGACAGTTAAAGGACAACTTGAGTTTGTCGTAGATGGCCGTTGCAGCAGTGGTCAGTTCCTCCTTATTTTTCAAAAGTGGAAGTACTGCAACTTTTACGGGTGCCAAAGCCGGATGCAACTTCATGACCGTGCGCACAGAGTCTTGGCCATCAGCATCTGGTACGTTTTCTTCTACAAGAGCGTTGGCCACCATTGCTAAAAACATACGGTCGCAGCCGATAGATGTTTCTACTACGAAAGGCACATAATTTTCATTGAGTTCTGGGTCGAAGTATTGAAGCTTCTTACCAGATAACTCCTGGTGCTGAGTCAAGTCAAAATCACCTCTAGAATGGATACCTTCCAATTCTTTGAAACCAAATGGAAACTCGAACTCAATATCTACGGCTGCTTTGGCATAATGTGCAAGAGCAGCGTGGTCGTGAAACCTAAGTTTGTCGCCACTTGTACCTATCGCTTTGTGCCATTTGAGTCTGGCTTCCTTCCAATATTGATACCATTCATCCTGTGTACCAGGTCTTATGAAAAACTGCATCTCCATTTGCTCAAACTCACGCATACGGAAGATAAACTGACGAGCTACGATCTCATTTCTGAAGGCTTTTCCGATTTGTGCTATTCCAAATGGTATCTTTTGTCTTGTAGATTTCTGAACATTCAGGAAATTTACAAATATACCTTGTGCGGTTTCGGGTCTGAGATAAAGTTTCCCTTCTTCGCCTGCTATATTTCCCAATTGTGTATTGAACATCAGGTTAAACTGACGTACTTCGGTCCAGTTTCTTGAGCCGCTTTCCGGACACACGATTTCGTATTCGTCGATCATAGCCTTCAAATCATCCATATCTCCAGCTGTCATCGCTTTGGCAAGACGAACCATAGATTCATCTATCTGCTTTTGTCTTTCGATGATTCTATCATTGGTAGCCCTAAATTGGGCTTCATCAAAGGCATCACCAAAACGAGCTTTAGCCTTCTCGATATCTTTGATATTTTTAGCTTCGATTTTTTCGGCGTATCCTTCTATCAGCTGATCCGCTCTATATCTCTTTTTAGAGTCTTTGTTGTCTACCAATGGATCATTAAATGCATCTACGTGTCCGGACGCTTTCCATGTCTTGGGATGCATAAATATGGCAGCATCTATGCCTACTATATTTTCGTGCATTTGCACCATCGACTTCCACCAATAATTTTTGATATTGTTTTTGAGCTCTACACCATATGGACCATAATCATATACCGCACTCAATCCATCATATATTTCACTGGACTGAAAAATAAAACCATATTCTTTACAATGAGCAATCAAATTCTTAAAATCCATTCCCTTACATTTTTATATTTTTTCGAATCAGCATATCATCAAGACTAAATCAGCTTGATTTATACTTTCTATTTAAAATTTATTTAAAATAAGGTGCAAAAATAAGACCATTCTATCAATTTTTACTTTTATTTTAACAATGATACATTTCATTTCAAAAAATCTTCGTTATTTTGGTCAAATTTTTAAAATCTTAAACCAACAATCATGAATAGAAGTATTTTAGGTGGAATCATTTTTCTTTCTTTTTTATTTATTATCTCTTGTGGCGATGATGATACAAAAGTCGATTGTTCAGGAGTCAGCCCGAAATATACCAACGACATTGACAAAATTATAAATGAAAGTTGTGCTACTGCAGGATGTCATGATGCCACAACTAAGGCTGTAGGACTTAATATGAGTACTTATGACGGCACAAAATCAGCAACTAAAAGTGATAAGTTTTTAAAATCCATAAAACATGAGTCCGGAGCAACAAAGATGCCGTTAGGCGGAAATAAACTTTCTGACCAAATTATCAAACGAATAGAATGCTGGGTTCAAAATGGTACACCTCAGTAAACTATGTAGTCATAAGTAAGTAAACATGGACTGGTTATTAATTTATAAAAAAGATTGAATCAGTCATATTTTTCAAAATTATATTGAAAAGATATTAAATGAGTACACATTGTATTTGTTTGATGGTGAATATAGTGTTAGTCTATAAAACTGAAGTATTCATCTTTTAATTTGTATCTTATTATACATTTAGTTTACTTTTGATCAAGAGTAAATATTAATTTCTTAAAAAACAAAAATCAAATGTCAAAATTTAAACTCTTTCTATTACTTCTATCTTGCGTGAGTTTTCAAGTTTTGAAAGGTCAGTCCGATGATCAGATGAAACTAGATAATCTTAAGTATTACATGTCTTCCGCCAAAGATAATGTAGAATCGATGAGGTATTACACAGATTCTACAAAAGTTTTGCAAATTCTGAATCAAATGAATGTTCTGCTTTTACAGCTTGACGATGAGTTAAACAAAGTAGTACTCCCTGAAGCAGTTGCAGAAAATACGGTTATAGAAACCATGGAAGTAGAAGAAACTGTCGAAAATCAGGATGAAATGCCGATAGTTGATTACAATAGTGAAGATGCTCAAGATGGTGAGAACGGCGAAGATGGCAAGGATGGGTTGAATCTTTCTAAGTTTATGCCGTTTAAAAAGAAAATTAACACCGGTTTAAAAATAGGGTTCGGTATCAATTCCCTGCATGCAGCAAGTGATGTAGCTTCAGGTGTTCTTTCTCCTGAAATCAACACAGGTGGTTCGTGGTTTTGGGAATTTGCTTTGGTCCGTTCTGCAAGACTCGGTGGGAAAGATAGCAAAGTAGCATTCAGTTATGGGATCAGTTTCCTGAAAAACAGATTTAAACTGGATAATGATGTGAGATTAACTCAAGATACTGATGGCGATCCACAATTTGTAAATATAGATAATGTAAAAGGCAACCCAAAATTAAATATTGGCTATCTCAACGTACCACTAAGTTTTACATTTGCACTCAGTAAAAAAAGTAAATTAGAAATAGGAGGATATGCTGGATACAGAGTCCATACTGTTCAAAAAACTGAATTCAAAGTACAAAAAGAAAGTATCAATGAACAACGGTATTCTAGGAATGAATTGAATAATTGGATTTATGGCGCCACTGTCGGTCTTGACTTTAATGGTTTTGATCTTGTAGCTCGCTATAATTTTTCAAAGTTGTTTAATGATAATCCTAGATACGATTATAATACCTTTATGATTGGTACTTCAGTAACCTTGTTTTAATTGATAAAATTATACCATATAAAAAGGGTTGTTTGGTGACATTCAACCCTTTTTTATTTAATAAAATTTCTATATGGAAGGAGTGAGCTAAGCTCAGAACTCCGGACTTCTCGTGAATTTCCCTGAATAGGTTTTATCTAATTTTTTATTAAGGTAATCAATTTACTACCGTTGGTCTAAATGACGTTTCCAGCAGGCATCATTCCAATTCCAAAAACCACATCATTTCGATCGAATGCGAAAAAACAATAAAAGAAACTCATCGAAATTCATATACATTATTTTACGAATTATTCAAGTAATCGTTGCTTTTAAGCAGGCTAATGTTTGGTATTCTGAAATTATTTAAATGAATGAAAGACAAACTTTCCATTACTGCTATATTCTAATGCTGGTAAGGGTATTCTCAAAATATTGACTACTGAGAAAATAGATTTTAGAAAAGGGCTTTTTGTTTTTATTTTGGTCAAATCCAAGTCAAATCCTAAATAAAATTGGTTATGTCTAGGGTACAATTCCGATGGTACATTAAATGATGCTCCGCTATCAGTCCAACTATTATCAAAACCACCAAACATATTTTCGGCACCATATCCAAGAGCTACATTTAACCAACCAGGCCAGGGGTGATCTTTGGGTAAAAAAGACTTTACGTTGAAAGACAACCAGTAGGTCTGTGCATTATAATCTTTTAAAAATCGCTCGAAATAGTTATACCCATACAAAGCATTGGCCCTAGCTACTAGAGTTGTGGTTTTACCGCCATCTGTGGATGTTATGGTAATGTCGGAATATGTTTTGGGCATTGATGATACTTTAACAGATATCCGCTGCTCATCCCACCAATACTGCTGCGTTGCAAAAATTGCAGTCCCTGCAATATTGGCACCGATATCAGGCAAAGAGAAACCCCATTTTGATGAAAAACCATCCATGACTTCTATCGTAGTTTGAAATAAGCTTCCAGCTACTATTCCTGTAAGAATACTGTTTTTCTTACTTAAACCTGTCCATCGGGCTCCTTTATAAGTCAAAATACCTTGAAAATAAGCAGAATGTACATGACCAAATTTGTCCATATGTTCCCATTCTCCCCAATCATTGAACAGGTGAAAAGGCTCTTGTTCGAAATTTTTATACCAAGTTTGATATAATCCGATAGAAAAACTTGTGTAAGTTGCTCCGGCAAAAGACAATGCTGTATAAAATCTTGGAGTATTTAATGTATCTGCAGGTACCAAAAATGACTGACCTTGACCTGAAACCGTGTAGCAAGAAAAAAAGAAAATAAAAATCAGTCTGGTCACGTATTATCATTTTAAACATCAAATTTAACTATTTTCGCGAAATCAAATGTTAAATGGATGCTTTTGATCCTAAAAAATAGATCTTGGAATAGGTTAGCAGACATTTTAGCCAAAAAAATTATGTTAAAAATGGTTGGTTTATTTACAAATCGAAAAATGTGCGTATCTTTCGAGGTCGAAACAAATTTAATAAACGTATGATACGTATGAAAGTCGTGTTTTCAACCATTGCGGTGATGCTGATGATAGGTCAGATTTTGGGTCAGGATTTGCATTATTCTTATTACCACTTTACGCCCGTGACTGTAAATCCAGCCAATGCAGGTGCTTTTTCTGGTTCATACAGAGTAGGTGGTATCTACACCAGTAAAGATGGATCTATTTCTGATAGAAGTTTTAAAAATTTCTCCTTGACAGCTGATGCGCCTATCGTCAGAGGTATTCGCAAACAAGACTGGATTGGTATCGGATTTCAAGCAGATGTTTTAAATGCTGCAAATGGATCTGGAGATTTATCTGAGGTGACTTTGAGTAATCCAGACAATCGTTTTGCACAAAACTGGACATTTATAAAAATTTCTGCTGCATATCACTTAGCTTTAGATAAAAAACAAACCAACATACTGACCATAGGCGCTCAATTAAATAATGGCAATAGGACTATACCTGGATTCAATAGCGCTGATACACGGAATGGTATCATAAATGGTATTGATATTGATTTGATAAACTTAAAACAACTGACTAATAATAATCAGGCAGGTAGCCAAAACCAAGATGCTAAGCTGAAAAATAGAGATTTGGGTGCAGGATTATTATTCAACGCAAGAAGAAAAAAATCAGACTTAAGATTGGGATTCGCATTGGAAGGCTTATTGTCTCCTAGAGTGGGTATTTTTAGTAATAGTGTAGGTCAAGGTGCCGTTAGCAAAGATAGCGTAGAGACTAAGCCGCTAGGTCTCAACATCCATGGTGACTATAGATATGATCTCACTAAACGAACAAGTATCGAACCTTCATTTTATTATTACAGCCTAGGACCTTTTAGTGCTTTTAATGTAAATAGTCATGTTTGGTATCAGATCAATGAAGACAAAGATTTTAAAGGTGGAGCAGGTCTAGGACTTAGAAATGTGAGAGATGTCATCCTATATCTTGGAGCAAGATTTAGTACTTATCAAGTAGGAGTCTCTTATGACCTCAACTTGAATGACAGAGCGCTGGCCAGCAATGGCTTGGGTGGTTTGGAGTTGGCAGTGAGATATATTGGTACCATTTATAAAAAACCTAAAGTCAAACCTGTGATTTTTTGTCCAAGACTCTGATGAAAATACCATAGAGATTTAACTTAATAAAAAATAAAACATGTTTAATAAAATATATATCGTCCTTTTAGTTTGCTTTACGGTGATGCTGCATGCTCAACCTGTTAAAGTCAGTTCTTATGAAACCTTGATAGAAACTGCAGCATATGCTGCCGAAAATTATGACTATGAAACCGCCATAGAGTATTTTGAAAAGGCTCATGCCCAATCTAAAGATCCTAACCTAATGGTCGCTATAGGTGATATGCATATGCTAAAACGAGATTATCCAAAAGCAGAAAAAGTATATGAACGCGTCATCAAAAGAGACAAAAGAGATGAGTTTTTTGATGTAAGACTGGACTGGGCGAAAGCTATGAAAGCTCAGGGAAAATACAAACAAGCCATGGATGAGTTGAATTCCTTCGCATCTACGACAGAAAGTGATTCGCTTAGAGCAGAGGCCAAAAAAGAATTGAAAGGTATTGTATTGATAGAAAAATATGCTGAAAATATAGAAGCTTCGGTCAGTTTTGCCGGTGAATCGATCAACTCTCCTTCGGCAGAATCATCACCAGCTTTTTATAAGGATGGCAGTCTTTATTTTTCAAGCATGCCTAGTAAAGAACCGATCATACTAGATGGAAAAGAAGAAGAGTATCATGCAAAATTATATATGGCATCCAGATCACCACAAGGAGATTTCGGAACATCTTCAGCATTGGAAGAAGCCATTAATAGAGTAGATTTTTTCAATACTGGTGTTTCTTTTTCTGACGATGGTCAAAGAATGTACTTCACCAGAGAAAAATATACCAATAATGGTGTAAAGAATGCAGAAATCTATATGTCATTACGAACAGGAGATAGATGGGCAGCTCCCAATCCTATAGAGTCGATAAATAATGAGTTCAGGTCAAGACATCCTTTTGAAGGCGAATTATTTGGAAATAAAGTTTTGTTTTATGTGTCAGATATGCCAGGTGGATATGGTGGATATGATATCTATTACTCCACCATAAAGGGAAATAAATATGAAACACCTGTAAATCTAGGCAAAAGTATCAATACCAATGGTAATGAGTTCTCTCCTGCATACAAAGAAGGTACCTTATATTTTAGTTCTACAGGGCATCCTGGATTGGGCGGGCTCGACAACTTCTACTCATCATGGGATGGGTCCAAATGGTCAGAAGCAGTCAATATGGGATTTAACTATAATTCTTCATACGATGACTTGTTTTTGAGATTTAATGAAGGTGGTAGCTCTGCGGTATTAGTATCCAACAGGCTGCATAAAGACAAGAAAAAGTTCAAAAATACAGAGACGTGCTGCGATGATATATATTTGGTTCAAATCAGAGACCTTGTTATAGATCTCAAAGCTTTAGTAAATAATGAAAAAGGACCATTGGAAGGAGCGACGATTGAGCTTTTTGAAGGTAGCAAAAAAACGCCTGCGGACAGTAAAACCAATTTCCTGACCAATGATTTCTCTTTTTTGCTCGATGCTGATAAGACATACACTGCTTTGGTTACCCGAGAAGGGTATTATCCAGATTCAATCAGTTTTAATACCAATGGAATATTTGACGATTACACAGTAAGTAAGACCATAACCTTAAAGCCTAAACCTGAAGCACCAAAACGAAGGGTGTCTAGAAACGAACCTATCGCACTAAAGAGTATTTACTTTGACTTCAATGATGATAAAATCCTACCTGATGCAGAAAAGGATTTGGCTTACCTAAAAACACTAATGGATCAATATGCTGATATGGTCATCGAACTTTCATCACATACAGATTGTCGTGGAGATAATGAATTTAACAAAAAACTTTCTCAGCGCAGAGCCAACTCTACCAAAGCTTGGCTGGTAGAAGAAGGCGTGGCTCCTGCTCGTATCAAATCTGTAGGATATGGAGAGGTCAAATTGCTCAATAAATGCAAAGATGGTGTCAAATGTTCAGAAGAAGAACACCAACTCAATCGTAGGTCAGAGTTTAAAATCATAGCAGGTCCACAAACGATCGAGATCATAGACGATACGCAGAATTAGTTTTAATTATCAAAATAGCATCCAAAAAGGCAAACATTTATATTAAGTGTTTGCCTTTTTTGGTTTAGGAGATGTGGAAATTCGTTAAATTTTTCTTAAAACTACGAATAATTTCGTACTAGCTATTGGTTATACGAAATCATTCGTATATCTTTGTATTACTTTTAATAAATAACAAACTGATGAGTCAATTTAAACCAACAGATGCAGAGATAGAAATCCTACAGATATTGTGGGAAGATGGTGCAGCTTCTGTCAGAGATATCAATGACAAACTCAATGCTCGGAGAGAAGTTGGGTATACTACCACACTCAAACTCATGCAAATCATGAATGAAAAAGGTCTTGTGGTCAGAGATACTGCACAAAGATCACATATCTACAAGCCTGTGGTACAAGAAGAAGATACCAAAAATAATCTTATCTCAGATTTTGTAAATACAGCATTCAAAGGATCGGCCATGAACTTGGTCATGCAAGCTCTAGGCAATACGACATCTTCTCAAAATGAATTGAACGAACTGAAATCCCTAATTGCAAAACTTGAGAATAATGGATAACATGGCAATAACTCCTTGGATATCTGAGAACCTAGTTAATACAATAGTTCAAAGTATATTTCATTCCCTATGGCAGTTTACAATCATGGCACTGTTCATGTCAGTGCTGCTAAAAAAATTACAAAATGCCCCAGCATCAGTGCGATACAATATAGCTCTGGGTAGTTTATTCGTCGCTATTTTGTTATTTACGGGTTCATTCATATACTTCTATCAGGATACTTTAGATCAACAAATCGGTAACCCTAGCGTACAAATAATTACAACGACCGTTTCCGAATATATGGAACCTAATGGATTTAATTTTTTTGATTGGATGCAACAAACCATGGAAGCTTATCGATGGCCATTGGCCATCACCTGGATTGCAGGAGTGATATTGTTTGGATTTAGATTATTCGGTTCATTGATGTATGTCCAATTTCTTACCCGAAGGTCACAATCCATAGATACCCCATCAGTGAATGCTGCATTTTATAGAGTTTGTTCTCATTTCAATATAAATAAAAAAATAACGCTACAAGAAAGCAAATATATATCTTCACCTATGATATTGGGAGTCATCAAGCCTGTCATACTATTCCCCATAGGGATGCTCAATCAACTCAGCATCTCTGAGACCGAAGCGATATTGGCACATGAGTTGGCCCATTTTGGTAGAAAAGATATCCTGATCAATATCTTACAAACGATTATAGAAGCTCTACTATACTATCACCCTGCTATATGGTGGATATCTGCCAATATCAGAGTAGAGCGAGAAAATTGCTGTGACGAGCAGGCCATTGCCTATGCAGGAAATCGAATACAATATGCTAAAACCTTAGTCAAAATCCAGGAAATACAACAAAGTGCTCCATTACTAGCACTACAATTTACAAATAAATCATTTTTTTCAAACCGTATCAAACGCATTTTAAACATGACACAAACAAGAAATTTTTTAAAAGAGAAAATTATTACAACACTGATTGTCTTGATCTTGATTGTTGTGGTTTCTAAAGACCTATCGGGTAACTATAGTAGCCAATCCGATGAAATGAAGCTCGCAACCCAAGAAAATGAAATAAAAATTGTAATAAAGGCCGATACAATACCTTATCAAAAAGAGTCCATCAGGATCCAAAAACGAACCCATGATCAGGATGTCAAAATTTTAATCGAAAATGGAGACGTGGTAGAACTCGAAGTGAATGGCAAAATCATAGACAAATCTGATTATGACAAATACGAAGATATCATTGCGGAATCTAAACCTCAAGGTAGTCAAAAAGGCAATGCCCGTATGTTCATTTTTGGAGATGGCGAACCACAGAATTTCGAATTCAACTTTGAGAATGGAGAAAAGTTATTTGCAGATTCAATATTTAAAAACTTTGAAGGATTCAAAAATTTAGAAGGATTTAAGAATTTCGAAGGGTTAAAAAACCTGAGAGACCTTGGAAACTTTGAAGAGCTTCAGCACTTAGATATGAGCCAGCTTGCAGAACAAATGAAAAAGTTACAAAATCAAATGGACGGTATGCATTTTGATTTTAGAGGCTTGGATAGTATGAATTTCAAAGGATTGGATGGTTTTAATTTTGATTTTGCATTTCCAAATATGAAACCATTCCATGGAGGGATAGATGTAGAGGATGGTTTGTTTGACGGAGCATTGGATGACACTGGTATGCCTAAAATCAACGAAAGCTATGCAGATATTATAGGCAACGCACTCAATAGAGATGGACTCCTTTTGCCAAATGAGGCTAACAAAGTAGAACTTACTGGAAAACATCTCAAAATCAATGGGGAAAAACAACCCAATAATATCTATCAAAAGTACCGAAGAATTTTTGAAGAAGAATCGGGCACTACTTTACAAAAGAATTCCAAATTGCAATTTAACATAGAAGGAAAAGTGGCTAAGAGAAAATATAGAGTATATTAATCCATTATAATTTTTAAAATCAAATAAATATCTAAAAATCATGTTTAAAAAAATCATTATTTCATCCGTAATATTAGGTTGTGCTTTTCTAACCCGTGCGCAAGAAACTCAATCTAAGAAAAAAGTGGTCATCATCAATAAAACCAATATCGATGGCAAAATCACCGAAACCAGAAAGGAAGCTGAAGGTGATGAAGCAGACAAACTCATCAAAGAGATGGATGCCAACGATGTAGACAACATCAATATCAATACTGAGGGAGATAAAAAAGTCATCTCCATAAACACATCCATAGACAAAACCATCACCAAAGATGACAAAGGTACTAAGGTAAAAATCATCAAAATAGATGGTGACAATATCAATGAAATGGAATGGGAAGGATATGGCGAGATGCCTGAAGAAATGGCAAAAGAAATGAAAAATGTCAAAATCAAAAAAATCAAAGATGGCGACAACATGACTATCACCATAGATGCTGAAGGAGATGAAGAAAATGGAAAGGTGATCGTAATGGAAGAAGCTGGAAAGGGTAAGAAAAAGAATAAAATGATGATTATCGAAGATACAGACAAAGTCTTTTTTAATGATCAGGGCAGAAAATTGCGCATGGAAAGAGGCAATGACAACAAAGCGACACTGGGTGTGAATATAGACGATACAGAAGATGGAGTCCTGATTACAGACATCGTTGAAGGTTCTGCAGCAGCAAAAGCAGATATAAGAAGAGATGATGTCATTCTTAAAATTAATGATAAATATATCTTTACTTCTGATGGATTGCTAAAAGCATTACGTCCATTCAATCCAGGAGAAACCATCAAAGTGAGATACATCAGGGATGGTAAAGAAAAATCAGTAAAAGCAAAACTATCAGGTAGGTAATCATTCACTTCTTAAGAGCTCAACGTTAAATAGGGATCCATATGCAGTTTTAAAGCTATGGGTCTCTTTTTCTTTTTACCTAAAATCTAAATTTCATATCTTCCGCTCCAACGTTTAAGGCAAATTTTACGTCTTATAAATAAATCTTACATCATGGCAAAATTGTGTAGTTATATTTGCTTCATTTTACTAGTTTCCACCTTATCGTGCTCCAAAGATGATGGACTTTTATCTGCTAATATCGAAGGATATGACCTAAGACGTTGTGCTTGCTGTAGAGGCCTGATTGTAAAAACTGATGCCGGTAAAACATATCAATGGTATCAAAAAAACGATTCCTACGGTATTACTATAAAAAGTACTTTCCCAATTGATGTAAAAATCGAATTTCATCATCTCGTAAATACTTGTGTAGCTTCTGATGGAGAGATAGAGATCACCCAATTAAAAATAATTTAAAGCCTTATTTATGAAAACCTTTTTTCCTATTATAATGTTCATAATCGCTTCCACTCAGCTTTCATGTGACAAAAATCAGGTAGATAGCCCAAGCACCCCTGAAAAAATAAGTATAAAAAAGCATGAAACTTGGTCGTCTTTTCGGTTCAAAAATGGTGTCTTTATACAATTGCCAAATGATTATGAAGGTCGTGGTTTATCTACATTTGAAGGTAATACTTTTCATAAATTTAAAAAAGACAATGGAGTAGATATCTCTTATCATTATTGTTCTCCTTTATATTGTGAGGATTTTGGAGGTACGGATGATCAGAAACCTATTCAAATTCAAGATGATAACAACAATACAATAAAGCTGGAAAAAAGCGTCGAATTTATGAGAGATGGAATTACCGAAGGCATTTTTTACTACAATGATGACACAAGCACACCTGCAGGCATCTATTTTATGAAAACATCAAACGTAGCATTCAAAGATGCCGCTAAAATTACTTTTAAAAAAGATTATTTCAGAGAAGTATTGGAGATATTAAGCACTATTACTCCTTTTGAATGTAAGGATATCGTAGCTTGTACAGAGGTATATGTAAGCGTACAAGTAAGTTTCGTGGATAAAAACAACAAACCTTATAAGCCCGCCAAAGTAAAAGTTGTAAATGAATATGGAGAAGATTTGTATTCATATCCTACCATAAACAACTTCTATGTTTTAGTATCCGACAATCATTTACACCAAATTTATAAAAACGGATCCAAAGCAACACTTACTGCTTACGACATTTCAGACAAGGTTATAGCTGCAGAAGTGTATCAGATAGGACATGATTGCTGTCATATCCAGAAGATATCTGGTCCTGATGAAGTTATAATCCATTAAAACTAAATTGAATGGGTGGACTGGCGCAATTTAATGTTAATAACTATTTATTTAGGTTCTTCCTTTTTACCACGTTTGTAGATGACCAAGCCGTTGAGAAAGTTGCGTAAAATCTGATCACCTGCCTCTACATAACTAGGGTGATCTTCTTTTCTGAACATATCATTGAGAGCACCTTTGGTAATTTTGAAATCAACTAGGGAAAGAATTTCCAGAATATCTTCATCTTTAAGTTGAAGGGCCACTCTTAGTTTTTTGAGAATATCATTATTGGATAGCATGGTGGTATTTTGGAGGTTATTGTATAAAGTCGAAGTGCATCAACTTTTTAAATTTTCCCAATCTTTCGTTTATTTCAGGCATAGTCAAGTTTTGCAGCTTGTTGAGACTGAAATCTTCTACACAAAATGACGCCATTGCGGAGCCAGCAATAATAGCTCTCTTCATATTATCCATACTGATATCATCCGTTTTAGCTAGGTATCCCATCAATCCACCAGCAAAAGTATCTCCGGCTCCCGTAGGGTCAAAAACCTGAGCTAGGGGCAATGCAGGAGCATAAAAGATGTCATCATCACAAAACAAAAGTGCACCATGCTCCCCTTTTTTGATAACTAGATATTTAGGACCCATTTCATGGATGACTTTGGCTGCATTGACCAGGGAATGCTCACCTGAAAGTTGTCTTGCTTCTTCGTCATTTATCGTCAGAAGATCGATTCTAGCGATGACACTTTTCAGCTCGTCCATGGCTATGTCCATCCAAAAATTCATGGTATCTAGTGCGACAAGCTTTTGGCTTCCATTCAACTGGTCCAATACACTTGCCTGAATCGCAGGAGTAAGATTTCCTAACATCACATATTTAGCTGATTTTGCTGCTTCAGGCAAAATAGGGTCGAAATCGGCAAGCACATTAAGGTCAGTGACTAATGTATCTCTACTATTCATATTATTGTGATATCTCCCTGCCCAGAAAAAGGACTTACCGCCTTGCACAACTTTGAGCCCATCCAGATTTACACCACGAGCTTGCATTCTTTGCAATTCTGAATCAGGAAAATCATCTCCAACGATAGATACCAAATGAATTTGATTTGTAAAATAAGAAGCTGACCAGCTGATATATGTACAAGCACCGCCTATCACCATTTCAGCTCTTCCAAATGGAGTTTCGATGGTGTCAAATGCTACGGTACCTACAGTGAGAAGGCTCATAATATAAAATTTTGTGATAAAAAATGCAAAGGTAGCTTTTGTAAGAGATAAAAACTGTGGTTACTCCAACAATTTTTTATTTATGAATTAGCTCATCGAGTGCCTAAACCCGCATTATGTAGTGCGGGTTAAACTTTAGTCCCAAAAATAGAATTAAGTAATTTGTGGGGATACATTCCTGTCTCTTTATAGATTTTATGCTGAAATACAATTTCTAAACCTATCAGACACCCAAAAGCAAAAACTAGAAGCAAGGATCGGAGTAAGATGAATGGTTTGAGATAATAAGCGAGAAAAGGCTCCAAAATTATATTAGCCAATGTAATGCCTAGCACAATTAAAAGAGACGCAATAGCCAAGGCTTTTACAGTCAAGTAAATGTCATTTTCAGTCTTTCTCTTACATATAGTATAAAGACCTATATATACAGGGTTTGAAGGATTTATTTTTATGAGTTGCTTTAAGATACTTTTACATTTTTCGAAGTTATTGAGTTGAAAATAACTTGCTGCTTTTTTAAAGAGTAATTCCTGAAACACGTCCTCATCCCTAAATTCATACACGTTTTCTGAAATAACCAACTCGATACAAGCATCTACTTTGGATAAATACCTTTCATATCTGCCTATTTCAAACAGACACAACAAATAGTCCAAATCCATTTCTAATTTCTCGTCAAAATGCAATGTTGATATTTCTTCAGGATGGTCTTCATAAAACCTAACCTTGTCCCGGAAGGCGGAATCTCCTAAGCGGAAATAATGGGTATAAATATTGCGATTTTGCTGAAACATTTATGAATGCCTAAAATTAGAAGATTAACGTTTTATCATGTCTTTAGTTTAAAATTTTTATCGGCATTTAATTTAAAATAGTAAGACTTCCGTGAAGTGGTTGCACAAAACCATCAATGTAGGTAACGCTAGCCATCCAAGTATAAACCCCATTGACAAGTTTCCTTCCTTTAAAGGACGCTTCCCATGGAATCTCAGAAACTCCTTCTGCGGATGTAAACGGTGCTTCGAAAACCAGTTCGCCCCATCTATCGTATAATTTATAAAAGTTTAGTGAAGACACGTCTTTACCTGCAAAAAATGTGATTCGATCATTGATATTATTTTGATCTGGTGTTATGACATTAGAAATGACAAAACTTCTATTCTTTTCTACCCTTACATTTACATATGATGTATCCATACAGCCATCTTTGGAAGTAGAAGTAATGGTATATTTCGTATCATTTACTGGTAATGCTTTGGTTTTTTCATTATTGGGATTTTGTATACTTTCCGCAGGTGTCCAGGTAAAGGTCTGATTGGATAAATTTGAAAGTACAACCAAAGTAGCACTATCTCCCAGATTAGTCAAAATTTGTTCGTTGGCAACTGATATCAAAGGGATCTCTGCCGCAATAAGCGTATCTGTTACCTGAGTAATACATCCATTAACATCTTGAACTTTTATGGTGTAAATACCTTCCACCAAATTACCAAATTTATCCACTTTACTAAAGTTATCGCTATTAAGACTGTAAGTATACTCAGGAATCCCACCCTTAGCTACTTTTATCAGAATTTCACCTGTATTATTTCCCAAGCACCCAGGATCCGTAAATAAAGCTTCAGCAATGAGCGGTTCTGGAGACTTGATCTCTATCAAATCTACTACTGAACATTGGTTTTTATCAAGGATTTTGATTTCGTATCGCCCTGCCGGTAAATTGAATTGTTTTAAACTATTGACTTCAGATCCGTTGACAAAATATCTATACAAAGGGCTACCACCAGATGGTTCTATATTTATCTCTCCATTTTGATCACCATAACATTTTACACCATAGCCGTTATAATTCAGCACTTTACTTTCTACTTTTAATCTTGCCGGTTGTCCTACGTATTCATTGGTGACTACTTTATTTTGATAATTATCATTGATTTCTATCGTATAGTTGCCTTCACTTAGATTGTTAATAGCAATCCATTCATTAGTCATAAAAATAGGGCCTGTGTAAATGATAGAAGGATTTTCGATTTTATAAGCTCTATAGATCATAGGTGGAGTACCCGCATTGATTTTAAATCTCAACATTCCATTACTTTCTCCGGTACATTTTACATTGGTAATTTCAGTAGAAGTTAAGATATTACAAATGATCACTTTTAGCTCTAGAGTCATATGAATATTACACCCTTCGTTATTATCAAGGATCGGGAAATAGGTGCCTGATTTAAAGAAATTTTGCCCACCCAGTTTGATAGTATCGCCTTCGCATATGTTTACTGATGACGATGCTGTAATTTTATCTTTGATCGTTAATGAAAGTCTGATCAAACTATCACAGCTGTTTTTTGCCTTAAGCGGAATGGTATAAGCTCCAGCTTGGCAATAATCCACCCCATAATACCTAAAACATTCTCCAAAACAAAGTTCGGTTTCGATCTTTGATTCAGGAACTTGAAGTACTTCAATTTTTTTGCATACTTGTGGAGCCTTATCACATACATTGGACGCATCCAGACAAATATTGTATATGCCTATTTCAGCAAACTGATGATCAAATGAAGTCCCAAATTTAAAACTTTTTCCGTCAAGAGTCCAATTGTAGAGAGTAGCTCCTGAGACTCCGGGCGTGTTGGCTTCAAATAATTCGTTTTGACAAATTTTTTCTGGAAAATTGATTTGAGGAGCTTGTTCCAAAGGTGAGACTTTGGTAGATCCTTTTAAGACTTTGATGCTCCAGTCACAAATATCATTCGCACTACCATCCATCACAAAATAATAATACTGTCCAACGGTAAGCGGCACAGTATTGACAAAAATTCTTCTTTCTCCAGGTCTGATGTCTGTATCACATTCGCTGATTCTTCTGAATGTTTGACAGTTAAGACTTTCGTACAATCCTATTTCCAACCCCTGATTTCTAGAACAATTAGAAATGGTAACTTCTAAAGTCAAATCTACTGTACCCGCAATAAAACCTATCCATTGCATGTGGTGCACTTCAGTAGTACAAAAGTCAGGTGGAGCTTGGCCTCTGATCGTACTATTATTTCTTCCAGTAAATCCATCTATGTCACATATAATACAAGCATCGGCACAAATTGATGTCATCTGTGGAGGATTAGAACAAATCTTGGGTTGGCTTATAGCCGTCCAATACGAGAAAACCAACAATATAATAAAACCTTTTTTTAACATATCATAAAATTACTACAAATCTAATTATAAAATTAATTCATTACTACAATGTACTATCATTTAAATTAAAAAAAAATAGTAAATGCTAGTATAGGTGCATTTTAATCACAAAAATTAGTACTTTTTATGGCATAATTGGGGATAAAAAAGTACAATAAATCAAATAAAGTCTTTGATCCTACAATGTGCTCAAAATAGAAAAGGGCAACATCACTGCTACCCTTTCTATTTCTGTTAATTATATAAAAAATCATTAAGGAAATACTCCCAAAGTCATATAGTCACTAGCTACTTTATTGAGTGCGCAAATAAATGCTGCATCTCTAAGATTGTTTACTTTTGGATAGTTGTGGTATACATCCATAATCTGATGATAAGAGTTGATCATCGTCTCCTCTAAGCCTGAACGCACCAAATCTACTTCTTCAGCACCTCTCGTAATGAATTGTTTTTCTTTGTCGCTGATGGATTTTCCAGTAAGTCCTTCAAAAGTGTTTACAATGTTTTGGTAGGTATTTTGATTAAATCGCTTGTCCATTCGACCAAATCTCATATGAGAGAGATTTTTTAACCACTCGAAATATGAAACTGTTACACCACCTGCATTACAATACATATCTGGAATGATGATACCGCCATTCTTAATAATGATGTCTGCTGCTCCAGAGGTGATAGGACCATTGGCTGCTTCTGCAATGACTTTTGCTTTTATTTTATGGGCATTTTCTTCTGTGATAACGGATTCTAGTGCTGCTGGTACTAAAATATCACATTCAATTCCTGCCCAGTCACCTCTGTCATTCATGGCCACTGTACCTGGCATACCTAAAATAGTACCATTTGCCTTTCTATAATCGAGGGCAGCTTGCATATCGATACCTTTTTCACTATAAACGGTACCTTCCATTTCAGATAATCCTATGATCTTGACATCACCTTCGTTTTGGGAGATGAGTCCTGTGTACGAACCTACATTACCCATACCTTGGATTACCATAGTTTTGCCAGCTAAGCCTTTTGTCGCTCCTATTCTTTTTAGCTGAGATTCATCATTATACACTTCTCTGATCGAATAGAAGACTCCACGACCAGTTGCTTCTGTCCTTCCACTGATACCATTTTGTCTTACTGGTTTTCCTGTAACACAACCTGCTGCGTCTATCTCACCACCTTTAAATGTTTGGTAGGTATCTAGAATCCATGCCATCTCACGCTCCCCTGTCCCATAGTCAGGTGCAGGTACATCTACACTCGGTCCGATGAAGTTTTTACGAATCAACTCTACCGTATATCTTCTGGTAATACGCTCCAATTCCTCGGGAGTGTAAGCTCTTGGACTTATTTTCACACCTCCTTTTGCTCCGCCAAATGGTACGTCTACTATAGCACATTTGTAAGTCATCAAGGCTGCCAATGCCATCACTTCTTCTTGATCCACAAGATGACTAAATCTAATACCACCTTTAGTAGGAAGCCTGTGGTGTGAATGTTGAACACGATACGCTTCGATCACTTGGTAAGTGTCTCCGATTTTTACTGGAAAATTCATTTGATAGATTGCATTACAAACTTTGATTTGCTGCAACAATCCCGGATGAATGTCTGTGTGTGCTGCCGCTCTATCGAAGTTGCTTTGCACACTTTCAAAAAATTTTGCTTGTTTACTGCTCATTTTTAATCTGATTTTCTAATTTGGTTAGTTTATGATCTAATCGGTACAGGTAAATCACTATACCAATAAATATGACTGCTATTACAATAACAACGGTATAAATCTTGCCCGTACTCCTCAAAAAATCAATACTGCTGCCCTGACAAGCAGCCTGCGTATTGATTAATATCATCATGCAACATAAGGAAACAAAACTTATAATCTGGCTCAGTTTAAACATAAATAATTTATTTTTGGTTTTGGAAAATTTTTTCTTGTAGTCTTTCATATCTAATTTTTAATTGAGACATCCACATACCCAATAATACTAAAGCTATTATACTAGGATAAAAAAACAATCTCAATGTATTATCCAAATCTTCACCACCAAGAGCAGGATTTCCACCATTACCAGGGTGGAGACTATCTGTAAGTCTAGGTATGACAAACACCAAAGGAATCAGGGCTAAAAATGCGAAAATACTATATGATGCACTTAATTTTGCTCTTCTATCAGTATCAGTAGATGCACCGCGCAAAACAAGATATGCAAGATATATCAGCATTGCCACAGCAGTCATATTGAGTTTCACATCGGTGGTCCAGAAAGTGTTCCAGGTAAATTTAGCCCAAATCGACCCTGTAATTAACCCAAAAACACCATACATGATAGCCACCTTGTTAATAGTTGCAGATTGTATATCGTGATCATAAATACCTGTTCTCAAATACTGTATCGCATGATATAAACCTATAATCAACAATATAAACATAGCAAACCATAAGGCTACGTGAAAAAAAGTATTCCTGATCGTTTCATTTAAGATATTTCGATATGGAAATGTCAATCCAGATTTTTTATTTAGTGATCCTAATTGTAATGTTTGCCATTGGCTTAGATCATTCTGAAGACTATCTGACACTGTAACAAAAAGGGCATTGGGTTGTACAAATGCTCCATCAATTTCGTTATCTATGATCAATGTCAAAGGCTGTACTTTTTCTTTTGAAGGCATAGTAAATGGGAGGTCAAAATGAAGCAATACATGCATCTCATCATTTTGCTGAACGGATGTTGCTTGAATAAAATGGCTTGAGTCTGCTTTTAGCCACGCTCTATTTTGTAATGCTGACTTGAAGTGGGTATTATAACCTGTAACTTCCATAACAATACGCTGACCTGTTTTGGCATTTGAAGGGTTAGTATATGTAATACCTGAATTTAGCGGAACCGTCATGCCCCCGATCAAGACATAAAGAAAAATAATTGCTCCCAAAGCCTTCCACCACAAACCTTTTATTTTTATCATACTCCTTTTTAAAAAGATTAACTTCTCCATAACGAAGGAAATAACAATAACATTGCTCCTAATAGTACACTATCTACACCCGCCAACAACATGACATCTTCATTTACTGAAGTATCGGATAACAAGCGTACACTAACTGCTGATATTTTAAGTAATAACATGACTATAGGTAATACTAATGGTAGTGCCAAAATGGACATCAATGTAGCATTCGTATTATCAGCAGCAGATATTACAGAAACAAAAGTAAACACAATAGCGATCCCCAAGATACCTAAAACAGAACCTGATACAAATAACCCAGGCAGTTTTACGGGAAAGCCAGAAAATATAGTCATAAATCCTAAGATCATACAAAACAAAAATATTAGAAAAACAAAATTGTACAACAACTTTGCAATCATCAAATCCACGGGGTCAAATAAAGTGTAATAGTATAGATAAGTTTCTTTTTTTTCTTGCAGAAAGCTCTTAACTACTGCATTTAGTCCTGCAAAAAGCATGATAATCCACAAGAGTATAGTCCATTCCCTTGGGTTGATATTATTGAAAGATTTATAGATTATAAAAACCACTGTAGCGGCAAAAAGGAATATTCCGCCCAAGGCAAACTTTTGTCTGAACTCTACAGAAAGTTCTTTAATAAAAATGTCCTTGACCTTAATGATATTCATGACGAATAAATATGGGTCAAAGGTAACGTTTTACTTTGTTAGTTAAAAGATTTTTATTCTAAATTATCGATTACCCAGTGGACTCTCGTTTTGCACCAGTCGGTGGAGCAGCTTGGCAAATCTGACAGAGATAGCTACAAGGTCTTTGGTCTCTAACAATAAATTGAGTACTAGGTCAGTATTTTTAAAACCAAACTCCTTTCTTGATATACCTTCTACTTGCATAGATAGTGAATCTTCGAGATTGTCGAAAATAGATCTTTTGGAAGCTCTTAAATCCTGGAGATCGTCAAAATCATTTTTTTCAAGCGCCAAAGCTATCGTATTCAGATAGGTAACAACTTCTATTTGGATTTTTTTCAGGTTTACTACCTGAATTTCTGTCAAAGGCTTGTGAGCATTTTTCAGATGATTATCTACTGCCTTAATGATGTAGATCAATGATTGTAATATATCTTGCATCAAGTCATTGCTAAGAATATAAAGTTGAGCAGTTTTCTTTTCATTGAGTTTTGACTTTTTAATAGCTTTAAAGAGATTGTTTTTTATATCTGAATAAAAACGAATCAATTCGTTACTTTGGATTTCAGCCTCAGTTACTTTTTGTTGGTCTTCTTTAATCAAGCCATCAATGGTATTGGCATAAGCATCAGAGATTTTAAAAAGGCTTTCGCTCAATTTTTTGGCCGTTTTTTGCTGTGCTTTATCAGTATTAAAATCTATAAGCTGCATAGTGTTTTCAGCAAAGGTTTTCCTTGCTTGTGCCATATTGTTTTTATAGGTAGAATACAAAATACTAGCTGCTACAAAACAACAAATAATAATTAAACCAGTAAGCTTGAAGCTCAGCAATATTATAGCTATGATTGCTGCCGACGAAAAAGCTACAAATGCGGTTACAAACCAGCCACCGATCACATGGATCACTCCTGCAATTCTGTAAGATGCTGACTCTCTGCCCCAGGCTCTATCGGCAAGAGAAGTACCCATGGCTACCATAAAGGTAACGTAGGTAGTAGACAGCGGTAATTTGAAAGAAGTACCTAGTGCTATGAGCATACTAGCCATCGTCAGATTTACAGAGGCCCTGATCAAATCAAAAGCTGGTGCCTCTGCTTCTTCTTCATTAACAATGGGGATGAATTGCGCATTGATTTTATTTTGAATAGATATCGGTAAGACTTTACCCAATAAATCTGATAAATATAGGCTACCGTGCACAATCTTTCTGGAAATCAAATTGGAAGCAAATCTTTCTTCTGTTTCCTCTTGAGTCCCAAGTTTCACTTCTGTTTCGGTGACATTTTTTGCTTTTTTTGAAAACCATAAGGTCAAAATCATAATTATACCCGCTAATAACAAATAAATATACGGTGTCTGTATAGGAAATTTAAGACCTGTCATTAAATATTCGGAAGCATTTAGACTACCGCTCATTGTACTGTTGGCAGAATGAAAGAGCTGAGTTGATTGGATACCTGCTAGTGGTACACCGATAAAATTTACCAAATCATTACCCGCAAAAGCCATGGCAAGACTAAATGTTCCTGCAAAAACTACTATTTTTAGTGGATTGTAGCCTTTGTAATGTAGAATACTAAAGCTAATGACCCAAAACAAAAAAAACAGACCTAAGAACAAGGCCATGTTATCTTTGATGGTATCTACAATAGTTTTTATTTTTTTATTCCCAAAAAATATTTTATACTTCGCTTTGTCGTTATTTTCTTCATCGATTCTATTAAAAATCATTTCGTGACCACTTATATCTGTGATAATGATCTGCTTATCGGCACCCAGTGTATCCGGTGCTGATGGATTTACAGACTTTATATACGAAATCAGCTCTGTTTTGGACAATTCCTTTGTAGTATAAGTGGACTTTAATCCTTTATAGACCAAGAAGTAACTCAAAGCCAACATAGCCAAAGAACCCCAAATTACCCCTGTGATTTGAATTCTTTTTCGATAGTTAAAACTGAAAAGTAATCTGGAAATCCACATGACCAAAGCTCCAAAAGTAAAAGCAATGAGTACCGAGAGAAAAATACTGGAAACGATCGTATTGGTTTTGGACCAGTTGATAAGACCGATGATGTTGTTTTCAGGGTCATTGAGATTAAATAGATAATTCATAGGTAGGTTATCGGCAATAATCATAGACGATGCTACCACAATGGATGCTCCCAACAATTCAAAAATAATAGAAACAGTAGTAGAAGTAGGAAGCCCTAAAGTATTGAATGCATCTAACAATAAGATATCGGTGAGCATCACCGATATAAAAATAATCATTACATTCTCAAGACTGAAAAATTCAGGATTAAAAATACCTTCTCGAGCTATCTCCATCATTCCTGCCGATGATAATGCTCCCAAGAATATACCTGCGGAAGCTACCCACATGATGGTACGAAAAGATGCTACTTTGGATCCTATAGCAGAATTTAAAAAGTTTACTGCATCATTTCCAACACCAACTACCAAATCCATGATCGCCAAAATACCTAAAATAACTACTCCAGCTATTATAAAAGTCTCCAAATTTCAAAATTAAGTCGCAAAATAACAAAAATCCTACAAGCCCGACAAAAAATGAATGTTAAGGCAATATTAATTGTTATTTTAAGTCAAGCTTAATATATATAGTTTGACTTGATTACTTGAGAAATTCATTTAAGACCCCAAGACTCAAAAGCCTATAAAGAAGTAATGATCGACTTTTTGAATTTTGTGATTCTTTGAGTTTTTGTGCCTTCAACCCGAATTATGCGTTAGAACTTCGTTGTGAGAAGCTAAAATGCAACCAGCCTGACCACTACATGGTAGGCGGGCAGGTAAATCAGCTATTTATATTCGAAAAGCGTAGCACCGCTACGGTTACAGAAGATAAATAGGCGAAGCTTCTGATTTGCAGACCTTGTCGAGCCAAAGGCACGAAGTTTAGCTTTTGAATAGATTTTCTAATGCATATTTCGGGTTCAAAGCATAGCTTCACAAGTGTGGAAAAATTACACTTTGCGGAGCGTACTCAAACCTGAAAAGTATCCAGTCAGCAATATTCTAAGATCAGTTTTTCATGTACATTCTAAAACCGTTACCATGGATATTTTCGATCTCTATGTTGTTATCTTTGGATAGGTATTTTCTGATTTTGGTAATAAATACATCCATGCTTCTTGCTGTGAAATAGTTATCATCTTCCCAAATTTTAGTAAGTGCTTCTGATCTTTGTAAAACATCATTGATTCTAAAGCAGAACAATCTTAATAATTGTGCTTCTTTGGGAGAAAGTTTTTCTGTACTGCCGTCAGGTTTGTATGTCAAAATACGAAGAGCAAAATCAAAGTGATAATCACCAATGTTAAATTCTCTTTGATTTTCGCTATTTTCTTCAGGTTTTGATGATCTGCGGAGTACGGCTTTAACTCTAAAAAGCAATTCTTCTGAATTGAAAGGCTTGGTAATATAATCATCGCCTCCTATTTTGAATCCTTCTAGAACATCTTCTTTTAAGGTTTTGGCCGTAAGGAAAATGATAGGAACATTTTTATTTATACCTCTGATATCACGGGCCAAAGTAAAACCATCTTTTTTGGGCATCATCACATCGCTGATACAAAGATCAAACGTCCCTTTTTTGAATGCTTCCAAGCCAGCTTCTCCATCTGTAGCTAAAGTAACATCATAATCATGCATCTCAAGGTAAGACATCAATACATCTCCGAAATTCTGATCGTCTTCTACCAATAAAATTTTATTTGCCATTACTCTTTGGTTTTTTTGTTTTGATATTATATGTTTTATTTCTAAAGAACAAAATTATTAAAATTATAACTTAATTTTTCCTAATTTTATTATTTAGAATTTAAAATTTTGTTTTTCTGGCAGGAAGACTGTGAATATACTTCCCTTGCCCAATTCGCTTTTTACGGCTACTTTTCCCTGGTGTGCATCTACCATGGCTTTTACATAACTCAGTCCCAAACCGAAACCTTTGACATCATGAAGATTGCCGGTATGCACCCTGTAAAACTTCTCAAATATGTACTTGAGCACGTCTTTACTCATTCCTATTCCGTTATCAGAAACGGAAAATTCTATACCACCTTTTACATCAGCTGTAGATACAGTAATTTGTGGGTTTTCAGGAGTATATTTTTCAGCATTGTCCAGCAGGTTATTGATAATGCTGGAAATATGGGTGACATCAGCCTGAATGACTGGTTTTTGTGCCATAAGATTGGTGGCAATATGCCCTCCTTTAGCCTGAACTTTTAATTCTGCATTAACGACCGCGTCTTGGATTACTTCATGAAGGTTCATAGGGTTAAATTTCAGCTCTACGTTTTCTTTTTCTATCTGAGCCATCTGCAGTACTTTTTCCACCTGGGATAGCATGCGTTTGTTTTCTTGTTTGATGATATTGATAAATCGGGTTACCTTTTCTTTATTTTCTAATATAATAGGGCTCAGTATAGAGTCTGATGCCAGAGCAATGGTAGCTATAGGTGTTTTAAACTCATGGGTCATATTATTGATAAAGTCGGTTTTCATCTCCGAAACTTTTTTCTGATGAAAAATGACATAAATCGTATACGCAAAACAAAAAAGAATTAAACCAGTGAAAACAACCGAACTCAACAATATCCCGATAACACTAGACCAAATGAATCTCTTTTTTCCTGGAAAATAAATTTGGAGATGTCCTGGACTTGTCAATTCGTCATCAAATAATGCGATTTTAAATTCAGCCTTGGATAATGGGTTCATAGCTGCTACATTGGATGATTTTGTAGTATCCCCTATGGTAGCAGTATAACTACCGTTTTCTATAAAATATGACCTGTATTTGTTGGAATAAACTCCATATTCATAGTGCAAATCAATATCTTTGGTTTCTAATTCAGCTTTAAGATATTTATCTAGTAGGTCTTTATCAATATTATCCAATAGATCATCCGGTTTCATATTAGCATTTCTGAATTCCAAATCCTTCAAGCGTTGCTCTAGAGATTGTTTCTGTTCATCCACTTTTTTACCAGGTACAATGGATTCATTGTCTAAATCTAATGGGGCCTGGAGTCCTTGTCCTTCATAATATTGTGTTGCTGCTAAAGTTTCGGCATCACTCGTCATTTTCTTTTTTACATTATTGAGGGCGATCGTTACTTTATCATTAAAATTTTTTTCGTCCAATGCCACAGCTTTCATGATCCAAAAATACTGAATCAGACCCACTCCCACCAACGAAAGAGTCATAATGATTATAATGGTCCAAATAGATCTTTTACTCACGGCTGCAAATATATAGATTAATTTAAAACTATAGCAAGAATTTTAATTAACGAATCAAGTCCCATTATTATATTGAAATAATATTCGAATGATCATTATTGTTTAAAATCAAGTAAATAATACAACAAAAAATATTTTGCTCCCGAACTAAAAAATTATTTCTGTGCTTATTACTTTGGTTTTTTGACAATAATAAAGACTTTTGTGCGACTTTTTGCGTTTTATATCAGAATCTCACTTTGCATTGAAAAAGTATCATTACGTCTTCTTATATTATTGCCTATTACTTACATGTATTTTGGGTTTATATTCTTGTGCTAGTACAGGTAGGCCACAAGGCGGACCCAAAGATAGAAAGCCGCCAGTTTTAGACACATTGAGATCTACACCAGACAAACAGCTCAAATTTTACCCTAAGGAACTAGTTTTTTATTTTGACGAATTTATAGAAGTCAAAGATCCCATAAAGCAGATTTTGGTTTCGCCACCACTTACTTATATTCCTAAAGTAGACGTACGTGGGAAAAGAGTTAAATTCATTTTTGATGATAAAGAAGTCCTTAGAGACAATGCAACGTATACCATTAATTTTGGCGAATCTCTTGTTGATTTTCACGAGGGAAATATTCTGAATAATTTTACCCACGTATTCTCTACGGGAGCTTATCTCGATAGCCTTAATATATCAGGTAAAATCATCAATGCCAAAAACTATGAACCTGAAAGCGAAATGGTAGTATTTTTATATGATCGACTAGATGATACTATTGTCCGAAAAGAAAAGCCCTTCTATTTTGCAAAGCCGGATAAAACAGGTAATTTTATATTTAGAAATATTAAGTCAGATACCTTTAGATTATTTGCCATCAAAGATGAAAATATCAATTATAAATATGATTTGGAGTCCGAAAGAATTGCATTCCTAGATACATTTATAATATTGAACACTAAATCTGAAGATAGCATTTTTTTAAGGTCTTCACTTCCGCTACCATCATTAAAGCTAAAAACCAAAGAACTCCGAAATTATGGCAAAATTAATTTGGTTTACAATTCGATAGTACCCCAAGATCTTACCTACAAGACCAATCCAGAAACGATAACATCTTATGGAAATATATCTAACGATTCTCTAAATGTCTATTATAATACAGACCTTGATTCATTTTTTCTATACGTACTCCAGGACACAGTTAAGGTAAAACCAAAAGGTAAAGCTGAATGGATAAAAAAGTCTAAGACTAAAAAATCTTACTTCTTTCCAGGAAATTCGATTGTGCCCAATGACTCTATTGTGTTGGGTTTTAATCTTCCAATAAAAGATCCTGACTTCAGTCTTTGGAACATATCTGACACCATTGGTTTCTTAGAGGGCGTAAAGTATGACCTGAACAAAACGGGCTCAAGTGTAACGATAAAATATCCATGGGTGGCTGGAGAAACATACAGTATTTCTGTAGATAGTGGCAGTATTTATTCTATATATGATCACACCCTGGACAGTATTGGACATCAATTTATAGTGCTACCACCTGATAAAACTGGAAAACTGAATATATCCATAAAAGATCTGGACAAATCATACCGTTATATAATAAATATATACAAAGATCAATTTTTGTATCATAGCAAAACTGTAGCTTTGGTGGATTCCATAAGCTTTACACTACAAGGACTTGTACCTGAAAAGTACAACGTAGAAATCATACAAGATACCAATAAAAATGGTAAGTGGGATGCCGCTGATTATGATGAAAAGCGCCAACCAGAGTTTTATCATTATTACAAAGGAGAGCGCACCCGAGAAAATAGAGATACAGAGATCATCATTTCATGGGGAGATGTAATTCGAAAAGCTTTTGAACCAAAAGAAAAGAAAGAAGGTTTACCCAATAGTTCCAATCCATTACAAATAAAAAAATGATATTCAGATCGGAAAATTTAGTCAAAATGTATGGCCAGCGACAGGTCGTCCGCTCAGTATCTATCCATGTCGACCAAGGCGAAATCGTAGGCTTATTAGGTCCCAATGGTGCAGGAAAAACGACCACTTTTTACATGATGGTAGGATTTGTGCAGCCTACATCGGGGAGAGTATATCTTGACGAAGTGGATGTTACTGGTGATGCCATGTACAAAAGAGCTCAGAAAGGTGTAGGCTACCTACCACAAGAGCCTAGTGTCTTTCGTAAACTATCTGTAGAAGATAATATAAGGGCTGTATTGGAAATGACGACTTTAGGTAAAGAAGAGCAACGGGATAAACTAGAGTCCTTGATTGGCGAGTTTAGACTAGAAAAAGTCAGGAAAAACTCCGGCGATTCCCTTTCGGGTGGAGAAAGAAGGCGAACTGAGATAGCAAGATCATTGGCTTCCAATCCAAAATTCATTTTACTAGATGAGCCTTTTGCTGGAATTGACCCTATTGCGGTGGAGGATATTCAATACATCGTAGCCAAACTTAAGACTAAAAATATAGGTATCCTCATCACCGACCACAATGTGCAGGAAACACTCTCTATAACCGATAGAGCGTATCTGATGTTTGAAGGTAATATTTTAAAGGCAGGTACAGCTGAAGAGCTTGCAGAAGATGAAGTCGTCAGAAGAGTTTATCTAGGCAAAAATTTTGAACTCAAAAGAAAAATATTGGATTTTGATGACAGATAAATTTTTGATATACTTTTGTGTTGGTTTAGTATTGGTGTTTTCATCTTGTGGATGGAATTCCAAGGAACTGACCACCGAAGAAAGGTATGCCGTAGACACTATTTATAACAGAGAAATTCATGCCCTGAGGACGGAATCTGATTCTTTATGCTTAATGATGAAAGATACTTTTTATACCAAAGCTGTGGACTCCTTAAAAAAAGAATATCTCAGAGAGATAGAACTCATGCTCAATACAAAACTAGTGGAATGAATCAAGTATGGGTATTTATATTTTGGTGTTTAATTTTGTTATCATGTGCTGGTGAACCCAACCTTTCTGAAAGCAATCCCAAGATTTTGGAAGCATTAGAGAAACGAAAAGCCCTCTATAGAAAGGAAGTTCTGGAAAATTGTAAACGAGATATGATGGAAAGAGCAAATCTATATGTGGACTCATTGATTGCAGCCGAGATCAGTTATCAGCTTTCTGATTCGATTGTCTTTCCACCTAAACCACTGAAACCTGTATCACCGGGACCTATTATTATCAGAGATACGGTGAAGGCTAGGCCTGTGTGGTAAATTAGCATCTTTACATCCTAAACATTTCATCATTTATTGAGGAAAATCGAAAATAATGTAAATTTAACAATTTATAAATTTTCCAATTTGGTTGAAAAGTGTATTTTTGCGCCTAATTTTAAAACCAATAAATAATACAATTATGAAACTTTTAAACATTCTTTTAATCTCAACTTTCTTACTTATCACAAATGCTGCACAAGCACAAAAAGTAGACATTGATAATTTTAGAATTTACATTAATAAAGCTAATCTTCCTTCTAACTACATACCATTAGAAAAGAGAACTTATTCTTTAAATGTTACTGGTAGCGGAAATGATGGATCGATTCAAAACAATGTATTTATAGCGGGTTGGGATCAGGTAAATGAAAATCCAACATTAGAAATAGCTATAAATTTGGATCCGCTTGTAATGGGTAACAGCACTTCCAGAACAGAAAAAGAAGAAAAAAAAGATAAGGATGGTAAAGTACTTAGCACAACGACTTACTACATAGTATCCAATACAAACTCAGGTCGTGGTAGTATGAAAATTTTAGGGCCGAAAAATGAAATGCCTCGAAAGCTTTCTAAGAAACAAGAAGAAAAACAAGCCAAAAAAGAGCAAGAAGAAAAAGCTAAAAGAGAAAGTAACCCATTTTTAAAAAATGTGGACGCTAGTGATACCAATGATGACTCTATGACTGATGCAAAATCCAACAAACAATTAGCTTATAGAGTTAGCCTAGATCATTCTTACACTTATTCAAGTAGTAAAAATACATCTAGCACCAACGCTACTAGAGAATGGCAAAACAATTCAAGAGGCCAATATGAAAATCACAGAAACCAATTCGTAAAAGACGCTATTGGCTCAGCTAATAGCACCCTGATAGCAGCTTATGGATATGAACCGTATACTCATTGGGTAAAGTTTAAGGAATTAGACTCTGAAAAACATCCTGAATTTACTATGTATGACAATGCTACTACAGCTTTGAAGACAATTTTTAAAGATATGAGATACAATAAACCTACGGAAGAAATAGAGCAAAATTTAAAGCCAATCATCCAGTATTTTGATGATGTTACAAAAAAATATACCAAAGATGATAAACATGAAAAAAGACTCAGAGCTGCTACGATGTATAACTTGGTCAAAATATTTCAATACCTAGATAGACATGATAAAGCCATTGAGATTTGCAATCAAATGATCACTATAGATCTTGAAAAAGGCGATGCTGAAGACCTTAAAGAAGAATCAGAGAAAATAAAGATGGAATTAGCATTTCATAACATGACAACTAGACACATCGTTCCTAAAAATGACAGAGACAGACAAGATAGATTGGGTGAAAAGGATTCAGAAGAAATAAAACCGTAATAAGTTTCTACAATTTATTTCAAGATATAAAATGGGGAAAGATTTTTGATTTTTCCCCTTTTTTTATGCCAATTGACATTTAGAATAAATCTGTATTCGGGTTAAAACCCGAAATATGCATTAGAAAATCTATTCCAAAGCTAAACTGCTGCAAATCAGAAGCTTCGCCTATTTATCTTCTGTAACCGTAGCGGTGCTACGCTTTTCGAATATAAATAGCTGATTTACCTGCCCGCCTACCATGTAGTGGTCAGGCTGGTTGCATTTTAGCTTCTCATAACGAAGTTCTAACGCATAATTCGGGTCTAGAACAAATTCACATATCCGAAATGTATTTTCATACGTCCAAAATCTAAAGGGTTGGGTGCTACTCTTCCTGCTGCAAATGAAAGATTGAAAACACCGGCATTGGTTCCGAAGTTGAGTCCCATACCAACACCTATGATAGGCTTTATGGATGAAACACCCAAATCATCTCTCAATCTGATGTATCCTATATCTACAAATGGTAAACTCAAGTATGAATTCTGGTCAAAAATGATGCGAAACTCCGCCGTGCCAAAGCCATAAAAATCCGTAAGTAGGCTTTCTTCATCGAAGCCTCTCAGTAGTCTATTGCCGCCTACGCGCATCAACTCATTGGTACGCAGGGCCTGCTCATTGTATCGGATACCGGCCGTAACTGATGTTTTTACTGTCGCCCAGTTACTTACTTTCGAAAAATAAGACACAGAAGCGTCAATCTCGGCCTGAAGTGTAGAAAGTTTTAAAGTGTCATAACTATTTTTAAACTCTGCAATATCTATGATCTGTCTATTAGGTATGATGGATTTGCGACCGGCAACTGTGGTGATTTCTGCTATGTAACCTTTCGATGGATTGAAGCGATAGTCTACATCTCTCAAACTTAAGCTAACCCCAATCCCTGAATAGCTTACATCCAATCGTTCGGGAAGTTTCTTGGTTTGTATGATGGAATTAAGGTCGACATCTAGTAACGACGAAGACCTGTAGCTTCCAAAAACTTTTATCTGATTAAAGCCACCAAACAAATACTGAATGCCACCATCAAAATAAAGGTCTAGATTTTGATTTGCATTCTTAAACAGGCGGAAGTCCAAATGGCTACCTACCGGAAGATTAAATACAAAAGGAATGGTGGACTTGGCCAATAGTTCGAGATTTTCTGGCTTTACTCGTTTAAATTGGAAAAAAGTGTATTCTCCACGACGAAAAGCGTTTGTCATCTCAGCTGTGACATCACCGGTGATATTCCATTTGCGCACTCCATTGACTACTTGTGGCAATACTCCAATCAAAAAATCAAATCGGCTGGCTGGCCTTGGGTCTGGTGTGATCACCAAATATGCCTTATCATTTATAAATCTAACAAATGGTTCGGTACGCTGTGTGAGATATTGCAAATCTCTCAATCTGGCCGAAGCTTTGGTAACTTTGTCGTGTTGGTAAGGTTTGCCGGGTTTGATGTCCAGAATTTTATTGTAAAAAGAAGTTTTCATATCCAGACGCCCTTCATTGACTACCGTATCAAAAATCATCATTTTACCTTTATTTACATAAAGACTTGCAGACAAACCTTCATTGTCCATGCTTACTTTTTTTAAGCCGGCACTGGCAAAGGGATATCCGTTATTGGCTTGAAAAAGGGTAAGCGTTTTTAAAAATGTCTGGATAATGGTGGAATCCAAGGGTTTTCCAATTGGTCTTTTTTTGATACCACTACTTTCCAAAATAGCTTTTTGTTCTTCTGAAATATTCAACTTACTAATGATATACTTTTCACCCTTAAATATGAAATACTCGCAGGTGTCTTTTTGGCATACAAACGAATCTACATTCATATACAAATATCCTGCAGCTTGTAGATCTTTTATGTGGTTTTGTATGAAAGAAGCTGTTTTGACACTATCCATAGTTGATATTAAAGTATTTTTAGTAATCTGGTCAGGATAGGAAATGATGACGGTAGTTTTGGTCTGACCAAAGGATAAATTTATACAAAAACTTAAAAATATAGCCATCTTAACCCATCCCGCTAAAAGATGACTATAACTAAATACTCCCCCAAAATAGCTCTGATACCCTTTCAAATGCTTAGTTTTGTACTTTTAATCGCAATGCTTGACCATGATTTGTCAGTACATTGCGTATTTACACATAAAGTAAATTGGTTTTCGAAAAATATTGTTTTTAATGGACACATTTTTAATGAATTAAAAATTATTTTTTTCGATTACCCATTTATTTTCACTTTACATAACGAAGATACAACATGTCTGGTATATATATACACATCCCTTTTTGTAAAAAAGCTTGTCACTATTGCAATTTTCATTTTTCTACATCCCTGATGCTAAAAGATGAGATGGTTGATGCCATCTGCAAAGAGATCACACTAAGGCATGAATATCTGAAAGAAAAAACGGTACATAGCATTTATTTTGGAGGTGGTACACCCAGTTTATTGGACCAAAAAGATATGTCCAAAATCATGGAGCACTTGTCTACCTATTATCATTGGGCCAAAGATGCTGAAATCACACTCGAAGCCAACCCTGACGACCTCAATAAGGACAAAATACAAATGCTTAAAAATCAGGGCATCAACAGATTAAGCATAGGAGTACAATCGTTTTTTGATACAGACCTTCTGTGGATGAATCGTGCACATCATAGTCAGGAAGCCTTACAATCGATACAGTTAGCTCAGGATTTTGGCATCCACAATATAACCATTGACCTGATATATGGAAGTCCTAC
The DNA here is from genome assembly GCA_945870185.1 of Aureispira sp. CCB-QB1. Taxonomy (GTDB): domain Bacteria; phylum Bacteroidota; class Bacteroidia; order Chitinophagales; family Saprospiraceae; genus OLB9. The sequence goes on along the minus strand of CAMBRK010000009.1, from coordinate 4,763 downwards.
AACTACCATGTTGATGTGGGAAGAAAATGTAGCCAAAGCTTTATCGCTAAAAATACCGCACATATCTTCTTACTGCCTTACGGTAGAAGACAAAACAGCCTTGCACCATCACGTCAAAATCGGAAAATCTCCTGAACCCGATCCTGAAAAAAGCAATCAACAATTTGCGCACCTCATAGATACCTTAGTTAATTCGGGATACGATCACTACGAAATCTCCAATTTTGGTATCCCAGGTCATCATGCCGTACATAACACCAACTATTGGAAAGGTGTACCTTATTTGGGTCTCGGACCTTCAGCACACTCTTATGATGGTAACTCCAGGTCATGGAATCTAGCACATAACAAAAAATATATAGACCTTATCCAAGCAGGCAACTTGCCATTAGAAACCGAAATTCTCCACCAAAGGGAACGATACAACGAATACATTATGACCGGATTACGAACGATGTGGGGCGTTTCTGCACCAAAAATACGGGATATAGGTCCTGAATACTTCCAATATTTTTCGGACCTCATTTCTGATCAAATACAAAATGGTATGATCTCACAGGTTGATGATACTTACACCCTGACCCAAGCAGGAAAGTTTTATGCAGATCGTGTGGCTATGGAGTTGTTTTGGGTGGAAGAATGATGAATTATTATCTTATTGGTTAAAAAGGTATGTTTAAATTTATAGGATTTGCGTAAAAAAATTATTTATTTTTGAAAACTTCAACATTTAAATTATCAATATTCCATTTTACCTTCTTTTTATTAGAGCCAGAGATTAAGACGGTAGATTGTGCACCAGGTGCGATAGACACTTTGGTAAAATAGGTTACTCTCTGCCATTCTTTAGCTTTTCCAGTATACCAAATAGAATTGTTTTTATTTCCAATCAATGCCGTAGGACTAGCTTGATTCCATATTGTTCTAGAGTTTTCATCTTCCTTGAACTTCAAAACCAATTTAGGCAAATCTAAAAAATAGAAATCTGTGTTTTCTATAAAACAGTCAACTGTTACTTTTATCCAATCTCCTTTATCTATTTCATATCCGCTCAATTTTTTCATTACAATTTTGACTTCCTCATCATGCATGTTTAAGGAGTATTTTCCAGTTTTTACGACAAGACTATCCTTATTTTCAACACTTTCTTCAAAATTTGAATAAAACAAAGTATCTACCAAGAATAATTTTTCAGAATCAGGTTGAATAAAGTTTGTATTGTAGGCTAAATACTCTTTATTGCCCGGTTTAAATTTATAAAACATAGACCAATAATATGCTGCATTATTAAACTCAGAAAAGATATAACCTTTAAATTGTTGATAAGTAAATCTCAGATTTTGCGTTCCAAAAAAAGTCATTAATGTGATTGAAAAAATTGCAACAATCTTTGATTTATTAAATATCCAACTGAGGAGACCTGCTAGAGGAAAACCTAAAAGTGGATAAATATCTACCATAGGTCTCGAACCCATACCTGCAATATAGTACCAACACCACCAGCTGTACGAAATGTAAATGTGCAATATTAAAACTAATGATAATGATAAAATCCAAATTTTTCTCTTTTCAGATTTATAAAACATAAACAATACAACCGGTAGCATTATTGGTGTGTACATAAACCAGCCATTTTGTGGGCTAAATAGTCCATAAAAAATTTGGGGAGCTGCCCAATTAAATGTCTCTCCAACATAGCTAAAGTAAATCCATTCGCCACTGATGAATTTATAGTAAATAATTTGGGGACTTATTGCCATAAAAAATGCGATAATAGCAAAAATATATATATTGAAATTGGATGCAATAAATCTAAATCTTGCACTGAGTGATTTGAAGGAATTCACCATCCATAATAAAGGGACCAATCCTAATACTAGGTCTTGAGATCTTATTATTGCAATTAACCCTAAAGAAGTCCCCATCGCCATTCCGTTATATAGATTTGGAGATTTGTATAATTTGTCCGTAAAATAAATGAGTAAGGATACCACAAAAAACTGGTAACCATGAGACATACCTGAAAAGATAGAAGTAAAAAATAATAGATTGGTTCCCATGCTCAACAGTATAATAGTAATAGCCGAAACACTTGGTGAAAAATATTCTTTCAGAGTTTTTTGCAAAAAATATAATCCTATAATCACATAGACTAAAGTAGAAAAAAAAGACATTACTTGATACGGCTTACTAAATCCATCAGGATCAAAAGTTTTGGATTGTAAAGCGATTAAATGAGCTACCAAAAAAAATGGAGATTGTAAAATGGCAACACCCACAGGGTATTTATCCGCTATCTTGCCTATGGGAGTAGGTCTAAACCCATAAATATCTTCACTAAAATCAGGTAAATTTGGCACATATTTTTTCAAAGCTTGATATGTAGTTTTAAAATCTCCAAGATCTTCGTAAATCAAAACTGAAGGAAGATAAATATAATAACCTAACCCATCTCCACCTTGCCTGCTGGTTTGCCAATTTTTTTTTGCTAATAAACCTACAATAAAAAATGCTATTGCAATAAAAATTAAAGGCAGTTTTCCAAGATTTAGATGCTTCATAATTCTATATTAAGCAGCGAAGATACAATGATTTCTGTATAGAAGCCCAATCGAAATTTTATTAAAGAAAATCTAAATTCTTATATTGTGTGATCACTTTTCTATCCTATACCCATTTGCCATAATTTTATCATCATCACAATGAATCACGTCTAGATGTTCAGATCTGATGATTAATTCATCCACAAACAGGGTGCGGTTGGTGTCGAATGATACTTTGATTGGTCATATCAGAGTATTATTTTACTCCAATATAACTATAAATCTTCTTCTCAAAGTGGTTCAGTTTGCTCAGGAATCATTGGTTCAGTTTGGTCCAGAATGAGTGGTTCAATTTACTCCGGAATACACATGCAAGCAAATTTTATACTGATTGAGTGGCTATGGAGATGTTTTAGGTAGAGGGATTTTGGATAAAATCTAATCTCTATGTTTTTTAGCATTTAATAATATATAAATACCGAATTCTTGTTAAAAGCTACCGAATTCTTAAAATTAATTTATTTTTAAAGTCATGGCAATATATTTATTCTTTATTTATTATTTTTATTCTTTATTTATTTTTAAAAATTAAAATGTTGAAAAAATGAAATCAAAAAAAATCTTAATTTTTGCAAATTTCCTGATTTTAAATCTTTCTGTAATTTGCCAATTATTAGGGCAGCCTCCAAAATTTGAATTGAATGACAGTATCACTTCATGCCTTGTAACAGAAAGTTGTAAACCAAAAGAAGTACAAAAGGTAGGAGATCCATATTTGTATGAAGGAGAATGCTCGATTGCTATTAATAGATATTTATCTAAAGCGATTGATGTTGGTGGATTAGATGCACTTTTAAATCCAGACAATCCTTTAGATTCTGGCAATAAGAATACAAATAGAAATACCGCAAAATACTGTGAAATGATCAAGTCATTTGTAGACTTGGATGTTCAGATGATTCAAAGAGCTTTTTTTGGAGGTAGCTATCATGAAGATAAGTTATATCCAAATGAAATTTGGTATAAAACTGGAGAACAAATTGTTAAGGATATAAATTATGCGTATGATTGTGCAAAAAAACGTAGACCTATCATACAAGGCTTAGCATTTGAGGTTATGGACCCGGCTAATTTTGCGAAACCCTGGGCTGGGTTTATACCCACAAATTTTATTAATGAATATTTTAAATATTATCCTGAAGATTTAAATGATCCTGCAATAAAAAACTACTATTGTTCGAGCCCTTTTGGAAATTGTATTCCAAAGTCAACACTAAAATTTAATGCAGATAGAATTACAGGAGGAGGCGATCCGAAAATTAATAATGTTGAATGGAGAATGTGGTATCTATACCAAGCTTTTACTCAAATTGACATGGGTTATTCTGCTATACATTTGGGAATTTATTGGAGTTCACATATGGCAGGAAATGACTTAACCAAACTCTCAAAATTAACTGATGCTATGAGAGAGTATGCAAAATCAAAAAATAAATTTGTTTTGCTTAGTGGAGAACCACCTATGAAAGATGAAAACAATGATGGGTTAAGTGCAAAAGTACCAGGAACAAATCGGTTTATATTTGACTTTGACTCGAGAGCTATGAGGCCTAGAGAATTAACATTACCAAGTACCAGTGGAGATGGTAATGACTGTACAAGCCCTATCTCTCAATCAATAATCAGTGATTTTAATAGCTCACCATGTGCCACTTTTAATTTAAAAGCAGTAATAGATCCTTGTACTATTAATAGTTTTGGTGGGACTACTGGGGGATTTTCTGCTCATGACCCAGATTGTGAAATTCAACAAATTCCATATACTGTTCATTTTGACGGATTTAGTATCCCAATTGAAGCGCCAAAACCTTCAAATGGAAACTCTAGTCTTACATATGGTTTTAATGACCACAACTGGTTTGCAATGTTACCGAGTGATTGTCAAGCTTGGTGGTATGATTATTTTTATTGTAATAGAAGAGAGTTTCATGGCGGAAATGGCTTTTTAGTTATTCCTGGAATAATTAGCAGTAGGTTCGATTTAGGAAACTATAACATGAATGAGAATGATGTTCCAAATAAAAATAATCTACTTTATCAAAATACCACATTATACAGTAAAATTAAAAATAGTACTCTTTTAGTAAAGAATCCAAAAGCTAAAGTAACAATGGAGTTTGGTAAAGGTCTTTTATCTTGTGAATGCGACGGAAATTATGC
>CAMBRK010000008.1 GCA_945870185.1 Aureispira sp. CCB-QB1 | reverse complement strand
CACCCGTTTCACGCCTGCCTGCCGGCAAGGCAGGGTTCACTTCGTCAAAGGCTTTGCCTTTGGTGCTTTGCACTTCAGCCACCCATCCGTTTCACGGTTCACTTCGTCAAAGGCTTTGCCTTTGGTGCTTTGCACTTCACTACGTTCATTTCGCTTGTTTTTTGAACGATATCCCAACCCAATAGCTGTCTTTAAATTGAATGATTCTGACTTTTTCATCAGGCCCTAATTAGTTTTACTCTATTATTTATATCTATTTATCATGATAATTAGAAAATTCTCTAGAATTTTGTTCTTGCTGCTTGTAAGTTTATTAGTCAACGCTCAAAGTGAAACCAAAGAAAAAGACATCAAACAAATTACCGCAGTACTCATGGACTACATCGAAGGCACGGCCAATGGAGAGCCCGAACGATTGAGAAATGCCTTCCATCCTGATTTTAAGTTATATACCATCAATGAAAAGGACAGTCTGCTGATACGTTCCGGGGAAAAATATATTCAAAACATCAAATCTGGTCAAAAAACAAATAGAGTAGGGAAAATTTTATTTATCGATGTAGAAAAGGATGCAGCTATTGCCAAAGCCGAAATTTTAGTACCCAATTGGAGGGTTTTTACAGATTATTTTCTACTTATGAAATATGAAGGAAGCTGGAAAATTGTTCAGAAGAGTTATAGTTGGCTTAATGTGAAATCACCTTAAATTCCTAACAAGGTTCTCCTGAAAAATCACTTTGTTGGTCAAAACATATTTTTATATAACATAAATTTTTTATTCGTATAAAAATGACAATCTTTGCATCCTAAGTTTTGATGTATGGAATTGTTGATGTACAATGACCTTAAAATGGACAAGGTCAAAGCTCAATTTGATAAAGTCACGGCACATCTGCAGGAAGGCAACTTTAGGGCTGCTGATGTAAAAAAGATGTCGTCAGGTTACTATAGGGCTAAATTGGATGATACCAACAGGCTATTATTTAAAATAGGCACTATTGAAAACAAAAAATACATTTTACTACTCGAAGTTATTTTAAATCATGATTACGAAAATTCGCGTTTTTTACGTGGATATGGTATCGTGGACGAAACTAAACTCGTACCAATTTTCGATACGCAGCAAATAGAAGATGGAGATTGTACGCCTTTGGTGTTTGTAAACGAAAAAACCAAGAAATTCAACTTTTTAGACAAGATTATCTCTTTTGATTTGGTGCAGACAGAGATAGAAAGTTTGCCACTCCCGATCATTATCATCGGTTCAGCAGGTAGTGGTAAGACGGCCTTAACATTGGAAAAAATGAAGCATCTTCATGGCCGCATTTTATTTGTGACCTTATCATCATTTCTGGTTGAAAATGCCAAAAATGTGTACTATGCCATGAATTATGAAAATAAAAATCAAGAAACGAACTTTTTATCGTTTTTTGAACTGCTTTGTTCAGCGCAGGTTCCGGATGGTCAGGAAATGGACTTTAGAAAATTTGAGCAATGGATATGGAGACATAAAGAAAGCCACAAAATAAAAGACACCTACAAAGTGTACGAAGAGTTTAAAGGTGTGCTGACCGGTTCATCATTAGAGCAGCCTTATTTAGATAATGAAACTTATATGAACCTTGGGGTCAGGCAATCTATCATTGCTGAAGAAGAAAGGCAAAACATGTATGATCTTTTTGTCAAATACTTGGAATATATCAGGACCAATAAATTTTATGATACCAATATATTATCTTATGAATACCTTTCCAAAGTAGTACCGATTTATGATTATATAGTCATGGATGAAGTTCAAGACCTGACCAGTATTCAAATGAAGTTTATCTTTTCTTGGCTAAAAGACAAAGGTGGTTTTATGCTTTGTGGTGATTCTAATCAGATTGTTCATCCCAATTTTTTTTCGTGGTCAAAGGTAAAGACCTTGTTTTATGGGCAGGATTTAGATACAGAAGTCATTAGGGTTTTAGGTTCTAACTATCGGAATACTTTTGAAGTCACTCAGCTTGCCAACAAACTGCTTTTAGCAAAAAATGCCAGATTTGGATCTATCGACAAAGAAAGTACCTATTTGGTCAATGCTAACGTACAAAATAAAGGAGAGATCGTATTTTACGAAAATCAAACCCAAATCAAATCTGACTTTAACAGAAAAACAAAAAATTCTACAAAATTTGCCATTATTGTACTTAGAAATGAAGACAAACCAAAGGCACGGCAATTTTTTGATACGCCACTACTGTTTTCTGTGCACGAAGCCAAGGGATTGGAGTATGAAAATGTAATTTTGTATGATCTCATATCTAACCATGACAAAGAGTTCAAAGAGATCGCTCAGGGAGTCTCTAAAGAAGACTTGGTGGGTGACGAAATTCGCTATGCCAGAGCAAGAGACAAAAGTGACAAGTCTTTGGATGAGTATAAGTTTTATATCAATGCCTTGTATGTAGCTATGACAAGGGCTGTAAAAAATTTGTTCTTCATAGAATCCCATAAAAAGCATGATTTATTAGAACTTCTAAGTATTACCAAGTATAGCCAAAATGTGCACCTTCAGGATTATGTATCGTCATCAGAAGAGTGGATGGAAGAAGCCAGGCGATTAGAATTGCAAGGTAAATTAGAGCAAGCAGAAGAGATCAGAAGCACGCTACTCCACGAAAGTCAAGTTCCTTGGGAGATTTTGGACAGAGAAAAACTGCCCTTGTTAATCCATGATGCGTTAAATCCAGTCCATTTTAACAAAAAATCCAAGGACGCCTTATTTTCATACGCACTCTTCTATCAAGAAATCAGTCTTTTTGAAAAGCTCACCCAACTTAAGTATAAGCCTGCTGAAGAGTGGCAAATCAAAGGCAAGGATATCCTGCTAAAACAATACTTGGAGTACGTCCATGATAATGTCAAAATGCTAAAACAAAAGACTGACTTGTATGGTGTTAATTTTAGGTATAAGGCAAATTTGACACCTTTGATGTTGGCCGCAAAATTTAATGCTACCAATATATTTGAGTATCTGATATCCCAAAAGGCCAAAACAAGTCTGACAGATAACTATGGCAGAAAAGCGATGCACCTACTCATGATCAATAAATATCAGGAAAAAGGTGATGCTAGTTTACTTTTTGAAAAATACTATCCCATCTTAAAAAAAGATAGCTTAAAAGTGAAAATCGACCAGAAACTAGTAAAAATTGAGCATTTTCAAGGAGAGTTTCTGGTGCTTAACTACATGATTGCTATTTTGAGAGATTTGATTTTATATAAAGATAGTAAAGTCAACGGGAATATTTGGGATGGTCCGCCCGCATTTGATACTAAAGAAATCTTGGACTTTTGCAAATTAATGCCGTCAGATATAATCCCACAAAATAGAAAGTCTAGAAGCTATATCAGCAATATGCTGACCAAAAACGAGGCCAATAGTCAAGACAAAAATAGTAAAAAGTTGTTTACCAGGATTGATCATGGTTTTTACATACTCAATCCGATGATGTCTATTTATCTAGATGAAGCTTGGGTAAATATATATGATGCTATTCATATTCAGGAGCTAAAAGATTACCTTTTGCAGTCTCCTGTCATGCAGGAATTTGCAGAGAGAGTCATTTTGCAAAGAAAATGGCTAACCGAAAATCCAGACAACTTTGACCATCAAGCTTTTTGGGATGGGGATATCATCACGCAATAAACCGCTAAATTTTAATTTAATAAAAAATTAATTTTAAAATTTTACATTTTATTAACAAAGGATCAAATCTTATGCTTATTATTGCCTTAAATTTTATTTGAATATGTATGCTGAGTAAATTAACATCTTCAATAAATTAACAACTTAACCAAATTATTATAAAATGAAATCCAATAACCATACATTACAAAAAACCATCTGCCTCATACTTGGTGGCGGCGCGGGCACCAGACTTTACCCATTAACCAAGGATAGATCCAAACCTGCCGTACCCGTAGGTGGGAAATATAGATTGATCGATATTCCTATATCTAATTGTTTGAATTCTGGCCTGTTCCGTATTTTTGTTTTGACCCAATACAACTCTGCTTCCCTCAATAAGCATATCAAAAACTCATTCCATTTTGACAATTATTCCAATGGATTTGTAGATATTCTTGCTGCTGAACAGACCAGTGGCAATATGGATTGGTTTCAGGGTACGGCAGATGCAGTGAGACAATCGGTCAGGAATTTTGCGTATTACGATTTTGACTATATCCTGATTCTCTCAGGAGACCAACTTTATCAGATGAATATTGAAGAAGTGCTCGAAGACCACGTCAGACAGCAAGCAGATGTCACTATTGCTACTATTCCAGTAGTAGCTAGTGATGCCACATCTTTTGGTATCATGAAGGTAAATGATGGAAATAAGATCGTCAGCTTTATAGAAAAACCCAAAATGGATGTGCTTAGTGACTGGTCATCTGAGGTCAGTGATGATCTCAAAGCTAAAGGCAAGATTTACCTGGCATCCATGGGTATTTATGTATTTAGCCGACCTGCACTTCGGGTATTACTGAATGAAAACCCTAAGGCTGTTGATTTTGGTAAGGAATTGATCCCGGACTCTATCAATCGGGGCATGAATGTGGTCAGCTATGCTTATGACGGTTATTGGACAGATATAGGAGATATCAAGTCGTTTTTTGAGGCCAATATTGCATTGACCAATGATATTCCGGAGTTCAATATGTTTGATAATGAAAACAAAATCTTTACCAGGCCCAGATTATTGCCGCCGGCTAAGTTTTCAGGTGTGACTTTTACCCGAGCTATCGTGGCCGAAGGATCTATTGTACAGGCTAAGTTGGTGGAGAATGCAATCTTGGGTATCCGGTCTCGTATAGACTATGGTACTATCATCAAAAATGCCTATATCATGGGTAATGATTATTTTGAATCCCTAGAAGACCTAGCAGATCCAAACAAAATTCCTATGGGTATCGGCAAGGATTGCTACATCGAAAACGCCATTATCGATAAGCATGTCAGAATAGGAGACAATGTCATCATCAGAGGTCATGATGCACTCGAAGATTTGGAAACAGAACATTACGTCATCAAAAAAGGTATTGTCGTGCTGAACAAAAACGCGGTCATCCCTTCAGGTACGATTATTGGGTTTAGATAGTTTAGGTCAATGTTTGAATGAGTCAATGATTGATTGAGCCAATGGTTGACAGTTTTAAATCCAATCTAATGATGGGTGAGATAATTTTTTATTTATGATTAGTGTAATGCTTTAAATCATCATTTGGCATAATATAGGTCAATTTATAACAATGTTATTCTGCTTACTTTTATCTCATAAAATTAATATTATGAATACCGAGATACCTGTAAAAAGAATAAAATCATCCAAGATTGTCTTCGTCCGTCCTGATGACACGATGCTTAAAGTGGAGGAAATTTTTGACAACATGGCCATACATCACATACTCGTGACTGAAGGCGATACGCTCAAAGGAGTCATCAGCAAAAATGATCTGCTCACCATCTATAAAAATGCCGTAAACCAAGGTGTTCTTCCTGACCGTTCGCAAATTTTGGCTCAAGATATGATGACAGAAAATCCGATCACATTAGATACGGAAGATACCATAGGATTGGCAGCAGATATATTTTTGGCCAATAAAATACACTCTATACCTGTACTCAATGGTGATCAGTTGGCCGGGATTATAACCAATCATGATATTATGAAATATTGTTTTAAGTAAGTTTATCGAACCTAATATTCAAGTAGGGAAATTTTGATCACATCATAAGTTTTTTAAGGATGAAATAAGTTGGATACCATTTTTTGAATAATTTTGCGGTGTAATGTGACTTAAAAAAATAAATATTATGCCAAAAATTATTTTTATTCTTGTTGTTTTTTTATTCTCCCAATCCCTTTCAGCACAAATTATTTTAGCTCCTGAGGTAGGTATTTATAGCAGACCATATCTTTTTGATGCACTATCAAATGGAGTGAATCAAAATAAAATAGAATATTTTGCAGGGGTTATGGGTGAGGTCAGAATACTTCCCAAATTATTTACCCAGGCCCGTCTAGCTTATGTTTGGAAACACGATATTAATTCCGGTTTGGTACTTACCGCACAACCTGATTTGGATTATGCCATACTGTATAACCAGGAATTGACCTTCAATGTAGACCTGTTGTATGAACCTATTAAACGCGTAAAAGTTGGGGCAGGCATAGGTTTGATCAATAAGTTGGATTCTTATCTGTTTGAAAAATATTTTTTTAAAGAAAGTCAGAATAGTTATTTTTCAAGTAATAATTTATATACCGCTTCCTTGGTCATAGATTACAGCTGGAAAAGAATTGGGATAGCTGCAAGAATGTTTTATTTGATCACGGAGGAGAATCTAGATAGTCAAGTATCTGCGGTTTGGGAAAATAATAGAGGTTTTACCTTTGGGCTGAATTATAGGTTGATCGGGTATAGAGATAAAAAGAAGAAATAGCAATAAATTTTGATTCACAGATATTGACCATTGATGTGTACATCTTTAAGTTTCTAACGACACTTGTTATTTAGCTATAAAATTTTGAATACTTTTACGGTGCATTATGACGTTAAATGATTTATATTATGCCAAAAATTATTTTTATTATTGTTGTTTTTTTATTCTCTCAATCAGTTTCTGCACAAATTACTATAGCTCCTGAGGTAGGTATTTATAGCAGACCATATCTTTTTACTGCACTATCAAATGGAGTGAATCAAAATAAAATAGAATATTTTGCAGGGATTATGGGTGAGGTCAGAATATTCCCCAAATTATATACCCAAGCCCGATTAGCTTATGTTTGGAAACACGATATTGATTCCAAATTGGTAAATACTTCAGTACCTGATTTGAAGTATGCTATACTTTATAATCAGGAATTGACCTTCAATGTAGATCTACTGTATGAACCTATAAAACGAGTCAAAGTAGGGGCAGGCATAGGCTTGATCAATAAGTTGGACTCTTATTTATTTGAAAAATATTATTTTAGAGAGAGTGAAAATAGTTATTTTTCCAACAATAATTTATACACCGCATCTTTTGTCATAGATTATAGTTGGAAAAGAATTGGGGTAGCTGCAAGGTTGTTTTATTTAATCACGGAGGAGAGTTTAGATAGTCAAGTATCTTCGGTTTGGGAAAATAATCAAGGTTTTACTGTGGGGCTGAATTATAGGTTGATCGGCTATAAGGATAAAAAGGTAAAGTAGATAGCAATAACGATTGATTTGCAGATTTGATCAATGAATACCTTCAACTTTAAGTTTATGACTACTGTTGTTATTTAGCTATAAAAATTTTTGAATACTTTTGTGCTGTATTGTGACGTTAACATAATGAGAAAGTCATAATGACAACCTTTTTAAACAAAATAACATTTCAAAAATGCAAAAAATATGGTCCTTTTTACTCGTGGTGCTTATTTCGGTGATATCTTGTACACCCAAGCTTACTGAAATCAAAGATGTAACCCCAAAAGAAGATGTTGTAGTCAATAATCCTGTAAAACAAGAACCCAAAAGTCCTTGTACCACTTTTAGTGACTTGCCTGGCTATGATAAGGAACGAGCAGAAACGGCTTTCGTCATCTACAAAGATTTTCTAAAGTCCAATAACTTGCCTGAAGCGCTCAAGCAGTGGAAGCTAGCATATACTTTGGCACCGGGTTCCAATGGTAAAGTCAAATCTCATTTTGATGATGGGGCCAATATCTACAGGCAGCTGTACAACAACACAACAGATCAGTTGCTCCAGAAATCGTATGTGGATACGATCATGATGATCTATGACAAAAGAAAAGAATGTTTTGGCGACGAAGCCTATGTGAATGGGTTAAAAGGTTTTGATTACTTTTATTATTTTCAGAATTATGGAAGTGAAGACCAAACTTTCCAACTTTTAAAATCAAATCTGGATGTCAAAGGAAAAAATGCCGATTATTTTGTCATCAATCCTTTTACCAAACTACTCTATGATAGAATAGTGGACGGAAAGATCAGTCAGCAAGAAGGCAAAAAGTATGCTGACCTTGTCCTCGCTGCTATAGAACAAGGAAGGTCTACTTGCAAAGGCAAACAATGTGAATCTTGGGAAATCATAAACGAGTATGCACCGGTTAGGTTAGAAGCCTTGGAAGGTGTCGACGATTTTTATGATTGTGCATATTATTCTAAAAAATACCACGCGCTTTACAAACTTTATCCTGATAGCTGCGAAGTTATCAATGTAGCTTATGCTAATATGCTGAGAGGAAATTGCCCCGCTGATAATGTCCAATTTAAAGAAGTGAAAAATGCTAAAGCTTCCAAGTGTTATGTGGCACCACCGGCACTGAGCTGTGCGGCACAAGGATATGAAGATTATAACAATGGAAAATATTCAAAAGCCATAGACTCCTACGATAAGTGTATATCACAAGCTACAGACAGCGAAACCAAGGCCAAATACCTACTTTTGATTGCCAAGATTTACTACAGAGATCTTAAGAATTATCCCAAAGCTAGGAAATATGCACTCGACGCAGCAAAACAAAAATCAAACTGGGGAGATCCATACTTACTCATTGGAAACCTTTACGCATCGAGTGGTCCGTTGTGCGGTACAGGTCGTGGCTGGGAAAGTCAGATAGTGACATGGCCTGCCATAGATATGTGGACCAAAGCCAAAAATGTAGACCCTTCTGCATCTAGAGAAGCCAATGCATTGATCAATAGATATATTCAGTATATGCCCAAAAAGGAGGATATCTTTTTTAGAAACCTTAAAGCGGGTGGAAGTTTTTTTGTGCCATGCTGGATTCAGGAGAGCACGACCATCAGAACAGCAGATTGATCTTTTGATCATAAAAATAAAAAGGGTTTGATTTCATTATAGAAGTCAAACCCTTTTTTTATGTTAATTACTAATATTTATTATTCATCTTCTGCAGTAAGCTCTTTTTCGATATCTTCCATAAAAACATAATCAATGGACTCTTCTACCGTAGGTACTATGTTAAGTATAGACTCCAATCTCGATATTTCTATTAATTTCTTAACAGCTGAATGTACTGCACCGGTTAATACAAAGCATCCATAATCTTTCCAAAGCCTATTCGCTGTCAAAATGGCGCTTAAACCTGACGAATCGACGTATTTTACTTCTGATAAATCAAGAATTAAATTTCTTACGCCTTCATTGCTTAGCAACACAAACTCAGACTTCAAGTCTGGAGCCATAAATGAATTTAGATTTTCTTCATTAAGCTTGAAAATGGTATATCTATCTGTTTTGTCAACTGAAAATTTCATGATGATCGCTTTTGTTAAAGTGTATTTTAAAATATTTAAAAATGCTTCAAATGGCATTTTATAAAATCTGGAGGGCAAAAGTACACTACAAAGGTTAATTTTTCAAGGAATTTAATAAATAAAGATGATTTTAACATTTTCTTACAAACATTCAACCTTTATGGCGGTTATTAATGAGTTAGTAAAATCGAAAGGACTTCCGTTGATGTATGATGAGTTTGTTTATGCACTTATTTGAAAGAGTGAATTTATCAAACTTATTTTATGTTTAGGCTCAATTCAACCCGCATTATGCGTTAGAACTTCGTAATGAAGGTCGAAAGACCAACCAGCCTGACCACTACGTTGTAGGCGGGCAGGTAAAATAAGAATTTCCCCGAGCGAATCATACTGTGTGACGCCTTGGCGTTAGTCACCACTACCGCTGTGGCGGTACAAGTTATGGTGAGTGAGCGAAAATTAGCGGAGCGCCTTATTTTGCAGGTATTTCGGCATGTAATACCTGCCTCGCCGTACCGCAGGGCAGGCAGGGATTTTCTAATGCATAATGCGGGTTGAAATTAAAGTTTACAATTATATTTGAAGTCAAAATAGATAAATTTTAACTAATATATATCATTCATGTAAAATAAAGTTATTAAATTTGCAAGAATATATATTACCTTTGATTAGATGAAGTGATGTGTGACAAAAGAGCAGGCCAATTTAAATGGCATAGTTTTGTTGATAGTAGTAGTTGATTAAGTATTTTAATAAATATATCGAAAGAAAAATATTCAAATGAATAATAGAAAGTTTTCACCTAAGGTTAAAAAAATCATCCAATTGAGTCGGGAAGAAGCCATCAGGCTTGGACATGATTACATCGGAACAGAGCATTTTTTATTAGGTATGATACATGAAAAAGACAGTCTGCCATTCAAGGTTTTGGATTCATTAGAAGTAGATATCAATGAGCTGAAATCGAAGATTGAAAAGGCACACGCTATAAGACATGAAGGTGATTTGGGGTCCAACTATGGTAGTATCCCATTAAATAAACATGCTGAAAAAGTACTCAAAGTTACTAGTTTGGAAGCCAAAGTATATAAAAGTGAAGAAATTAAGCCTGAGCATCTGATGTTGTCCATTCTCAAGCATGAAGAAAACACAGCCAACAAAATATTAAATGATTTTAATGTGGATTACGAAGCATTCAGAACTGAGATGGAATATGTAAGTCAAGAACAGGATCCGTCCGCACCAGATTTTACAAGTCATACTTCATCTGATTCAGGATTTCCAGCCGATGACGAAGATAACGATCAGTACAGCTCTACTAGAAAAAGTTCCTCCAAGTCCAAAACTCCAGTTTTAGATAATTTCGGAAGAGATGTCTCTAGGCTTGCGGAAGAAGGTAAACTAGATCCTATCATAGGTAGAGATGTAGAGATAGAGAGAGTTTCTCAAATTCTTTCGAGAAGGAAGAAAAACAATCCTATCCTCATCGGCGAGCCTGGTGTAGGTAAGACGGCCATAGTTGAGGGATTGGCATTACGCATATTGCAGCGTAAAGTTTCCAGAACATTGTTCAATAAGCGAGTGGTGATGCTCGACTTAGCTGCTATCGTCGCAGGTACCAAGTATAGGGGCCAGTTTGAAGAAAGAATGAAGGCCGTCATGACAGAGCTAGAGAAAGCAAGGGATATTATACTTTTCATTGATGAAATTCATACCATCGTAGGTGCAGGAGGTGCAACGGGTTCACTAGACGCATCCAATATCTTTAAACCAGCTTTGGCTCGTGGTGAGTTGCAATGTATAGGGGCATCTACATTGGATGAGTACAGACAGCATATAGAGAAGGATGGAGCTCTAGATAGAAGATTTCAAAAAGTAATCGTCGATCCACCTAGTCCAGAAGAGACCATCCATATCCTCCACAATATCAAGAATAAATATGAAGACTTCCATAATGTCAGTTATTCTGACGACGCGGTAGTAGCTTGTGTGAAACTAAGCGAAAGATATATTTCAGATCGCTTTTTTCCAGATAAAGCTATCGATGTGATGGATGAAGTAGGAGCTAGGACGCACTTAAAAAACATTCATGTTCCCAAATATATAGAAGATCTCGAAAAAGATATCGAAACCGTCAAAGAGAAAAAGAATCAAGCCGTCAAAGGCCAGCAGTATGAATTGGCAGCGGACCTCAGAGATCAGGAATCTAAGTTACTAAGAAGGTTGGAGCAGAACAAAGAAGAGTGGGAAGAGGAGTCAAAATCAAGAAAGTATCCTGTAAATGAAGATGATATAGCAGAGGTAGTCTCTATGATGACGGGTATTCCAGTAAAAAGGGTCGCTCAAAGTGAGTCCAATAAATTGGTCAAAATGACTAAGGATTTGGAAGGTATGATCATTGGTCAGGGTGAAGCTATCATCAAAGTGACCAAAGCTATTCAAAGAAATAGGGTAGGACTCAAAGACCCTTCCAAACCGATAGGTTCATTCATTTTCCTAGGACCTACAGGTGTGGGTAAAACAGAATTAGCCAAAGCTTTAGCCAGATATATGTTTGATTCGGAAGATGCGTTGATTCGTATTGACATGTCAGAGTACATGGAAAAATTTAGTATTTCTAGACTTATAGGAGCGCCTCCGGGATATGTTGGTTATGAAGAAGGTGGTCAATTAACTGAAAAGGTAAGAAGAAAGCCATATTCAGTAATCTTATTGGATGAGATAGAAAAAGCACATCCTGATGTATATAACATCTTGCTGCAAGTATTGGATGATGGTCAGTTGACCGACGGTTTGGGTCGTAAGGTGGATTTCAAAAACACACTCATCATCATGACTTCAAATATTGGAGTCAGGCAACTCAAAGATTTTGGCCAAGGCTTGGGCTTTGCTACTTCTTCTAGAGTTGAGAATTCAGAGGAAAATACTAAAGCAGTCATTCAAGGAGCTTTAAAGAAGACTTTCTCACCTGAGTTTCTAAATCGTATAGATGATGTAGTCATCTTTAATAGCCTAGAGAAAGAGCATATATTCCAAATAATCGACATCAATCTGCTTCATTTGTTCAAACGGATGAATAACTTGGAGTTTGAGCTGAGTATGACTGAAGAAGCCAAAAGTTTTGTAGCCGAAAAAGGATTTGACCCACAGTTTGGTGCAAGACCTCTCAATAGGGCTATTCAGAAATATATAGAAGATCCACTTGCAGAGTTTATCTTAAATGAAAATCCAGAGAAAGGAGCAAAACTTTTAGCAGATATTAACGATGACCAATCAGGATTGAAAGTAGTCTTGGTTTCTGAAGCTAGTACCCACGAAGACATAAAATAGTAGGAATTTGTATCGAAGTGACCATTTTAGGAATTGTAGATGCATTGTAAATTGAGCAGTTTTTTTGTTATAATCTAACATATATTTCAGTAAAGTTTACACTTGTAAATATAAATTTTTAAAATTCGTCGTTCATAAAAACATTTAAAGCATTTTTATTTATAAATTTGCGAATAATTTCAAAATAAAACAAAAAGCATTTGGCAAAAGGAAGAGTTCAACCACAGAACAAAGTTCAGGATGAAAAATACAATTATCGTTTAAACAGAGAAATCATATGCCCTAAGGTAAGATTAGTAGGGGATAACTTTGATGAGATAAGCGAATTAGCAGGAAAACCCATTGAAACAGGTATTTTCAGTACAAATCAAGTCATCAGATGGGCTGAAGATCTGGAAATGGATGTGGTAGAAATCAGCCCCAATGCAGATCCTCCCGTTTGTAAGATTATAGACTTTAAAAAGTTTATTTATGATAGGAAGAAGAAGGAGAAGGAGCTGAAAGCCAAAACTGCAAAAACAGTTATCAAAGAAATTAGATTTGGACCTAATACTGATGATCATGATTTTGGATTTAAAGTCAAGCATGCGATTAAGTTTTTGGAAGATGGTGAGAAGATAAAAGCTTATGTACAGTTCAAAGGTAGAGCTATTGTTTTCAAAGATAGAGGAGAGTTGATATTGCTTAAATTTATCAAAGAATTGGAAGAACTAGGAGCAGCCGAAGAACTTCCAAAACTAGAAGGCAAAAGAATGATCGTTATGATAGCTCCCAAAAAGAAAAAAGTATAACCAAAAAAGCAGTTTCAGGCTCTAATTATTGCAATTTTCTTTTAAAATAATCGTCGCTAAATAGTGTGAATATAAAATTATTATTACCTTTGCGGCCTTAAATATTTTTTTTATGCCAAAGATGAAAACCCATTCAAGTGCAAAAAAGCGTTTTAGCTTTACAGGAACTGGAAAAATTAAAAGATTTCAGGCTAATGCACGTCACTTGATGAGAAAAAAATCAAATAAAGCAAAGACCAGATTATTGGGTAGCACCTTAGTGAGCGACGCTGACTATGCTAAAGTCAAAAATTTGCTTTGTAAGTAATTTTATTTTTTAACGAGAATACAGGTCTTAAAGAATCCATGATCCCTGTATTGTACTAAAACCAAATTAATATGCCTAGATCAGTTAATGCAGTTGCTTCAAGAGCACGCAGAAAAAAAGTCCTTAAAGCTGCCAAAGGTTACTTTGGAGCTAGAAGTAAAGTCTATACTGTTGCAGTAAATGCTTTGGAAAAAGCATATCTGTATGCTTATAGAGACAGAAAAAATAAGAAAAGAGCTTTCAGAAGATTATGGATAGCAAGGATTAATGCCGCTACCAGAATGTATGGTCTTTCTTATTCAAAGTTTATCCATGCTATCACTCAAAAAGAAGTAGGATTAAATAGAAAAGTACTTGCAGATCTTGCCATGAATCATCCTGATGCTTTCAAAGCTGTGGTAGATTCAGTAAGATAAAAATATACGCGTCCGACAAAAACAAAGGGATTTTGAATTTTTTCAGAGTCCCTTTTTTATTAGTTGAAACTATTACTCCATCCATAACGTTTATTATCTGACAAGATTTAATTACTGAAAACTAACCTAAGTACACTTAGAAAGATGTTTTTAAATTTTAATAGCTAGTTTCGTTATTTAACTTTAATATGTCAAAATGGAAATCAAGGTCGAAAATATTAAATGCAGCGGCTGTGCGCACACTATAAAATCAGCTATCCAAAAAATGAAGGGTGTAGATACCGTCGAAGTAGATGTGTCAGAAGGCTCTGTTAAGGTATCAGGCAGTATAGATGAAAAAGATATAGTAGGAAAACTACATACTATGGGCTATCCTCTACCAGGTATGGGTTCAGGATTGACTACGGCTACGTCCTACGTTAGTTGTATGATTGGGAAGATTAGTAGTTAAGATTTGGTAAAATCGCTAAACCATACCAAGGTAACGTGTACATGATCAAGAGTTGAATACCAATAAATCATTTAACACAACTATGTTCACCATTACGAAAACCACTTCACAAAATCCAAAATTCTTACAATTAGTCAGTGAACTGGACAAACAATTGGCCATAAGGAACGGATCCGCGCATGAATTTTTTGCTCAATTTAATAAAGTGGATGCCATTCAACATGTCATAGTCGCCATGGATGATACAGTGGCCGTAGGCTGTGGAGCAATCAAGGTTTGGGATAACAAAACGATGGAAGTCAAAAGAAGGTATGTCATACCTGACGCGCGTGGATTGGGCATTTCAAAGCAAATCATAACTACTTTAGAACAATGGGCCAAAGAACTCGGATACTCTCGATGTATACTAGAGACTAAAAGTGATATGGTGCCAGCGATCAAGTTATACGAAAAGTGTGGTTACCAGAGGATACCCAACTATGATCAGTATATAGATGTAAGTAGCAGTGTGTGCTTTCAAAAAAAAGTTTGATTATATTTTCAATTTATAGTTTAAGTATAATTTATTGAAAGCGGTTGAAAATTCATATCTTTGCAGTTCGGAATAGAAATCAATGGATAGTAAGCGACAATTGCAGTTAGGAGAGTTAATCAAAAGAAATTTTGCACCTATTTTTCAGGAGCAAGGTCCTTATATTTATGGTACTGCATTTGTCACAGTCACCGGAGTAAAAATCACTCCGGATATGGCACAAGCCAAAGTCTATCTTAGCATATTTAATGCAGGCGATAAAGAGTTGGTGCTGCAAAAAGTCATCAAACACACTCATGTGCTCAAACAAGCACTTGTAGTGCGCATCAAAAACCAAATGAGACGCGTACCCCAGATTTTCTTTTACTTTGATGAAACTATTGATGAAATGTACAAAGTAGATGCTATGTTTAAAAATCTTAAGACCATGTACCCGCCTTCTGTACAGGAAGAAGAATAAATGTATTTTATAATTAACGGTAAGTAATTATTCCATATAAACTCTTCACACGTTCAGTTTTTTACTAAATTAATTATCAAAGCTATATCGAATGTATGACTTAACCATGTCAGACATAAGAACTATATGATATATGTATGCTATTGACCGGCAGTGATTAAATTATTGAATTTGCCACTTTCCTTGCTTGCTCCCCAATGCAATTTACTGATACAAATCATTGGTAAGTATGTCTGAAGTCATATTTGAGGACTTCAAATATCTCTAATCTTGTGTCATAATTCAATAACAGCAAAAATTTAAAATAATGAGAACGTTCAAAACAATATCCAGGATCACCTTACTAGGTATGTTTTTAGGATTTTGTATCAGTGCAAATGCACAAACCAAGTTTTCTACCAAAAACAATATTTCTCTGAGTGTATCAGGTACTTCAACCATGCATGACTGGGTAATGAAGTCCGGAGTTGGTGATTGTACCGCTACTTTTGTAGAAGATGCCAAAGGAAATCTCATAGATTTGACCACCTTGAACTTTACCGTGTCATCCAAGTCACTTAAGAGTGGAAAAGATGGCATGGATAAAAATGCTTACAAAGCTTTAAAAACAGATAAGGCTCCCAATATTACAGCAACACTCAAAAGCGCTGAAGTATCTACTAAGGATAACAAAAACTATACGATCAAAGCAATAATCAAGTTAACTATTGCTGGAAAAACCTTGGACACTGAGTTAGTGACACAAGCAAAACGTATCAACGATAATAGCTATGCTATCAAAGGAGAAAAGCAAATCAGTATGAAAGACTTTGGTATGGAACCACCTTCATTTATGCTTGGTGCTGTCAAAACTGGAAACGATGTCGTTTTAAATTTTGACGCAGTACTCAACAGATAAATTATAATTTTTTAATTCAAACAATATTTTTCTTAACCTTTTAATTCAAACAATATGAAATCCTTATTTAAAATTCTAAGCTTGCTGATGGCAACCATGTTTGTTACAAATATTTCAGCCCAGATCCAGTATACTCGAGCCTATGATAAGACGGGTATTAATGTCTTTGAACCATCCAAAATGGAACAGAATGCCTATGATGGTTTTAAGATCAGAATCGGCGGGTCTTTCACTCAAGATTACCAAAGATTTCAGAGTAAAAACAAAGCTAATTATGTGGCTACATCAGCTACTAATAAACTAAATCGAAACCTTCTTTTTGGAACGATAAACTCTCAAGACTCATTGACTTCCAACTTGAATGGATTTAATTTGGCTATGGCCAATCTAAATTTTGATATTCAAATAGGGGATGGTATCAGAGTGTTTTTGGAAAACTATATGTCTTCACGTCACCATTCTGAATTTTGGGTAAAAGGTGGATACATCCAAATCGACAAATTGCCTATGTTCAATAATCCTGAATGGTTTACTAAGTATTTGAGAGTGAAGATCGGTCACTTCCAGCCTAATTATGGTGATTTCCAGCACAGAAGAAGTGATGGTGGTAATACGATGTTTAATCCATTTACTGAAAATTTGATTTTGGATGCATTTACAACAGAAATCGGTGGTGAGCTATACGCTTTCCCTACAGATAACATCATGATGATGGTAGGTATGACCTCAGGGTTTATCAACGGTAACGTTGCGGATTTACCAGATGCTAAAAATAATTTTGGTGTAGTTCCAACTAAAAAGAGCCCATCCATTTTTGCAAAAGTAGCTTATGATAAAACATCAGAAGATTTAAGATACAGACTTTCTGCATCAGTATACAACAACTCAAACATTCAAAGAAATACATTATTTGCAGGTGATAGAACAGGTTCACATTGGTTTAGCGTGATGGAAGCAGCCCAAGTGGGTGGTACCGCAACTAGTGCTGCTGCCAATTTTACATCAGGTAGATTTGATCCAGGAGTAGCCAATAGATTGACAACTATCAACATCAGCCCTTTTGTAAAATATAAAGGATTAGAGATACAAGGTGGTATTGATTTATTGAGCGGATCTGTTTATGGAGATACTTTGACCACAGCAGGAACCAAAGAATGGGCAAAACGTGACTGGACACAATTTTATGGAGAGGTAGTATATCGATTCTTGAAAGATGAACAAGTTTATGTAGGAGCTAGAATGGTCAATGCAACAGGTCAACCTAACGGTTTGAGATATGGAGCAAGTGATGTTGCCAATGGATTTACAAATGGTGCACAAGCAAAAGTGGGTATTAATAGACTTTCTTTCTCAGCAGGTTATTTTCCTACTAAAAATATGTTGTTGAAAGTGGAGTATACCAGTCAAGAGTATAAAGATTTCCCATGGGCTGACTATAGAAATGAAGGTAAGTTTTCAGGAGTTGTAGTCGAAGCAGTCATTGGATTTTAATAAAATGATTTGATTTGTTAATTATTAGAAAGTTGGGATTTTTATAATCCCAACTTTTTTTTTAAGTATTTTATACCTAGATTTGTAGTTCATTATTTCAACCCGGATTATGCATTAGAAAATCCCTGCCTGCCCTACGGTACGGCGAGGCAGGTATTCCGAAGCTAAACTTTGTGCCTTTGGCTCGACAAGGTCTGCAAATCAGAATCCGCCGCGGCGGACTATTTTTCTTCTGTAACCGTAGCGGTGCTACGCTTTTAAAATATAAATAGCCGATTTACCTGCCCGCCTACCATGTAGTGGTCAGGCTGGTTGCATTTTAGCTTCTTCCCGCTAAAGCGAGACAGGCTATGACAAAGTTCTAACGCATAATCCGGGTTTAATTTACCATAAAGATAAGGAATATGTAATAATAATGAGTAGATTGAGTTCTTGTGAGAGGCTGATCTGTTACAATATATTGCAGGAAGATGTACAAGATTGAATGTCGAAATCAAATGAAGACGGACATTACTATCGTAATCCAATGAAGGAATTTTTTAGTTTGTTCATATGTTTACGAGTGCTATTCTTTTTGTCAATTTATCAAATATCATTTTACCCCATGAACTCGTGCCAACTCCTGAAGTTCCAAAATGTTTTTGATTCCTAGTTTATCAAATATCTTAAACTTATAAGTACCTATGGTAGAAGAATGAAGGTTGGTAATATTAGCAACTTCTTTACTGGTATTACCTTTCAGAAAATGGGTCATGACTTCAAATTCTCTCGGAGAAAGTTTTTCAAAAATGTTTCCATTTTGTCCATAAAGCGCATCATCTGTCATAGCCTTGATCATGTAATTCGACAGATACCTATCTCCACTCAAAACTTTTTTTACAGCAAAAACAAAATCTTCATTACTAGATTGTTTGCTGACAAAGCCCATGGCACCCAATTTTAAAAATCGTTTGGCATACATCTCCTCAGCACTCATACTAAATACCAATATCTTTTGTGTAGGATACAGACCTAAGATCAAATGAATCAATTGATACGTATCGGTATCCGGAAGATTGACATCCATAATGATGAGGTCAAAGGTATTTTTTCGCAATATATCAATAGCTTCATCCCCGTTTTTGCAACGTTGCAGGTCAAATTCCAACTCACTAGTTTGAAAAATAAATTTTATCCCACTAAAAACAATTTGATGGTCATCGACTACTAAAATAGCCTGTAAATTTGACACTGCTAAAATTTTTATATCACAAAAGTAAGATATACATTTCTATATGTCAATAAACAGATACTTATGTTTGTATAGATATTTTACTATAGGTTACTAGACTGCATGTCCTCCGAGATACATACATCTAAGCGCACCTTTGTTTTTTATACCCTGTACTGTATCAATCTCTTTGATATGAAATCTGATACAATCTAGAGATAACCATTTTTATCTGAAATTTGATTGTAAGTATTTCCTTCGCTCAAAGATTCTAAAACTATCTTGGTTTTGGGTTTTAGAATTGTAACATATTAGCTTCAAAACATCTGCCTTGTCCTACCATAGATTAGTCAGGGATTTTCTAATACATAATGCGGATTAAAACAATAAAGAAAGCCAAGTCATATTGGATTTGGCTTTTTTGTTGTCTGTTTAATATCAAAAATAAGATTTAATCTACAGCGCCTTTACCTTCCCTGATTAATTCTATTTCTTCCTGCGTACAATCCAAGATCGTAGATTCAGCACGGTCACCTAGGCCACCATCGATGAGAATGTCTACATGATGTTGGAAAGTTTGTTCAATTTCATCAGGATCTATAAAATACTTTTGCACATCTTCATATGTGTTAAGAGACGTAGATATCAGCGGTGCAATCAAGAACTCCTGTAAACCATCCAAAATTTCACTTTGAGGAATACGTACGCCGATTTCTTCCTTATTGTTCTTAAAAAATTTTTGCACATAGTTGTTGGACTTTAGGATAAAGGTATAAGGTCCAGGCAAATAGCGTTTCATAGTTTTAAATACATTATTGTCTATCTGTTGGGTATACTGAGATATCACGCTGATATTGGGACAAATCAAAGACATTTTGGCTTGTTTTTCTTTTTTACCCAATATCCTACAAATCCGTTCTATCCCTGGCTTATTGGTCATAAGGCAGCCTAGCGCATATATGGTATCCGTAGGAAAAATCACTATTTCTCCAGCATTGATCCGCTCAGCTACTTCCTTAAGATCTCTTTTATTAGGGTTTTTGTCATGAAAAAAAATTCTCTGCATACTACATCACTTTTAATTTTTTAAAAACTCATTTCGAAAAAACTCATTTCCGATTTTGCCACAAATTAGCTTTATTACGAATATTATAAATAAAAAATATGTTGATAATGTTTAAAACATACATTGAGTAAAAATGAAAACCAAAATTTTAGAGCTTCAAAAGGTAAAATATCTATAGCTTTTATAAGGTTTCCAATGAGTAAAATTAAACATCAAATACGGGTGGAATTCCTTTTGTAAAATGCATCAAATTATACATCAAATAGCTTAAAACTTTAGAAAATGCCATTCTTTAGTCCTTAAAAACAAAATGGACATAATCGTAATACCCGCCCAATAAAATATTTCTGCTGCCCAAGCCCAATGAAGGCCAAAATAAAATTCCTTAATCATGATATAGCTATACACGATGTAGACGACAGTAAAAATAGTCTGAATTCGTAAGGCAGTTTGGGTATGTCCGGTACCAATCAAGCCATTAAAGAAGATACCTCCTACACTAAAAACGGTGAGAATCACCAACAAAACGGGCATATAAGGCTTGGACAATAAGATCAAGGTCATATCTTCCTTTCCAAAAAGCGGATAAAGGAAAAACTCTGGAAACAATACAACGGGCAATGCTATCAATAGCGTTGTCAATAAATTGAGTTTAGTAGTTTTAATAATCATCGGCATAACTGCCTGCCTCTTTTTGTGTCCAATGAACCCGCTCACTAAAGTATTGATACCCGCAGCATATCCCCAACAAGGAATAGAAAGAATAAGGTACACGGTGCGCATCAGATTAGAAATCTCCAATTCTTGCCTTCCTACATTCTCTATAAAACTGAAGAATAAAAACCAAGACCCAATACCCAATATCGATTGAAAAACGATGGGTATGGAGATTTTATACATATTAACAATATCTTTGATGGACAATCTATGAACAGAAAGCAGTTCATATTTGAGATTGTACTGATCAAAGATCATATAGCCTACGAAAACAACAAATGCTACAACCTCAGCAATGGTACTTGCTAAAGCAGCTCCTGCAATGCCCATAGGTTCAAAGCCCCATTTACCAAAAATAAAAACGTAGTTAAGCACGACATTGACTGTAATGAGCACCAAAGTGTCATAAATAATAAATTTTGTTCGGGCGATACCTGTATAAAACGCTATCAAGCATACACCTAAATAGCTAAAAAAGACACCAAAGCTACGAGGGTAAATATATTCGATACATTTTTCTAATATCTTAGGGTCGTTAATGACCAATCTAAAAAAGGCTGAACTTCCATACTGCAAAAAGAGAAAAAGCACAATACCCAAAGCCAATTCAAATAAAAAAAGTGATTGGAAATCAGTCCCTGCCCCTTTATAATTTTGTTCTCCATTTCGCCTGGCTATGATAATCTGTCCACCTCGGGAGAAACCGTATCCTATGCTCGCTATGATAAGGTAGAATACGCCTACTAGACCTGATGCTGCAAAATCTACCGAATCATAATGATATAAGAATATACTGTCGCTCAGAACGATGATATTTTGAGCAGCACTGCCTAACATAATAGGTACAGACAGGGATAATATTTGTTTATATGATGTGCTTAAATTCATTTACGGTCACAAAATATTAGTTTTTTTATTCATTTAGTATAAAAATCTAAAAATTATCAAAATATTAAAATACATTTGATCCTTTATTAATCATCAAATCAACCTTTTAATACAATGAACAGATTTCATTTTACTATCATAGCCTTATGTACTATCTTTGCGGTGATTTCATGCAATAATAAGAACGGAAATCCTACAAGCAATATGATTTATAAAGAAAGTGTCCTTTTAAGTAAAACAGATATAGCCACTCCTTCGGCAGAAAAATCCATACATAAGATGGTAACCCATGGAGATACGGTGGTGGATCATTATTTTTGGATGAGATTATCAGACGACCAGAAAAATGCCAAAACACCTGACGCACAAACTCAAAAAGTATTGGACTATCTAAATGCCGAAAACGCATATCGTGAAAAAATGATGTCGCACACAGACAGTTTTCAGGTTAGGCTTTTTGAAGAAATCAAAGGCAGAATCAAACAGACAGATATGTCCGTACCTTATAAAGAAAACGGATATTTTTATATCACCAGATACGAAGAAGGCAAAGAATATCCTATCCATAGCCGCAAAAAGGACAACCTAGAAGCAGCTGAAGAAATTATGCTCAATGTCAATGATCTGGCAAAAGGCTACGAGTACTACGCCGTTGGTGACAGGACAGTCAGTCCCGACAATAAAATATTGGCCTACAGTGAGGATACCGTAAGCAGACGCCAATATTCCATAAGATTTAAGGATCTCACCACAGGCAATAATTTATCAGATGTCATTCCTAATACTAATGGAGGCATCGTATGGGCCAATGACAATAAAAATGTATTTTATACTAAACAAGATGAGACACTTAGGTCCTACAAAATCTTCAGACATACCCTGGGAACTCCAGCCAGCGCTGACGTACTCGTTTTTCATGAAAAAGATGAAACTTTTACTACCTTCATTTACAGGAGTAAATCAAAAAAATATCTTATTTTAGGATCATCAGCTACATTGTCTCAAGAATATCAAATATTGGAAGCGGACAATCCTACAGGGAAGTTTAGAATGTTTCAGCCAAGAGAACGGAAACTAGAATTCGGCATCAGTCATTATGAAGATAAATGGTATATCCGTACTAATAAAGACGATGCCCAAAACTTCAAGATTATGGTTACTACAGAAAATGCAACCACAAAAGAAAACTGGAAAGACTTCATGCCATATGATAAAAACATATTTATAGAAGATATTGATATATTTAAGGATCATATGGTCATCTCTGAACGTAAAGAAGGCATTACACAACTCCGAGTCAGACCATGGAGCGGAAAAGGAGAGCATTATGTACAATTTGGAGAAGCATCTTACACAACGGGTACGGGAATCAACCCTGATTTCGAAACCGACCTATTAAGACTGGATTACACATCATTGACCACCCCGAATACAACCTATGAATATAATGTCAAAACCAAAAAACTGGAATTGCTCAAACAACAGGAAGTCATAGGAACATTCAATGCAGGTGACTACGTATCTGAAAGAAAAATGGTTAAAGCTACTGATGGAACCATGGTACCGCTATCGATCGTATACAAAAAAGGTTTTGAAAAGAATGGGACTAGACCGATGTTGCTCTACGCTTATGGTTCATACGGATATAGTATGGATCCTTATTTTTCATCTGCCCGATTGAGTTTACTGGATCGAGGATTTGGTTTTGCTATAGCGCATATCCGAGGTGGTAGTGAGATGGGTAGGCAATGGTATGAAGATGGTAAATTTCTAAAAAAGAAAAACACCTTTACGGACTTTATCGATTGTGGAGATTACCTGATCCAAGAAAAATATGCAGCCAAAGACAAATTGTTTGCTAATGGTGGAAGCGCAGGTGGATTGCTCATGGGTGCGGTAATGAATATGCGTCCCGATCTTTGGAAAGGTGTAATCGCTGCAGTTCCTTTTGTAGATGTTATAGCTACCATGCTGGACGAAAGTATACCATTGACCACGGGTGAATTTGACGAATGGGGCAATCCCAAAGATAAGGTGTATTACGATTATATGAAGTCCTACTCTCCTTACAACAATGTAGAGACCAAAGCCTACCCTGCTACCTTGGTAACTACCGGATATTGGGACTCACAAGTACAATACTGGGAACCTGCCAAATGGGTCGCAAAATTGAGAGAACTCAAAACGGATAAAAATCCTTTACTCATGTATTGCAATATGGATACGGGCCACGGCGGTGCATCAGGTAGATTCAAACGTCTGAAGGAGACTGCGATGGAGTATTCGTTTTTATTGGACCTAGCTGGATTAGGAGAAGAATAGTGAAGTTATTTGAATCCTATACATTCATAAATACCAATAAAGCAAGTTTTAATCGGATAGCAATGGCCCCGATGACCAATGGTCAAAGTCATGATGATGGCACTTTGGGAGATGATGAATACCGATGGTTGGTGCGACGGGCCAAAGAAGGATTTGGCATTATTTTTACCTGTGCAGCACACGTAACTCAGGAAGGACAAGGCTGGCCGGGAGAGTTGGGCATTTGGAATGATGATCACATTTCTGGACTTAAGCGATTGGCAGATGGCATACATCAGTGCGGCAGTTTAGCGATAGTGCAAATATTTCATGGAGGTGCACGCTCACCTGAATCTTTGACTGGAGTACCACCTTGGAGTGCTTCAGCACACACGATGACCGTAGGATCCAAAGAAGTCCAAGTAAAAGAAGGCACAATAGAAGATATAGAAAATGTAACAGCCGCATTTGTGGATGCAGCTGTGCGCGCTCATCAGGCTGGAATGGATGGTATAGAATTGCATGCTGCTCACGGGTATCTCCTGCATCAGTTCATCAGTAGCGCTACCAACCAAAGACAAGATGCTTACGGAGGAAACTTCGAAAATAGAATCAGACTTTTAAGGTACATTTTAAAACGCATCCAAGAGGTAGTTCCATCAGATTTCCTGATAGGTGTCCGAATCTCACCGGAGGATAAATACTCCTTCAAAGGTATAGACTTTGACGAAAGCCTTCAACTGGCAAAGATACTCCAAGGTGATGGGGCAGATTTTCTAGATATCTCCACATGGGATAGTTTTGCAGCTCCCCAAAAATACCCTGACAGCAATAAACCCATCATTTCCTGGTTTAGAGAAAAGCTTGGACAAGAATATCCGCTATTGGTAGCGGGTGAAATCTGGTCTGCCCAAGATGCCCAAAAAGCACTGGATTTAGGTGCTAATTTTGTTTCCTTAGGTAGAGTGGCTATAGGTGTGGCCGACTGGCCTACACAAGCCAAAAGCCCTGAATATCAGCCACCACGCCCTCCATACCGAACATCTCAACTTCGGGATGCCGATTTAGGAGATGCATTTATAGAATACATGAAGCGATGGAAAGGCTTTGTGAGCAATGAGTGATTAGGTGATCTTGTGATTTGGTGACCTTGTGACCTTGTGATTTGGTGATCGGGCCTGACTGCTGTCATGAAATGAAGGCAGTTGATTTGGTGACCTTGTGATTTGGTGATTTGGTGATCGGGCCTGACTGCTGTCATGAAATGAAGGCAGTTGATTTGGTGACCTTGTGACCTTGTGATTTGGTGATTTGGTGATTTGGTGATTTGGTGATCGGGCCTGACTGCTGTAATGAAATGAAGGCAGTTGATTTGGTGACCTTGTGACCTTGTGATTTGGTGATTTGGTGATCGGGCCTGACTGCTGTCATGCAATGAAGGCAGTTGATTTGGTGATTTGGTGATTTGGTGAAAATGGGTTTCTCAGTCGATAAATTTCATTCGAAATGAGGATTTATGTTAGTTTTTTGGGGGAGAGAAAGTGGGTTCGATATTGTCGAACCCACTTTCTCTCCACACCTTCTTATTTTCCAAGCGTCATTGGTATCCACGAATTGGTGAGAAACCTGATTTTGATGTAATTTGACAAAGTACAATTAATATCTTAGCTTATCTTAGCAACACTATTTTTCTGACGGAATGCACTTTATCATTCTGAGCTTTTAGGACATACAAGCCATTTGGCGCATTTTCAGGCATCGTGATGGCTATCTTTCCACTGTTATTTATGGTTTGTGAAGGCCATATAGCCTGACCATTTTGATCATAGACCATGATATCCAAGGCATCAAAATGTGGCGTTTCTACAAAAAACTGTCCCGTGTTGCTTGGATTAGGAAAAACGATCATACTATCTTCATTTAAATTCTGAGTCGCTGTAGGCCTTCTTAAAAACTTAAATACCAAGTCTATTTTAGTCCCATCTAAGTTGTTTAAAATAGCTTCAGATCTCATAATATCTTCAGCAATACTTATGATGTCTGAAAGATTACCTGATATCGTAGGACGTATCGTCAAGGTAAACAAAGTGTCTTTGTCACTCAAAGTCAAAGGAGTTGCCTGAGGGTTATACCAGACAAAACGCAATGCTCTCAATTCTTCATTAAACGCAATAGTTGATAATGCTTTCTTTTTACTACCCACCAATATGGCATCTTTGAGCCTTATAGCAGCTTGAAGTGCATAAATATTTTCGAAAGAAGGTGAGAAAAATGCGATTTCAAAAAGCTCATTTTTAGTTACAGGGTCGTCAAAACAAGTAAACTCGAAAGGTGGTAGATTGGAATCAGGTTCAAAATTTACTTTAACTTCACCATTATAATTAGTCCATACACCATTCACTTTATACCTTAGATTTAAACTTATCATTTTACCATTAAATAAATTATAATCATAGGTGAGCTGTGAACTATAGTTTTGTGAATTTAAGGCTTTTATTTGAAAATCAGAGATAATGCCCTTACAATGATTTTCGTTCCCGGCATTAAATAGATCTCCATTAATAATGTATGTGCCCGCAGTTTGTGTAACAAATACCTCAGTTTTGATATTTATAGGGTCATTACAACCATTTGATAAAATATTTACAGAAATAGTACAGAACGTATTAATTGTAAGGTCATAAACTGATACGTCAATTTTATATGGTGGTTTGTTATACAACTTCAAGCTAGTTTGTGTACGGTCTATTTCTGAAAATGAATAGATATGGCTACTCACAGGATTTTGGACAAAATCAACAGCATAAATGATTGCACTATCCTTGACTAAAACATTTACATTATTAAAACATGTAATAAATTGAGTGGGATCAATAGTAATAATCTGCGTGTGGGTATAAATTTCTGAAGTTTTGAAATTCACAGCTGTCCATGTACGGAGGATTTTTTCGCATGGAATACCAAAAACTTGATCTACGTAGGAAAACTTAATATCATCAACACAATCTCCAATAACTAAAGGGCTACCAGAATTGATATTTGCAAAACAAGCTTGTATGGTAATATCGCGAGGCCAAGTAATCTCACAACCCTTTTTGAGTTCTAATTGGATTTTTCCATAAGTTTTCAAACAATTTGCATCCTTGTACATGACTTCATTATTAAACTGGTCATTTATCTTAAAGAATGAAATAAGTTTTCCAGACTTATTAGGAACAAACTTAATTTTAACCACTTCATACTCAGAAACATTTGACGTCATTGAAAACAGTACTATCAAATTTAACGTAGATGTGGAATCAATAAGATTAAAGTTTGTTGGAAAAGCGGATGTGACTCCCTTAATTGATCCATCATTGTATTTTAATGATAAAGACATACCTCCATCTTTTGGCTGAGTTTTCCAGCCCAAACTAAACTCAACCTCCTTTCCTGCCTGAACATCGATATCGGGAAAAACAAGTTTTGTAGTGGATTCTGCATCATTAATACAAGGTCCACAATATGCGACTATAGTTGATTCTACTGCGCCATGGTGGTATCCATTAAAGGTAATTCTGCGCTCACCATTCGGAATGCCCTGAAATGAAGTTTTATTGTAATATTCAGCTCTCAGAATATTAATATTTTGTTGATCAACAAAAAACCATTTATCTAACACTAAAGGTTGGACTTGCAAAATATGCCTCATCATCATCACTTGATCTAAAGTAGACACTCCACCATTACCGTTGACATCAGCTGCAAAAACTGAAGGTAGCGTCATCTGTTGTATACCCAAAATCACTTCTCTAGAAGCATAAATATCTTTGATCGAAGGCTCTCTTTGATTAACTTCGCTGGAAGATAAACGTACTTCGTAACTTGCTGCTCTATCCAGATTAGTAAATTCTGCAGGATGAGTGTTACTAGTAGCAATTTTGACAGGTGTATTGTTGTTCAATTGGTACAGATCTATAGTAACGGGTGCTGAAAATACGCGCCCACAACCATCTTCTACATTGACCCTGACAGTACCGGTTTGTGGTTGTGCTGCCAAGATGATGGACAGCCATAAGAAGATAAAAGTTAAACTCTTTTTCATTTTAATTAATTTATTGGTTGATAAAATACTTCATACCCAGTGTTAGGGAATGAAGATGTTGTGTTCTATGGAATCCCAACTGAGATTTCAATTTTGAAAAATTATAATCATATCCTCCATATATCGCCAGGTTTCCGGACACCGGATATAAGTAGGAAGTATGCAATCCGTATTGGATATCGGCGTTTGGTTTATATATTTGATCCAGGGATACAAGATTTCCTTGGTCATCAACTGCTTGTCCTTGATATTGGGTCTTAAAAGGTATGTAAATATGTGCTTCTACATTCCATCTCATCTTCCTGATATTAAAATATCTACCGATGGCCCAACTACCTGAAAATATTTCAGTAGTGTTAAATCGGGTTTGAGTGGTTTTGATGATATCCCTTCCTTGTTTAGTACCCGATACCTGAGAAGTGATGCCTTGATGATTTGTATATAGTTCCAAGACCTGATTTTCTATACTTATAGCCTGTGTATCCAACCTAAGGCTTTGCCATCGGTCGTGGATCCTCTGATATGACAAACCGAAACTGGTATAAAACTGATAGCCAAGCTCTTTCCCAATCGAAAAATTACTTGCAAAACATTCCAATGCTTTTTCGTTTTCTTTTCTCCCTGCAATATTGATTTCTGCATCATGTGTTGCAGCTTCGTATGCATAAATCGGCTTGCCCACCATCAACCTGAAATCCAGGAAAAAGGGCTTTGACTTACTCAGCATGGGTATAGCATTATCAGATGGCGAGATGGTTATATGACCATCTTGGCTCTTTATTTGATTAACTGCTGTAATCTGCAAAGCATCTATAGTGATGATATCTTTAAAGTCTTGTTCTGCTTCGTTTTGATGTAGTGCTGCATGGACCATGTCTTCAGTAACTATATGATCGGGCTTCAGTAGATCCAAAGTTAAATCTTTAATCATACCATTATCTTTGGCATTTCTGCTTTCAATGTGTAGTTTTCTTTGTTGGTTGTATCTCTGATTTTGTTTATTACTGGACGATAATATTTTCGTTTTAGTTTGAGTCTGACGAGTTGCTTCATTTAAAGGATTAGCTATTTTTGATGGTTCTGTAGATGATGAATACACTTTATTTCCCGCTTCATCAAGAACACTGGAAGCAATGTCATGCTGATGAGCTTCATTGTTCCCTTTTTGTATATCAATATCTTGCACACCTTTGGAATTTGTGTCACTGATATAATGATACCCAGCAGCCATCAGACCTAAAATTAAAGGCCAAAACCATACTAAAATCTTTCGGCGTTTCTTACGGTTCATGCGACGGTCCAAAGCATCCCATTCTAATGGAAGATCTATAGGAGACGAGTAGGTTTTAAGCTGCTCTATTTTGTTTTTAATATTTTTATTACTTTCTTGCATCTTACTCAGATTGTAAATTTAACATTATCGGATGATCTATTTTACTTAACCACGATCTCAGCAGTTGTTTGCTTTTATTGAGTTGGGAACGTGAAGTAGCCTCCTTTATTTGCAATTGTTCTGCTATCTCTTTATGGCTATATCCTTCGATTTCATAAAGACAAAACACTTGTTTGTATCCATCAGGGAGTTGTTCTATGATGTGCATGAGTTGCTCCAGGTCTTCAGTATGATCTATTTTATTTTCTAGCAAAGCAGGCAATTCTTCATAAACCAAGGCTACTTCTTCAATACTTTTTTTACTCAACTTTTTGAGTGCTGTATTGATCACAATCTTCCTCGCCCATCCTTCAAAACTACCCCTTTGTGGATCAAAATCCTGGATATGGTCAAAAATCTTGATGAAACTATCCTGCAAATTATCCATCGGGTCCAGATTTTTGGGTGTATATTGCCGAGACACTGTCAGGAGTTTCCCAGCAAAACACTCAAAAAGCAGTTGCTGCGATCTTCGATGACCTTGCCGGCATCCATTGATAATATCTATAATATTCAAATCCACGATGTAGTATGGTTTCAGTTTTTCAGGATGTTTACAAACTCGCCTTTGATACGTTTGTTGCCTATCATACCTTCTAGCCTTACTTTTACGGGTTCCCCAGGTTTGGAATATGTATCAATGTACACCGTCATATCCATACATTCCGGTCCTATACAATCCGTGATTTCAGGATGGTTAAAAATAATAGCATCAGGCTTATAGGAACCTACTCCATTGACTTGAGGTATCGAGATCAGAAATCCACTCACATCAGATATAGTTAAAGTCTCTACCAACTGAAATTCCCTAAAGATGCTATATTGATTTTTATCAAAAAAACGTGGCATATCATTGATATTGACAAACCCAGAAATTTTCTCCATGCACAGTGGTGCAGCGTTGATTTCTAATATTTTTTGGCTTTGGTATCCACTAAAGGAAATAGAAAATTTTGGCTGTTTCCCCCTAAAATACATCGCTTTTTCTATCTTATGAAAAAACGGCATTACAAAAGTCTGACTATTTTGGGACTGATAGATATGGATGGTTTTTTGGCCACCTGTCAGAGAAACATTGACCAAATCCTGAGTCGAAATTGGGGCATCACAGGATAAAATATCTGATTTCACCGCTATGAGGTCACTTTCGTTTAACGGTATAGGAACTTCTAATTTTTCTGATTCATCACCAGTTGTGATGGTTTTTTGACCCATTGTTTGACCAGAAAAGCTTTTGACTTTGAGCATTAAGTTAGTTTGGGACGGTGCGTAAAAACTTATATAACCATTTTGATCAGGCGTAAATACCCAATTTTCATCAAAGGTGCTCACTTCGAGTTGGGTAAAGGACACACCATCGCCTCCAGGGCTTACTATTCTTGTCTTGACTTTAGTAAGTTTTTCTTTCTGACCTATCATTAAAGGCTCATCACTTTGGATCAGGGTTTGATATAGCTTATCTATGCTAACCGGTACTTTTTCGATCCATTTTCCTTTAGCATTATCTAATCTTGCTACCTTATAACCCACTGATGTAGTGGTGAGTAATAAAGGCTTACTTACCGTCAATATCGATTTATCCTGAGCTTCAAAAACAAATTGCAAACTATTCCCTTTAGTCAGAATACCTTTTCCCAAATGGAGATCTATAAAAGGCATATTACCGTGAACAACTCCTTCATTTACATAACAATGTACTTGCCCGATATGAGAATTCCCATTTTTATCCCCGAATGCAAAGGATGGGATTTGCAAGATTATGTGATCATTGATCTTAATTTCTTTTGGATCAGCTGAGGAAAATGTTATGGCATTTGACTTTTGCTTTAAGGTAGTTTGAAGATTGGTATATTGTTCAGCATCTTTTGTAACAAAAATATACTGGTCAAAATATCCTGCCTTGCTTAGTTTTAGCAAGCTTCCAGCACTATTGGTCTTTACATTATTAAAAAGAAACACTCCGTTGCCTGACGTAAAATCTGCCTGAGATCCCAATGAAACTTTAACATCAGCAAGATCAAAACCTTGTGTATCCTGTACTTTTCCAATGATGTTAGTATCAAAAAACTTATCCGTATCCTCTACGATAACATCTATAACTTCGGATGTATCTTGATCATCTCGCTGACAAGATGTAAAACATCCAGCTAAAATAATTATCAAATAAAAGAGTACATTTCGAATCATGATCTTTAAAATATGTGTTAAAGGTTTTTGTAAATACACAAATATACAAATACCTACTCTTAATACCCTCAAAAAATTAGAAACGTTGCCTAGTGGAAAAAAATAAGTTTTAGAAAGTGATTGTTTTAAACAACAAAAAAAGGGCTATCTCCCACAAGAGACAGCCCTTTTAATATAGGAACTCAAAGTTGACTTCCAATAAAAAGAAATTGGATGTTATAAACTTATTTTTTTACAAGCTTTTTAACATATAAATTTTCTTCTGTTTCTATATGTAAGATATACATGCCGGAGTGCAATCCTGATACCTCTATATGGCTAAAATTGGTGTCACTGTACAGCATGATCTGACCGGTAGTGCTGAATATTTTAATATTTTTAATATTTTCAGCGGAAGTTACCGATATTAAATCCAACGTAGGATTGGGGTAAATCATCACTTCTTCTTTCAATTCTGAAGAAGCTGTGCTATTAGGTATTAACTTGATATCAACTGGCGACTCCACAATATTACTTCCCGAACTAGCAGCAATAACAACTGCATCAATATAGATCATGTCGTCATTTTCCGACGCATCACATTGAAACCTAAATCTGGCCACATTGCTCAACGCTCCTGTGGTAGTGATGGTAACCGTATAAAGTTGATTATTTACAAATTGTGTACCCGCTACAAAAGATGCCAATGTGTTCCAAGTGCTTCCATTGTAATATCTAAGCCAGAAATCCTCCCCGTTTTCCATGCCTTCTGCTCTAAACTGAAAACTGACCGTTACTGAATTATAAGCGGATAGGTTGTAAATAGAAGATGTCGTGGCTGATTGTTCATTGGAATTGTCTCTAATTCTGATACTAAATTGACCCTCAGGTGACATCGTGCCTTGGTATCTTGCGACATCACTACCTCCATCTACCCAGCCATCCCAGCCAATTTCAAAATAATGACCTGACAAAGTAATATTTCCGCCACCAGTCGGGCATGCCGGACAAGTAGGACCGCCACAGTCTACACCGGTTTCTTGACCATTCTGTACACCATCTGTACAAGTAGGGCATGCCGTACAAGTAGGACCGCCACAGTCTACACCGGTTTCTTGACCATTCTGTACACCATCTGTACAGGTAGGACACGCCGGACAATTTGGTCCGCCACAATCTAAGCCTGTTTCCTGACCATTTTGAACACCATCTGTACAGGTAGGACACGCCGGACAAGTAGGACCGCCACAGTCTACACCGGTTTCCTGACCATTCTGTACACCATCTGTACAGGTAGGGCATGCGGGACAAGTAGGTCCACCGCAGTCTACACCTGTTTCCTGACCATTTTGGATGCCGTCTGTGCAGGTTGGTATAGTACCTGTCGTCTTGTAAGCTTTTACAACTACAGCATCTATAAATACCTGATCTGTATTGTCTCCCGCATCAGCTTGAAATCTAATCCGGCTGTTACTGGATAATGGTCCAGATATTTTTACTTTTTGAGTGTACAAAGTATTATTTACAAAATTAGAATTCCACACATAAGTTTTAATGGTACTCCATGTAGATCCATTAAAATACCTAAGCCAAAAATCTTCATTGACTTCAAAACTTGTGGCTCTATATTTAAACTCCACCGTAATCGAATCAAAGGTAGCTAGGTTGTACACTGGCGAAGTGGTGGAAGAAAACTCTCCTTCATTATCTCTTAACCTGATAGAGAAGAAGCCTTCTGGCGACAAGGTGGAGCTTACTCTGTCGCAATCTATACCACCGTCAGTCCAGCCATCCATGCCTGTTTCAAAGTAGTATCCACCTATATTTGTAACTTGCACCGTACTATTTCCTCCATTGGGGCAGGCTGGACAGTTAGGTCCACCACAGTCTACACCAGTTTCTAGACCATTCTGTACACCATCGGTACAGGTAGGACAAGCTGGACAGTTAGGTCCACCACAGTCTACACCTGTTTCCTGACCATTCTGCACACCATCGGTACAGGTAGGACACACTGGGCAAGTAGGTCCACCACAGTCTACACCTGTTTCCTGACCATTCTGTACACCATCGGTACAGGTAGGCGTGGAACCCGAAGCACAAAATGACTTGGTCTCCGATGATCCGAACTGTCCCCCAGAGATAAGAGTATTTGTTGCTTGCTTGATATTGTAGTATCCATTGCCATAAAGACAACAAATTCCATCACCATAACTATCTAAGATTTTAAATGTGTAACAGCCTGTAGGCAAGCAAAGCGAAACATTAGTTAAGCTATTGGGAGCTGAATATGGGCCACCTGAATACACTACGACATTGGAACTGTTGCGAATTTCCCAGGTTGTTTCGCTAGGGTAATTATCTGTTCTTACCTGCAGCGTGAGCACATTATCTGTGCAAGGATTGGAGCCGCCGCCGCCGCCGCCACCAGAGCAAGCTGAAAGGCAATTACCATTCGTTACTCGGCTCCGCATCACATTACCCGGTTGAAGTCCAAATCCATTTGAAAAATTAATCCCAGCATTGGTAAGGTGGCAATATGACATGATCGTACCTCCTACTCCACCCTGAGGAAGCCCAGGATTGGGACATCCGCCTTCTGTCGTATAACAACCATCTATCGCCGTATTATTGCCATTCCAAACACAGGCGTGGGTATGTTGAGAACCAAACAAATGACCAAATTCATGAGCTACTACTTCTACAGTCCAGCTGTAAGTAGGTACGTTCTGATAAGTACTGGAGATTCCTGAGTAACTCATGCTATAATCTGGATTACTACTACACAATCCATTCACATA
This sequence comes from Aureispira sp. CCB-QB1, assembly GCA_945870185.1. Taxonomy (GTDB): domain Bacteria; phylum Bacteroidota; class Bacteroidia; order Chitinophagales; family Saprospiraceae; genus OLB9. The sequence continues at coordinate 65,030 of CAMBRK010000008.1, read as the reverse complement.
TGCCACTCCACCGCTAGCTTTATAAGAAAGCAATTGTGCCAAATCTCCATTAAACCCTTGTCTGTAGGCTGTAAATGCATTGAGCATACCTGTAGAAGTGGTTGCATTATACGGACTAGCTTGAGTCCAGATAACAATCTCAGAAACTACTGTATTGATTTGCTCAGCAGTATACAAGGTGCTTACTTGATTAAAAATACCTGTTACAAACGTAGTAACATTGGCCGTACTATTGCCTTTATTTTGGTAAATGTCGTAATCTACCTCAAAGTAAAGTCTCACACAGTCTGATAGTGCTCGACTCCCAGTGTGTACTCCGCTGAGCTCATCTCTGGAATATTCGGTTTGACCATCTTTTGCTCCACATTCAAATGGATTTTGTGCCGCGATTTGATGATCTTGATACAAAATATGATCCTCAGCATCAGCTAACTTTCCTATAACCAGATTGCCCGCTGCAGCTGGATGCGAAATCATACCAGTAATTTCATCTTCAAAAATTGAAATAGCAACGATGCTACGCTCCTGCCCTTTGATGATACCTCGGTAATGTTTACCCTTTTTGACTGCTACTACCTTCATAGAAGGCGCTTCTTTGACCGTAAAATCAGGAGCAAAAGGAAAAACTTCAACCAACTCTAACCTTAAATCATTTCGACCTTGCTGTGGAATCGCAAAATCTAAAAAGGGAGCTTTTTGCTGAGCAAAACTTGCCAATCCTCTTTTATCTAATTTCAAAATGGTGTATTCTTTTAAATCACCTGGTATCGTACTATTTCTTTTATCCCCAAGGCTAAATAAAGAACAAGTGATAGGATTGACTTCTTTTTTGGTTTGGGATACTAGTTGAGCGGGATTAGGTATAGCTGTATTTACTTGGCTAAAAACCTGCATCCCTATACAGCTTAAAAATACTAAAAAAATAAACTTTATCATACAAAAATAACTTTTAGACATAGCAATGCTCAGCATACTATGCGGTTTCAAAATCGGATTCAATATGTAAATACTATAAAAAATCTACTGTCAGAACGAACAGCGCTGCGTTGTCAAATAATCATTAAATTCAATAAACTTTGCATGGATCCTGCACCTAAATAAAATTCAGTTACTTTACTGATTACTCTGACAATATAACGTTTAATATTTCATAAACCGAAACATAAATTACATAAAAATTAAAAAATAGTAATATACCCTAAAGTATATCTAGTGGTATTTACCCAATAATTGTGCCTGAAATTGCAAAATTATAAATCAGATTGCTTAAATTATTGAAAATCAGCAATTTGATATTAAAATATTTTATCAATTTTAATAAATTACTCAATAGTTTCTTATATATTACGATAAAAATTAATGTATCAAAATTTATTCTTAATACAAAGTTTATTCTAGTTGCCTTTATCAAGATCAAATCTATACTTCCTAGCGGATCTTGTTGAATATTTCGGTTAATTTATTTTACTTTTCGAAACTATTGAATAAAAAGTCTTTTAAGTGAACTATTCCTATATATTCTCCATTTTCCTCTACAGGAGCCACGCTTATTTTAGCATTGACCAATAATCTAGGTACATATTTTGCATTTAAAGTGGCAGGAATAGATATAGCGGGTTTATTCATGATTTCATAAACACTAACATCTTTTGGATTTTTATCAGGAATGATGACATTTTTAATAATATCCGATATTACGATTATGCCATTGGCATCCCTTTCATCTCTTTTTTTAATGAAAAGGACAGAGATATCATTTTTCTTCATGATTTCGATAGCGTCAGATACTAAGGCAAGTCCATCAATAAAAAAGAGTTTCTCTGATGCGACATCTTTAGCTGTGAGATATTGGTTCATATTTTAAATTTAATTATCTTAATAAAAATTATTTAATGTATACTTAAAAGTCAAAACTGGATTTCCAGTTACCTACGAATTTGGTTTAAACTAATCTCCACCACAGCGGATGACTTTTGGTCTTAGTATCGGAATCCATAATAGATATTTCGGTTATAACCGTTCTTCTTTAAGTTTTTCTTTAATCTTTTCTATTTGCCTATCTAAGCCTGTGACCTTATCTATACTCAGGACAAAAGCAATGCCTCTTCCAGGTTCTGTTAGACGGCATTCTGTACATAATGCATCTAAGATTTTATTAACACTGTGTTCTTCTACTACGAAAAGTACGATATCTGTTTTATCTTCCAGAGTAATGCCAAATATTTTAGCTTCTGTAAGGCCTGATCCTCTTGCTGGTATGATGACATCACCTGTAGCGCCAGCGTTTTTGGCGGCTTTAATTACATCTTTGGTTATTTCAGGACGAACTAACGACATGATTAATTTAAATTTCATTTGGATACTTTTTTAAATTTTAAAATAAAATTCATCATCTGGGCATATCCCAGTACTGTAATAATTGGAAAAAGACTTGCAAAAGCTATTAAACCAAAGCCATCTAAAGCCGGATTTCTACCGGGTACTACTGTGGAAAGTCCAATGCCTAATGCTGCTACTATAGGGACCGTAACCGTGGATGTAGTCACTCCTCCTGAGTCATAAGCAAGGGCTATAAGATGCTTGGGTGCAAAAAAAGTTTGAATAATAACTATGACATAGCCCACAAGAATGTATACGTACAAAGGAGTCCCTGTTACGATCCTAAATGTACCGACCGTCAGAGAAATAGCAACACCCAAGGCTACTGTAATTCTTAAGCCTATTTGACTAATACTTCCACCTGATACTTCATTAGCTTTGAAAGCCACTGCAATAAGTGATGGTTCGGCAATGGTAGTCGCAAAACCTATAAAAAAAGCGAATATATATATCCAATAATAAGCCAGCCAATGATCAGGGTCACTGTAAGATGCCTTAATAAATTCAGCTGACGATAGTTGCTCTGCCATAGTATTCCCTATAGGAAACAATGCATATTCTAACCCCATTAAAAACATAGTAAGCCCCAAAATAACTAAGATAATACCCAATATCACTTTAGATATATCAGGTATTTTTGTCTTAAGCACTATATATTGGAAAAACCCGACCAAAATGACCACAGGAGCTACATCTAATAAGGTGTCTGACAATGTTTCAAAAAAATGGCCTATCATAATTCAATGTTAAAATATGATCATTCCATACATCATTACAAAAATCATGGGCATCAAAGAAGCAAAAGCTATCAACCCAAAACCATCTAGGAGAGGGCTTCTACCTTGAATGATACTCGCAAGACCTACTCCCAAAGCTGTCACTAAAGGAACTGTGATCGTAGATGTAGTCACACCACCTGCATCATATGCTAGACCAATAATCTCTGGTGGTGCAAACCAAGTAACCACCATGACCATAATATATCCTCCAACGATCAAATAATAAATAGGCCATCCTTTTATGATCCTGATAACCCCTATTAAAATAGATAATCCTACCGATAAAGCTACTGATATTCTTAATCCTAAGGCATAGGAAGATCTGGACTCCACCGTATTTTCTATAAGGGATGCATCCGCTGATATTTTTGCGGCTTCCTGAGCAATCGCAATCAAGGCTGGCTCTGCAATCGTCGTAGAAAAACCTAAAAAAAATGCAAACAAAAGTAACCAGAACATGCTTCCCTTATGTGCAAGTGCATGGGCCAGCGACTCACCTATTGGAAAAAGCCCAATGGTTAACCCTTCTATAAATAGCATCAATCCAATCACTACAAACAAAGTACCAATGAGCACTTCTCCCAGATTTGGAAAAGGTTTTTGAATCACTACCAACTGAAAAAACGCAACAACGCCTATGATCGGCACCAAATCCATAAAAGCACTTCGAAGCTTTAAAATGAATTTTTGCGCTAATATGATCCATATACGTCTTGAAATCAAAATGTGCTCGGTTTGTTGCAAAGATAATTAATTTCCAAAAAAATCAACGTTCCTCTCAAAATATTTTTTTTATTGAAAAGGTATCCAATTCAACACTTTCTAAAATAAAATCTATTTAACAAACTTTCATTGAAGTTAGGCTTTCGATATCATTAAAATTTGTTACTTCATTATGGTATAATTACCAAACCAATCCCATATCTTTTTGGGAGTCTTTATATGTTGGCTAATATCTTCCCCAGGTAACTTTTATACGTGTCGGTAACTTATCTTTCATGCCTATTCTAAATACACCATATCCAAAGTCCACTGTTTCGAAATTTACATTATTTTTGGCAGGAATCAGTTTGGTCGTTGCATTTATTTTGATTGTATTTCAACCCTTCGGTACAGCTTCCTTTTCACATCCTTTTAAATATGGCATTTTAACAGGTTATGGTGTTGTAATTTTTACTTCTGGTAGTTTGTTTTATGTTTTGATTAATTATTTATTGAGCGATGAGATTAAAGACAAATGGACTGTAGGATATGAAATTGTTTTACTTTTCACTACTATTTTGATCAGTCAGTCGTCATGTTTTTTGTATTGGGTTTGGCTTTTTGGAGTCAACATATCTTGGGCGGCTTTTTTTAACTTTTTAATTATTGCTTCATCGGTTTCGATCTTACTTGTAGGATTTTACCTACTATATATTTATCAAAAGTACAGAGATGTGCAACATGCTAAGTCTACAAACGAAATTTTGAATTTACAGGATGAACCACAAGATACCATATCAGAACAACCAGCACCAGACCCAAATACATCCGATAACACCGTCAAAATCACGGGTACAGGCAAAAAGGAAAATTATGTCTTTTCATCAGATAGTATCGTATTTATCGTAGCAGAAGACAATTACAGTAATTATATGGCCAACGCCAATGGTAAAGCTGTCAAAATGAAAAATCAAGACATTTTTTTAACAACCGGACTTTTTTATTAAAGAAATAATTTTTAAAACATTAGAACAATCATATCATGAAAACATTTAATATACTTTTTACGCTTTTATTTGTAGTTACTAGCTCATTTGGGCAAAAAAATCAAATCCTACAGCTGTGTACGATGAGTTTTGGCATTGGGTTGATAAAAACTATATCTATTTTGATGCAAAAAATGTGGACTGGAAAGCCGTATATCAAAAAATTGCTCCTACCCTATCAGATGCTACCACTGAAGATGAGTTGGTTGATGCAATGGAACAATCTATATTGGCACTCAAGGATGCTCATAGTGGGATCAGCAAACCCGGAAAAACAGGAAGTACCTTTGATTATAAAGCAGGCTACGAAATCCACTTCGACTTTAAAATCATCAAGAAAAATTATATCATAGATACATTATGTAAGACAAAAATATTGTTTTCAGGAATTTTACAAAACAACATTGGATATATCAGATTAGCCAGTTTTACGATTACACCCGAGTTCACCCAAGCATTGCGCGACATGAAAGCTCGCCAGGTTTCAAAAATTATCATCGATGTACGCAGCAATGGTGGAGGGGATTCTAATCCTGTGCCAGCTCTTCTGAGTCAATTTGTTTCCGAAAGACTACCGATTGGTGCATATCTGGAAAAAACAGGTCCAAAGCATGATGATGTTACAAAACCAATATGGATATACACAGAACCTAAAACAAAAAGTGACTGGAACATCCCGATAGTAGTGTTGATCAATAGAGTATCTTACAGTGCAACATCTTATTTTGCGGCTATGGTCAAAGGTCTTCCAAATATGAAAGTATTAGGTCAAACCACTGGTGGTGGTGCAGGCGGCCACCTGGGCTATCAACTGAGCAACGAATGGTTGATCCGTGTTTCAGTCAGTGATTTTATAGGTAAGGACAAAAAAAGTATAGAGATCGGTGTGGAACCAGATATCTATATCGAAAATACAAAAGAAGACATTCAGAATGGAAGGGATAAAATGTTGGAAGCGGCGATGGAAGTAAGTTTTTGATTTGGTGTGAAAATTTAGATGACATTAAAGGAAAAGGATAAAAATTTTTGGGAGGAAATGAGAGTAGCTGGAATTAAAATGATAAAAATAAGATTATTTTTTATGGAATATTCAGATTAGTAATAAAAAGTTCTATTTTTGTTAGGTTACTTTAATTCAAACGATGCATTAAACAGGAATACTAAATTTGTAACAATATTAATTAACCCTTTTAAATATACAAAAATTATGAATCATTATCATTTAGCAACAGTAGTGAAATTTGATCCAAGTAGTTTTCAAAAAACAAGTCATACAAAATTCATATGTTTACATCAATTAACAAAACAAGGGGAACTAAATTCTCTTGAACTCTTATTTATCTATGCTCATCAAAATGATGACATTCTTAATAGCGAAGAAGAGTTTTTACTAGCAGATTTTAAGTATAACGAAGGAAGTAAAATCGTAAGAGCAAAAGTGCTCTGCCCCGTAGTAAATAGGACAAATTGGATAAAAATTAGTGATAATTTATACAAAGTACCTATTACAGCTAATCAACCTATCAGAGGGCTAACAGGATGTAGTCCAAAAGGTTATGCATATAATAATCAAACATCTCTTTATAAGTATGAAATTGACAAAGAAGAATATTGCGCTATGTATTGTTTTCCAGATAATAAAAGCTGTGCTATGGGTCCATATTTTGCTTTTTGTAAGATTGATGAAACTTCTTATAGTAAAACTAATCATGAATGGAATCATCACGATGATTTCTGGAATAATGGACAGTTTATTAGTCATGGAAACGTTACGCCATTTCCGTAAAATAATAAGTTTGCGTTAAACCATTCCACTCCAGAAATAAGGATGACCAAAGTTTTTAAAATGTTTAAGTACTTTTAATTTGGCCTCTTTTAGCGCAATTGATGGGCTGGTGTTTGTAAGGTTTTGATAAAAATATTTCATTAAAATGGATCCAGCAGAATCATCTAGGTTCCAAAGGGATTGGATGATTCTGTGGCTTCCAGTGTGTAAAAAATATCTGGCTAAGTTATAATTACCTTCTCCATCTTTGAATTTTCCTTTGCCTGATTCACAAGCAGATAATATCACTAATGGTGGTGTTTGATCTAATCTCATGATTTCATAACCATACAATGTATCTGGCTTTGCATCAGATCTGAACAGTAAGTAAAGATCATGCAAACTATTGGAATTAGAATACCCATGTATAGATATATGTAAAATATCAGTTTGATTGTAATTTTGATTTAAGAAGTTGGCTTTTGAACATTTTTTGCCACTGTAATTTATATGATTTTGAGAAAAAATATTTAATGTTTTAAATTCAGCAATATTACCAGGTAGTTCTTTTTGTATGTTTTTATTACTAGCAACAGTCTCGTCATCAGAATGAAGAAAGCTTACTATTGTCGTTGATTTTAGTACATTATCTTTATTTTCAAAATATAGAAAAAACGACGGGACTTTTTCAAAATCTTGATTATGTATCAGGTAATTTAAAGAATTGAAGTTTGAGTCGGATGAAATGCCATCCTCAGTAAGGCTTTCAGGGTTTAGACTTGAAAAAAAAGGAGAGTCCGAATAGATGACAGTCTCGAAGTTGCTAATGATCTCGCTAAACAATATTTTATATACCTGATATGCAGCTTCATTGTAATCTTCCGCTTTGATTGATTTATCATATTTTGATTGTATATCTTTTACAACACTTATATTGTTCTGTAAAAGAGAATCGTTCTGTACTATTCTAATGCCTGATTCATTGACAGACATATAGAAAACAAAATAAAAATTGTCAATTTTATTGACGTCAACTAATATGGTCTTGTTATTAATTTTTTTTTGCCAGTTTTCCAAAGAAATCCTTTTTTGACTTATTGCAAAATTGGCCAACTCTGAAGTAGCATTTTCCTTATAAAATTTTTCCAATTTATTTATAAAGAAGAGCAAACTATCAGAAATACCAGAAGTTTTAAAATATGCGATTTTTTGTTTTAAATATTTTTCTTTATTTTTCAGATTTGAATATTCTAATTTTCTTAAGTTGATATCCCTAAGCAAAATCCGATCTTTGTTTTTTTCAATCATATAAATATACTTTGATAGATATTCACTGTGATGAAATTTTTCATACAAGTTGTAAAAAATTTTTGCGCCGGTATTATATACAGAATTTGAAGAATTAAAGACTGAATGTATCACATTTTCATCAAATGAATTCATCGCGTTGATTATCATGCTATCAGCCTTTAAAATTAAAGATGCAGCTAATTTTAAATCGTTGACATTTTTTAAGTCTTCGTATTTTTGATTGAGCACTGAAGCAAAAGATTCAAGTGTGATGAAATGGAAGTTTTTTTTAGAAAAATTTGGCATCAAAACGGAGTCCAGATTAAACCTGCAAATTTTAATTGGAATCAATTGATTCTCTTGGCTGTATATTACATCCAATGCACTTTCATACTTTTTATTCAACATATAACAAAAATAAAGCTCATACATTACAGTATAAACTTGCAGTGCATTATACGGCTTTGAGTTTACAATATAATGAAAAGCACCTTCCAAGAGTTTTTCCGACTTTTTAATATCATTTATTTTAAGTAAATAGTATTCACCTTTTATTTTGTCTAGATTACAAAAGTTTCCATATTGTCGTACCATTTCATTCAATTCATTGAGCTTCAGAATATCAATAGATTCAGATGAATTGTTTGTTTTTGAAGAAAAGTATAATTTATACAGCTCCTGCTGATGATAAGTACAAGGGTAGTTATTGGCCAGTTTAAATGCTTTATTGTATTCAACATCACTTTCCATTTTCTTTTCCAGTCTTGCCAATACAAAAGCTTTTAACGAATAGTAAATTAGTTCTTTTGGCTGAGCACTTGAAAAATATTTACACATTTTACCTAATGTTTCCGAATATGCCAATGCTTTTAATTCCTTTCTTAATGGAAACTGCAAATACACTAAATTTCTAGCATGCAAAAAGTGTTGATTTGATATAATACTACTCTTCTCATAAATATTGAAAGCAATAGTAAAGTAATAATCTGAACTATCAGGATTATTACCTTCATTAAGGTAATATCTCCCGATTTCGCCATAAAGTTCACCGCGAAGGACATTATCTTTATTATTTTTTGTTAGATAATCTAAAATCGTATTTTTTAATATCTTTTCTTCATGAATTGAATTCCTGGTATAGTAGTCATTTAGCAATTTGTATATCAATTCAGCAGTACTATAAGGCACAAATGATAATGAATCACAGGGACTAAAGTAGTTGTGATAAAAAATGTTCTTATTGAGTTTATACGTAAGATAATGATATTCTGCCTCGGCAAGCCTTTTTTTTTCGGTAGCATAAATTTTACTCGCATCTTGAATACTATCTTGATTCATTAGTCGATCTATTTTTTTCCCAACATCAGATGAAAGTATTTGTGATGATAAGAATCTTGGGTAGTTTAAAGCGTTTTTTTCATTACATTGCAACAACAATGTGAAATTAATTATAAAACACAAATTATATATTATTCGCATAGTTTTAATAGCTCGGCTGTTGGGTAGTTTACAAGTTCACTAGCATTAAAAATAGCTTTTGCCTTTTCTTTATTACCCAATGACACCTCAGTTATGCCTAAATAAAAATAAGCTAAAGTATCCCTTTGATTTACCCAAAGAGACTCCAGTTTTGGTTTAGCTTCAGAAAAATGTTTTGCTGTAAATAGATTGTATGCCAGTGTTTTTTGTTGATCTTTATCTATTTCATTACTTCTTTCGGTTTGATGTAGTATATATTTATAAAATTCTTCATCTTTCCAGGCATATTGTTGGTGCTTACTTTCTTTTGCTATCCACCACCATCCTGCTCCCAATAAGAATACGATACTAGCCGCTGCCATCCATTTTTTTATAGAAATGATCAAAGCAGATTTTGATTCACCTCCATTAGATCCTCTATTTTCCACCATCTCCTCCTCCCATCCTCGCATCATCTCCAGTTTATCAGCCAATACCTCAGCGCGCATGCCTTGTCGCATTACTTTCAAAACTTCCAAATCATTTTTTAAGTCTGACTCAACAGATAAACGCGCTTCAAGTGCCTGAATTTCTGTAGCATTCAAAGTACCTTTGATATACTGATCCAACCATTCGATATCTTCCTTCGGGCTTCTCAATTTTAAAGACTTTTAGATGTATGACTAAAATAGATGTTTTGTAACCTTTTGAGGCACTTGTATTTCTGATTTTTGGTGGTATCCGCATTTTTGTAGCTCATCAAAGTAGTGATTTCGTCCATACTTTTATCATGATAATAATATTGTATCAGTACTGTTTTACAAGGATCGCCCAATTCGTCCAATGAATGACACACTTTACTGAGTTGGTCTTCGGTGACATCATCGTTTTCGTCCATTACGTAAGAAACTACCATAGATATGAAATCATCAGATACTATATTTTTTCGGCTACGATGTAGTTCTAAGGCTTTGTTTCTGGCGATTCCAAAGACATAGGTCTTGATATTGGAAGATAATGATGTCAATTTTCCTGTGATCACATTATCAAACAAGATCATCATGGTCATCTGAAAGATATCCAGGGCATCTTCTTCGGTACACATATACTCCTTTTGTAGCCAGGTCAGACAGTCCTTCCTGCAAAGCATATAAATCTCTTTAAGTGCCTCGTTTTCGTTGGTTTTGATTTTTAGGATCCAGTCTGCCACGATGATCATTGGGGTTTAGACAGGGTGAAGATAAAAAAAAATTCATTAGCAGGTTACATTTTTGATTTTTTTTACATGAAGGATATTATTAAAATATTTTAAGATTTACAAAACATTTTTTTATACCCTTTAAATTTTTGAATAAATGACAGCAACTTTACGAGCAAAAGCAAACTTTCAGGTAGATCATGTGGACTATTTTTATTTTTTCTCCTCTTATTTTAAGTTTGGCAAAAAGTCTTTGGCCAGGGTAAATAGTATTGCAATAAATGGTAGATTTTATCATTTTATTAACAATTGACTGTTTTCATCTAAAACCGAGCAATAAACTTTGCTTCGATTTGTTCTCCAATGTTGAGTATAATTAACAAGATTTTCATGAAACACAATTTCAATCCCGAAATAATCAAAGCCATGTATGAATTAGAATCTATGGTTTTAAATAACGGTGATGGAAGAGATATTCCAAATATAATACAACCACAAAATAGGGTACATAATGATGTATTACTAGTGCGACTTCAAAACTTCCAAAAGCTGATTCTTAGAGAAATAAATAAACACATATATCAAAAATTGTCCACGAGAGAAATAGAAATCATTACCTTGATAGTAGAAGGAAAAAAAACAGCAGAAATCGCTCAAACACTATACCTATCCAAACATACCGTGGAAAGCCACCGGACCAACATATATTGTAAATTGGATGTCAGAAATGTGGCGGAGCTGGTAGCACTCGCATTCAGGATGGGGATGGTGGTGTGAAATGTATAAAAATTGTTCAAATGACGATATCACATGATAAAAATAAAGTCAATTGATACTTAAAATATAAATTTGGCTGAAAGCAGCTAAAAGTAGAGTCATAATAATGTTTATTTTTGTACTGTAAAATAATAATTAATTTTAAATACCAAATGATGAAAAAATTAAAAATTTTAGTTATTCTACTTTTTTATTTTAAAATTGCAATAATTAATGCAGAAGGTGTAGGATTTAATGCTGGTGGAAATTTTGCAAATTTAAATTCTGAGCAAGCCCAAGGAAATACAAATTCAGGACTTAACGGAGGTTTGAGATTTGATATACCACTTGTTGAAGGTGATGATAGTGCACCCATACGCTTTAGTCCGGAGATTTTTATCAAACAAGCTGGTTCTAATGAATTTATTTCCACCTTTCAATCAATAAATTATCAAAATTTAGACTTAACATATATTGGACTTTATCTTCCCATATCTTTTAGTTTTAGTTTTAACCCGGATTATGCGTTAGAACTTTGTCATAGCCTGTCCCGCTTTAGCGGGAAGAATCTAAAATGCAACCAGCCTGACCACTACATGGTAGGCGGGCAGGTAAATCAGCTATTTATATTCGAAAAGCGTAGCACCGCTACGGTTACAGAAGATAAATAGTCCGCCGCGGCGGATTCTGATTTGCAGACCTTGTCGAGCCAAAGGCACGAAATTTAGCTTCGGAATACCTGCCTCGCCGTACCGTAGGGCAGGCAGGGATTTTCTAATGCATAATCCGGGTAAAAATCGCACTTATATTTTTTAGAAGTGCCTTTTGGATAGCAAAACCACAATACAGTATCACCTTCAAGTTTTGGATCAACCAATGCTATGGAATTGTCAATATCTACTTGTGTCAAAACAAAAATTAAAACAAAATCCATCTTGGAACCTTGCACTATATCTTTCTCTATTGTGGCAAATTCTGCAAGGTCAGCTAGTTCAGTTTCAAATGATGATGGTGCATTCAATACCACTACCCTATTATGATTTTTAAAATTTAATTTTTTGAATAATGGTGTCATTAGATTTTTAGTAAGGATAGTTACTTTGTATTTTTGTATCTGATTAAAGCATTAAAATAACCAAAAAGGTTAAACAGCTTAATAATAATTTCTGTTTAAAAATATGATATTCTTACCATATATTTCTTCACTTTTGTCAACCTGAACTTAAATATCAGGTTTTTCCAGCATGGCCAATGAGACTATCCATCTCGATATATTCCAATGCTTTTTCATCAGTGGCTTCTAGCACAACATTGGGAGCACAACCCGCATCAAAAGCCTCTTTCCATCTCAAAGCACATAAGCAACATTTATCTCCAGGTTTTAATCCTGGAAAGCCATATTCCGGACGGGGAGTAATCAAGTCATTTCCTTTGGATTTTGAATATTGTAGAAATTCGATTGTAACAATGGCACATACTACATGCTTTCCATTATCTTCTTTGTTCGTTCTACAAAAACCGTCTCTGTAAAATCCGGTCAAAGGTTTTGTACAGCATAATTTTAGTTGTTCACCAAAAATATTTTTCATTTCTAATCCTATTAATATGTTTTCGTAAGATGCCAACTTTCCAACTGGTATAACAAATCACATGGATTTAACAAAATTACTGTAAAAATGATTTAAAAGTAGTTTTTTAAAACTTTTTATTAAAAATGACATTATATTTGTTGCAACAAATGTTTAATTACAATGGATAGGAAATCTTTTTTAAAACAAGGTATTTTGGGTACCAGCATGTTAGTAGCTTCAGGATTATCAGCTAATTTGATAAAAAATGAAATTGACGAACTGGAACCTTTAGTGCCCATTGACGAAAACAATATAGGATTTAATCATTTACCTTACACCAATTCAAATATTATGGAAAATAAAGTGTTGCACAGAGCAAATACAAGAGGTCATGCCAATCATGGTTGGCTTGATTCACATCACACTTTTAGTTTTGCCAATTACTATAATCCCGACAGAATGCACTTCGGCGTACTCAGAGTATTAAATGATGACATAGTCAGTGGTGGTATGGGCTTCAATACCCATCCGCATGATAATATGGAGATCATATCTATACCATTGGAAGGAGATCTAGAGCATAAAGATAGCATGGGCACTGTTGCAGTGATACAAAATGGAGATATCCAAGTGATGAGCGCAGGTACTGGTATTCAACATAGCGAAAAAAATAAAAATAGGGATAAAGACGTTAAGTTTCTTCAAATCTGGTTATTTCCCAACAAAAAGAATGTGGCTCCTAGATATGACCAACTCAGCCTTAAGGCTCAGGACCGTCACAACAAATTACAACAAATTTTAAGTCCAAACACTGACGACGAAGGTGTGTGGATCCACCAAGATGCATGGTTTCATTTGGGTACTTTGGACAAGGATAACATTCAGAAATATACCATTAAAAAAGAAGGAAACGGGTTGTATGTTTTTGTAATCAGTGGAAATATCACTGTGGATGGTCAGGATTTGTCTGCTCGGGATGGTTTGGGTTTATGGGACATTAACGAGATCCAACTTAAAGCACAAACGAATACTGAGATATTGCTTATGGAAGTACCGATGATGGTATAAAGAAGTTCCAGAAAGATTTGTACCTATTTTTAGTTTAAACAAATATCACATTGAAAATATTTCGCAATATTTCTTTCACAAACTTGACTTCGGGTAGATAAGCTTGCTCTTTTACATACTGTTGTACAAAGTCAAACTGGGATGTACCTGCATCCAAATATGGCGCATTTGTAGCTAAAAATACACAGCTTAAAACACTGCAAAATGCCAGGACAATCAGAATAAGTTTAGATTTTTGGTTGTAATTCATACAATTGGATTTGAGTTTCTAAATTTAAGGACAAAGCTACTTGATAATAGTTGCACAAAACATTAACATAACGTTAAAAAAATCATAAAAGTTACTAAAAATATGACTATTTAATGCAAATATAAAGTTTTAGAGCGATAAATCGACCAATGTTAGTAGCTTAAAGGTGAATCTCAATATATTTGCGACTAAATCAATTATATACTTCAAATGCCAAATATTGTATTGACCAAATGTACAGCTTGTTTATCACCAAATGTAAAAAAGTATACTACCATTAAAGATCATTCGATATCTGGAGAGTCTTTTGAAATATCCGAATGCCAAGATTGTGGCTTTAGGTATACGGCAAATCCACCTGCTGAAGCAGATTGTGGCCGCTATTATCAAAGTGAAGATTACATTTCTCATTCAGACACAAAAAAAGGAATCATTGCTACACTTTATCACAAAGTACGTGACATCATGTTGGAAAGAAAATACCAACTCATTTCAAAGAAGAGTCATGGTAAATCACTGCTTGATGTAGGATCGGGAACCGGTTATTTTCCAGCATATATGAAAGACAAAGGCTATCTATGCGAAGGTGTAGAAGTGGATGATAAAGCCAGAATGTACAGCCAGTCAAAATTCGGACTTACCGTACATAAACCACAAGCATTGTTCGATGATACCATAAACCGTTCATTTGATGTGATCACTTTGTGGCATGTTTTGGAGCATTTGTATAGTCCTGACCAATATATACAGCGATTTTCCCAATTACTAAAAGCTGATGGAGTATTGATTATTGCATTGCCCAATCATGATAGTTTTGATCAGTCACAATACGAAACGTTTTGGGCAGCTTATGATGTACCTAGGCATTTGTGGCATTTTCATCCCAAGTCTTTTTTGGGTTTTGCAGAGCGAAATGGTTTTCGTGTGGCTAGTATGCACGATATGCCATTTGATCCATTTTACAATGCACTCTTAAGTGAAAAATATCAGGGACATCGTTTTGGATTGGTCAGAGGCGCTTGGACTGGACTCAGGGCGTTGATTCAAGGAAAGTCAAACGTCAAAAAAGCAACTTCTATCATATATGTACTCACTAAAAAATAAAAGCCGACTATGGCAGCAATAGATTTTAGTGATGTAAACCAGATTTTAGAAAAATATTTTAATTTATCTGGACAGATTCAAAAGTTGGCAGGAGAAGTAGATTTGAATTACAAAATCAATACAGACGAGCATATTTATATTTTAAAATTATCAGCTCCATATACCGAAAAAGCATATATTGAATTTCAAAATAATTTGATTCATCATTTAGCAACATTAAAAACTATTGCTTCAAGTATTCCAAAACTTATTCTAAATAAAGAGGGAAAAGACTTTTTTGAAATCAAAGATAGAAATGACAACGTAAGGTATGTCAGACTGCTAACTTGGATAGAAGGGAGTTTGTGGTCGGATATTAATCCTACAACATCGCAAATGAGAATACAGTTGGGTAAAACTTGTGGACACATTACCAATGGTCTAGTTGGGTTTAACCATCATCAAGCATCGCGATATTTTGAGTGGAATCTGGATCACGCCATGTGGACCAAAGGTTATATTGATATTTTGGATGATGAAATTAGAGACATCGCTGCTTATTTTATTCAAAGATTTGAGAGTAACCAAGTGGCATTCCAAAGGCTCAGAAAAAGTATCATTCATAATGATGCCAATGATAACAATATCGTTTGCAATTTACAGGATGGTAGTCCCAAGGTCTCTTTAATAGACTTTGGAGATGCAATATATGCAGCCACTATTAATGACTTGGCGGTAGCCATAACATACGCAGTCATGGAGTTGCCTGATCCGTTGTCTGCAGCTTGTGATTTGGTAAAAGGATATCATGAGTCGTTCCCGTTAGAAGATCAAGAGTTGAAAATGCTACATACTTTGGTTGGTATGAGATTGGTCACTAGTCTGACCAAGGCCGCTATCAATAAAACCCAGAATCCAGACAATATTTACTTGCAAATCAGTGCCGAGCCTGCTAAAAGACTACTGATTAAATGGTATCAAATTCACGAAAACTTTGCATATTATGCTTTTCGAAATACTATTGGTCTTTGTGGCCATCCGGAATATGATTTGATTTGTCAAAAACTTGAAAGTTTAAGCTTTAGCTTGCATGATGTCTTTAAAGATTTAAATTGTAAAGAGATTGTGGTCCCTGACATGTCTGTTACAGGTACTTTTTTGCCCCATAGAAGTGTTTTTGATGAGGCTACATTATTCGAAAACGTCATCTATCAATGGCTACGTTCTTATCCCAATTCTTTAGCTGTAAATGGTTATCTAGAAGTAAGGCCATTTTATAGCACAGATGCATATCAAAAAGAAGGCAACGACGGGCCAGAATATCGGACTACACATCTTGGTATAGATGTTTGGGTAGCTGCTGATACTCCATTTTACAACCCTTTGGAAGGAACCGTGTTTTCAATTTTCAATAACAATAATGACAAAGATTATGGACCTACGCTCATATTAAAACATGAAGTAGGTAATCATACATTTTACACACTATATGGACATCTCAGCACGAATACTTTATCATTACATCAAAAAGATGATTTTGTAGAGCAAGGGCAGCTACTTGGCTATATTGGCCATCCCAAAGAAAATGGAAATTGGGCGCCACATTTACATTTTCAGATTATTTTAGATATGTTGGGATACGAACATGATTTTCCCGGTGTAGCCTTTCCTAGAGACAAGGATTTTTGGAAAACCATTTGTCCAGATCCTTCATTGCTTTTTGGAATCATGTCTACAAATCCACCTGAAGTAGACCATTCCAAAATGGTGGAGTATAGAAAGCAGCATTTGGGCAAGAGTTTGTCATTATCATATTCACTTCCAATATATATTGTCCGAGGTGAAGGCAATTTCCTTATCGATGATTCTGGGAGAAAATATTTGGATACCGTTAATAATGTCGCACATGTGGGACACCAAAATTTTAATGTCATCCATGCGGGCATCAAACAAATGCAGTTGTTGAATACCAACACTCGATATTTGCATCATAATATTCTTGAACTTGCGGAGAATTTATTGAGCACCTTGCCTTCTGAGCTTTCTGTAGTTCATTTTGTAAATTCAGGTTCTGAAGCCAACGAATTGGCCTTGCGAATGGCTTACCAATATACTCAATCCAAGCAAGTCATCGCTCTTGATCACGGATATCATGGTAATACTAATGAGTGTATCAGAGTAAGTGCCTATAAATTTAATGGAAAAGGTGGTCAAGGTTGTGCTGCGGATACTCATCTGATGCCGCTGCCAGATGCATTCAGAGGTCTGTATCGCGGAGAAAATACGGGCTCTAAGTATGCATCACATATCCACGAGATTTTAAAATCCTTAAAAAATAAAGATCAAAAATTGGCTGCTTTTCTTCATGAAAGTATTGTCTCATGCGGTGGTCAGATAGAGCTTCCTGAAGGATTTTTAAATGAAGTATATCAGAACGTTAAGTCTCATGGAGGTATCAACATTGCTGACGAAGTGCAAACAGGATTGGGCAGAGTTGGCAATCATTGGTGGGCATTCCAAAAACATCAAGTAATCCCAGATATCGTTACCATAGGTAAGCCTTTGGGAAATGGTCATCCCATCGGTGCCGTAGTTTGTACTCGAGAAGTAGCGGACGCATTTGCCAACGGTATGGAATTTTTCAATACTTTCGGTGGTAATCCCGTGTCATGTACTATTGCCAATGCTGTCATCAACGAAGTGAAGGACAAAAATCTCATGAATAATGCCATCCAAGTAGGACAATATTTAAAGCAGGGTCTTAAAACTCTGCAAGCTCAATATCCAATCATCGCTGATATACGCGGACAAGGTTTGTTTTTAGGTTTTGAGTTGACTGATCGTAATTTAAATCCATTGCCAAAACAAACTTCGTATTTTTCCAACAGAATGAAAAAATTGGGTATTTTGACTAGCACAGATGGACCTAACAACAATGTGATTAAGATAAAACCACCCATGACATTTACAATAGAAAACGCAAGTGAATTTCTATTTAGGCTCGAGGGCATATTGAGAGAAGATCTGATGCAATTTTAATGCACCATACTCACTTCACTACGGTCAAATACACCAATCTCATGGGCTATCTTTGACAATACCGCCACAGACTGATCAATCTGATCTTTAGTATGCGTAGCCATCAGCGAATACCTGATCAGAGATGATGTACTAGGCACAGCTGGCGAAACTACTGGATTTACAAAAATACCTCGTTCCAGAGCTAACTTAGTCAGTTGGAATGTTTTATAATCATCTCTGATCAAAATAGGGATGATCGGTGTGACTGAGTGTCCGGTATCAAACCCTGCTGCTTTTAGAGATGCCAAAGCGTAGTGTGTATTATCCCAAAGATTTTTAATCCTTTCTGGTTCGTTTTGAATTAAATCCACCGCAGCGATTACACTGGCAGCATTAGCTGGAGCAATAGACGCACTAAATATCAGTGACCGAGCGTTATGTTTCAAGTAATTGATAGTATCGTTATCTGCGGCAATGAACCCTCCAATACTAGCCAAAGATTTACTAAAAGTACCCATAATCAAATCTACCTTGTCAGTAAGTCCAAAATGATTAGCCGTACCACTACCGTTTTTACCTAAAACACCTAAGCCATGGGCGTCATCTACCATGATGTTGGCATTATATTTTTCGGCTAGCTTTACGATTTCAGGAAGGTTAGCAATATCTCCTTCCATACTGAATACACCGTCTACGGCTATGAGTTTTATTTTATCTTCTTCACACTTGCTTAGGACACGCTCTAGCGCTTCCATATCATTGTGAGCATATTTCAATGTTTTTGCAAATGAAAGCCTAGCACCATCTATAATACAAGCATGATCCAAATCGTCCATAATAATATAATCATGTCTGCCGGGTATAGAAGAAATGACCCCTAAATTTACTTGAAAACCAGTACTGAAGACCAATGCACCTTCTTTACCCACATATTTAGCAAGTTTTTCTTCTAATTCCAAATGGATATCAAGCGTACCATTTAAAAATCGAGAACCTGCACATCCTGAACCATATTTTTCAATGGCCTTGATAGATGCTTCCTTGAGTACAGGATGATTTGTTAGTCCCAGGTAACTATTGGAACCAAACATGAGGACATCTTTACCATCAATCTTTACGACAGTGTCTTGTTCTGATTCTATAGTGCGGAAAAATGGATACAATCCCATAGCTTGAATTTGCTGAGGAAGAGTGTAACTCATCATTTTTTGCTTCATTGGTGACATATGCTTGACAATTAGTATGGTTTTTAAATGTTTTCGATAAAAACGTTGTTGTTTTAATGCGCTTTTTCTACTTAAAAAAAAACACCGAACCCCAACACTAGAATGCATCAATCCGTCTGTAAGATGCTTCAGAAAACAAATGTTGGCTGTATAACAATAAAAATATCGTAATAGTTACGAGTAATAACCTGCAAAGTTCGATTTTTTTTTAGATATTCTGTAAATGAATGTACAGAATTATATTTTGAACGGAATTTTATCTAAATATGATATAATTTTGGTATCCACTCATTTTTTACTATTGAATTTATGGCTTAAATAAAAGGTTAATGCCTTTTATAAGGCTTGGCTTTGAATTTTATTTTTATCTTTGCCATCCAAATTATTTTTAATGTATCTGAATAATAATCAATACCTTTTAGAAGGAGGGATAGACCCATTGCAGTTGGGTGAAAAGTATGAATGTCCGTTGTATATTTACGAGACATCGATAATGAAAAAACAATATGATAGATTGGTCAATGCTTTTGATCTGAAGAAGCTAAAAATCAATTATGCCTGTAAAGCCTTAAATAATATTTCTGTACTTAAGTTTTTTAAGTCTTTGGGAGCAGGTTTGGATACAGTGTCCATACAAGAAGTTAAGGTTGGATTATTAGCAGGTTTTAGACCCGAAGACATAATCTACACGCCCAATTGTGTCTCTATTGAAGAAATATCACAGGCAGTAACTTTAGGTGTCAAGATCAATATTGATAACCTTTCTATTTTGGAACAATTTGGTAGTATGTATCCACATTATCCGGTTTGTATTCGTATCAATCCGCATATTATGGCTGGTGGAAACAGCAAAATTTCTGTTGGACATATTGATTCTAAATTTGGAATTTCATTTCATCAGACGCCACATATTCATCGTATAGTAAAGGCTCACGAAATGGTAGTAGAAGGTATCCATATGCATACGGGCAGCGACATCATGGATATCGATGTGTTTTTGCAAGGCGCAGAGATACTTTTTGAGGTTGCAGCAGAATTCAAAGATCTGAATTATATTGATTTTGGCAGTGGTTTTAAAGTACCATACAAAGAAGAAGATATTGAAACTGATATCGAAGAGTTGGGTGAAAAAATAGGACAGCGGTTTAAGAAGTTTACCTACGATTATGGCAGAAACTTAACGTTGATGTTTGAACCCGGCAAATTTTTAGTGAGTGAATCGGGTACTTTCTTAGTTAAGGTCAATGTGGTAAAACAAACTACTTCTACTGTTTTTGCGGGTGTGGACTCAGGACTAAATCATTTGATCAGACCTATGCTATATGATTCTTACCATAAAATCATCAATATTTCTAAGACTGAAGGACGTCAACGAGTGTACAATATTGTAGGTTATATTTGTGAAACGGATACCTTTGGAGTCAACAGAAAAATGACCGAAATCAATGAAGGTGATATCCTAGCTTTCAAAAATGCTGGAGCATACTGCTTTACAATGGCTTCCAACTATAACTCGCGGTATAGACCTGCAGAAGTTTTGATCCATGAAGGTAAGGATTATCTGATCAGAGAAAGAGAAAACTTGGAAGACATCTTGAGAAATCAGGTAAATCTCGATATTTTTGGTGAGCCCAAATCCCTTCAATCACCTATGTCAGATTTGAACTCATTCGAATTAGAAAATAGCATTAATGTAGACCCAAAAACTTTAGACCATCATGTTCAATAAGATTCAATATTACTTATTTATTGTTTTTTTGGTTGTTGCTGTATCTTCTTGTAGGCAAGAAACCAAAATAGTGGATATCAATGGTAAAACCTTGAGATCGATCCAATCCAATAAGCTCATTTTTGAAGATAGTATGGAATTTGTATTGAACGAAGATAGCATTTCAAAGATTTTCTATCTAATACGACATGCTGAAAAAGATACATCCATCAAAGATGAACCACCTTTGACTGAGGAAGGACTCAAAAGAGCGACCAAAGTGGCGGATATTATGAGAGGTACTAGAGTAGACGCTATTTATTCTACATTGACGCTCAGGACGATGTTTACCGTAGATTCGTTGGCAGATATCAAAGCCATGAGTATCCTTCCTTATGAAAACAAAGGACTCAGAGAAATCCTGGAAAAAGTAAAAACATCGGACGAACACAATAGAATCTTTATGGTTGGCCACTCCAATACCATTCCTTCGATCACTAATACCCTAGCGGAAAAAGACGTCTTCACAAAGACTTTTGACGATTCCGATTATGGCAATTTTGTGATCGTTGTTTTGAAAAAATCTGGCCTTTCTGATGTGTATACATTAAGGTACTAAACCCAATATTCTGTTAATTCAATAAGTTTTTAATGATTTCACCAAGATATAATCCTTCGGAAGTAGAGCAAAAATGGTACAGCCATTGGATGGATAAAAAATATTTTCATTCCGAACCTGACAAAAGAGAAGCTTTTAGTATCGTCATACCACCACCCAATGTCACCGGTGTACTTCACATGGGACACATGCTCAATAATACCATCCAAGATATCCTGATCAGAAAAGCGAGGATGGATGGTAAAAACGCTTGTTGGGTACCGGGTACAGACCATGCATCTATAGCTACAGAAGCCAAAGTAGTCAAAATGCTCCGCGAAAAAGGCATCAAAAAAGGGGATCTCACTCGTGAAAAGTTCCTGGAATATGCGTGGGAATGGAAAGAAGAATATGGAGGTATCATATTAAAACAACTCCAAAAACTAGGTGCTTCTTGCGATTGGGATCGTACCGCATTTACCATGGATGAAGTAAGATCAGAAGCCGTCATTAAGGTCTTTGTTGATTTGTACAAAAAAAATAAGCTCTATCGTGGCAAACGTATGGTCAATTGGGATCCCGAAGCCAAAACGGTTTTGTCCAATGAAGAAGTGATTTTTGGCAATGAAAATTCCAAGTTATATCATGTCAAATATAAGGTGTCTGATGCTGACGAATATATCACGATAGCGACGACTAGGCCGGAGACAATCCCCGGAGATACTGCAGTGGCTGTACATCCTGACGATCCGAGATATGCACATTTGGAAGGGAAAAGCATCATTGTACCCATCATAGGTCGTGTCATTCCGATCATCAGAGATACGTATGTCGATATGGAATTCGGTACCGGAGCGCTCAAAGTGACTCCTGCGCATGATGTCAATGACTACGAAATAGGCAAACGTCATGATCTCGAAGTGGTCGATGTATTTAATGAAGATGGCACCATGAGTATAGATGCTCAAGTTTATATCGGTGAAGATAGATTTGTAGTCCGGAAAAAGTTTGCCAAAGATCTCGAATCAGCTGAACACATCCATAAAATCGAAGATTACCAAAATAATGTAGGTAGGTCAGAGCGAACCAATGCTGTGATCGAACCAAGATTGTCACTTCAATGGTATGTAGACATGAAAGCGCTTGCTGGTCCTGCTGCTGAAGCCGTTGCCAAAGATGAAGTAGAGTTTTTCCCTAAGAATCAAAAGAATATCTACCGTCACTGGATGGATAATATCAAGGATTGGTGTATCTCCCGTCAGCTTTGGTGGGGACACAGGATTCCGGCTTATTATTATGGTGAAGATATTTTTGTTGCGGAAACAGCTGCGGAAGCATTGGCAATGGCAAAAGAAAAATATCAATCTATAACTGCTGATGATTTGAGACAAGATGAAGACGTACTCGATACTTGGTTTTCGTCCTGGTTGTGGCCAATATCCGTGTTTGATGGTTTCAATAATCGGAAAGAACTAGATTATTATTATCCGACTTCTGTACTTGTGACAGGCTGGGATATCATCTTCCTTTGGGTAGCGAGAATGGTCATGGCTGGCTACGAATGGGAAAGCAAACGACCTTTTGAACATGTCTATTTCACGGGAATGGTTCGTGATAAACAACGGCGCAAAATGTCCAAACAATTGGGCAATAGTCCTGATGCACTTCAATTGATAGAAGAATTTGGAGCTGATGGTGTTCGTTTTGGTATGTTATCTTGTTCTCCTGCAGGAGGTGATTTGTTATATGATGATAAATTAGTAGAGCAAGGTCGTAACTTTAGTAATAAGATATGGAATGCCCTTCGTCTCGTAGATGGTTGGGAAATAGATAACAATCTCAAGACAAGTGAAGGCGAAACACTAGCCTTCCAATGGATGCAGCATAAATTGATATCATTGGCAGTAGATATCGACAAAAACTTTAAGGAATATAGACTTTCAGAAGCTTTGATCAGTATTTATAGTTTTGTGTGGACAGACTTTTGTTCTTGGTATTTGGAAATGGTAAAACCTGGTTTTGGAGAAAAAATGGCACCACAAACTAAAGAAAACACCATCGAACTATTCAGTCACATATGTTCGTTGATGCATCCATTTATGCCATTCATCACGGAAGAAATTTGGCACGCACTCCGAGAAAGAGCTGCCGGAGACGACTGTATTTTGAGCAGCTATCCGAAGCCAGGCAATTTTGATCAGACCATCATAGATCGAGTAGAGCAAGCCAAAGACATCATCACCAACATCCGAGATATCCGCAACAAAAATGGTATCAAGATGAAGGATGAGCTCGATGTATTCTTAGTAAAAAGCGAAAGATCCGATGTTCTTCTGGCACAATCTGGATGGTCGGACATCTGCATCAAACTCGGCAATCTCAAACAAATCGCCATCACAGCAGACGAAAACACCGCAGGCATCGGATTTATTTCTGGTACGGAAAAGTGTATCGTCGCCATGGAGCAAGCCATGGATGTAGCTGCAGAACTCGACGAAAAACGCAAAGAACTAGAGTATCAAATAGGATTCGTAGCATCAGTACAAGGCAAACTCAGCAATGAACGATTTGTAAGTGGAGCACCCGAAGCAGTAGTAGCCAAAGAAAAAGCCAAACTCGCTGATGGACAGGAAAGGATCAAGATATTGGAGGATGATATTAGGAGATTGGAAGAGATGGTGTGAACGATTCGAACTAATAGAATGTTGAATTTTGAATGATTTTAACATGCTTTGTAATTAAATAATTATTCCATGTTAACGTTTAACATGAATCTGGAAAATTTCATAATGGTAATACGTAGGCTCAGTTTGAAACTATTTGCATTTTATTTAGTAATTGGAATGATTTTGATGTCATTAGAATTGACTAGCCAAACAGTGATTGATATTAAAATTGATAAGATTTACATAAATAATGGAGATGTAATTTTTTACAAAAAAAGTGGAATCAATGAATATGCTTGCGAAATAATTCCAATAAAAATATATGATCATCATTTTCAATTAGTCTTAAAAAGCAAAATATCAGATTTATCATTGGATGACAGTTTAATAGTAAAAGAAGACGAAATTCAAAAATTTACATCAATAAGTAAAATAGATAAATGGGTTAAAGGATTAAAATTTGAAAATGAAGAAAAGCGGGTAAATAATAATTACCATTCTTATTTGCAGTATCACAGCAAAAACTTATTTTCTTTAATAGGATATAGAAAATCTTTTAGTTCATGTGATCGCATAGTGTTTGATGATGCCAATTTTTGGAGTTTTGTTTACATTAGAATAAATAATAAATACTTTATAATTGGACTTGTTGATGAAGATGGTTCT
Organism: Aureispira sp. CCB-QB1; assembly: GCA_945870185.1. Lineage (GTDB taxonomy): Bacteria > Bacteroidota > Bacteroidia > Chitinophagales > Saprospiraceae > OLB9. The sequence goes on along the minus strand of CAMBRK010000008.1, from coordinate 39,800 downwards.
TTATCAGGTTATATTATTCCTACTAAAAATGTAAGTATTGTTACCAATGAACATAAATTTTATTACCCCAGTGCCAATAAAATTGATTCGGTTGGTTTTCTCAGCAATTGGGATGCAAATAAATTTTACCGTATAAAAGATGAAAACGATTCGGCATATTTATACGATAAATTATTTAATGAAAAAATTATTGCTCAAGCTTTTAAAAATATCAGATTATCAAGAAATTACATCATTGGTGTAACTGAAAAAGAAACTTTCGTTATTGACACTCATTTGAAAATGACAAAGATTAAAGCTGCTTGTGATTCCAATTATGTTACGCAATTTATCATTGGAAATAAATTAAAGTGGATGGATTTCAATGGGAAATTGCACGATACTTTTACTAAACCTAACTTGGGAGTTTGCGGAAACATTGCCACAACAAAAAGAAAAATTGTATTTCAAGATGGAGCTATTAAAGAAATAAAAGTATCTGAAAACGATCTGTCATTTTATTATAAAGAATCTACTCAAATATTAAATGATAAAATAGTTGATTCAATAAAATTTTTAAACAATAATACAGAACTAAGTTACAATGATTATTCCAATCTATTTACTGTCTTTTCTTTTCCATATAGTACTTATTTAATAAAGACTTCAAACAATTCAAAATTAGTATCAATCATAAATAAAAATGAAGCCCATAAAAATGAATTGTTCTCTAAAAAATACTATACTAAATCTCAAGTAGAAAAGGACAGCTTAACCATTCTTATAGATAACTTCAAAGATGATGTCGAAATCAAGACACTATTTGAAGGGGAAATCGAGGCTTTCGGATATAATCATCCTATAAGATACAAAGAAAACAATCTTTATGGATATTATCCGCAAAACAAAAAGGCAAAATATATTAAATTAGAGAAATTCAATTTTTTCTACGCCGAATTCGAATTACCTAATGGAAAAAGAGGATGACTCGATATTTATGGGAATGAATATTTTCGAGATTAGAGATGTTATGATTACTATCGAAGAATGTTTCTCCGCTCTGTGACACTATTTAACGGATTACTAATTAGGATATCGATGCTATCAGTTTTACTGTTAGATCTATATTTTTTAACTTTTCAAAGCCACAGGAACATTTCTCAATAAAACAACGTTTATCTAACAATATAATATCATAAAATTATGGCAACCATCAATCCACAATTTATAACAGATGTCAATGGTGTAAAATTAAGCGTAGTGCTTCCTATAGATGAATTCGAAGCTATAATGGAGGAGTTGGATGAATTGGAAGATGTCAAACTGTATGATGAAGCAAAAAGAGATGATGATGGCGAAAGGATACTTTTATCTGATTATTTGAAATCCAGACAAAAATTACATGTCTAAATATACCGTTGTTTTATCTAAAAAAGCAGTGAAACAACTTGATAGACTTCCTGAAAAGATATCAGAAGGGATCATAGAAAGTATTGTTAGTCTTGAGGAAAATCCTAGACCATTTGGTTATAAAAAGTTACAAGGGCGAGATGGGTATAGAATCAGATATGGAAATTATAGGGTGATTTATGATATTTTGGAAGAAATTCTTATTGTAGATATAATTGAATTGGGTCACAGGAAAAAAATCTATAAATAAATGTTTTTCCTGTTTGAGAGTTTAAACAAAGATTTTTAGACAGCCTTTTAAATTGTTCCCTACATAAAATCTCCTACCTTTGCAATTGGGTACAATTGGATACAAAATGGATATATCTGAAAAAAATAATTGACTGCTTTGTTTTGATTAAAATCTAGCTTAGAATTAGTGATGAAAATAAGCTCCTTTTTCATATGACTTTATTTCTGTTTAATATACATATTTATTATTTAAATGCGTCCAAATGTATGTTTTTTATACCACTTTTGGCTAAATTGAAGTTTTGATTTGTCCATAAAAATAAGTAGTTTCCCATTGGGTATACATAAGATAAATCTGACAAAAAAAAATGACCGTATCACCTTTAAATCAATAAGTATATCTCATCATAACACCTAAATACTGGGGAGAAGCCGCTTCATAATATCTACTAAAAGCGGCATTAGCTCTGAAGTTTGAATATTCCAATAGATTAAACAGGTTTTGTATTTGAATACCTGCAGTAATCCTTTTACTTATCTTTTCGTGGGTGTGTATTGCTAGGTGACATTCTCCGTATCCTTGGATGGTAGTCAGATTGGCATCATCCAAATATAATTTATGGTTGTATCCACCTGTCAATTCAAAACGAAATATATTTGCTATGGCTAAACCGACAGTCATGTATATTTTATGTTTAGGTATCAACGGTTGAAAATTTCCGGATAAATCTCTAGCTCCGAAACTGAAGTTTTCATAAGTAAAATGAGAGTAAGTGTAGTTTGCTGCTGTAAAATAGTTTTTAGACCATTCCATACGAAAGTTGGTTTCGACTCCCTTTCGGATAGTATTGCCTATGTTTTGATAGAAAATTCGACCTGGATTCTGGGCAAGCTCATATCCTGAAATTTGCTGTGTAGTATTAATCCAAAATAAATTGATGTTGCTATGTAATTTCTGACCATTTTGAAACGAAATTCCGGTCTCATACTGATAAGAGATTTCAGGATTCAGAGTAGTATTAAACCCTTGGTTGTCAAGAGGATTGTTGGACAGTTCGTTGAGTGTAGGCATTTCAAAGGTACTGGATACATTGGCGTGCCAAACCCACTTCGAATTGATAGCATAAGAAGTCCCTAACGCACCATTGACATTAGCATAAGAGATTTTACCGTTTTGAATACCATCGGATTTGAATAAATCAGTCAATAAATACTGATTGATGTCAAAACGTATTACAGTCTGGACTTCCCATCTATTCTTTTGGAAAACAGATTGAGCAAAAAGTGCTGCATTGCTTGCAGATTCAATTTGATCACTTTGGAGATTTCCTTGGATGCCGTCATTATTGGCTGCATTTTGTCTGTGATCGCGCTGATTGTCACCACTAAGCCCCAAATTTAATAACCAGTTTTGAAGTCTTTTATATTCATAGTTGACAGAAAACCCCGTCAAATTTCGTTGCAAATCAACCCAACCTCGATTAGCAGTAGGGAGTTGAGCACTGAAATCCCTTTTTTTATAATAAATGCTGGTCCTGAGCACATCTTGGTCATGTACAAAATATTTAGAAATTGCTGCTAGGGTGAGACCTTGTACTCTTTCGTCAGCGTCAAATTGTTTATTTCTGGTATTTGCTTGAAAGCGGTCAGCTAGAAATTCTTCAGCATTGAGTGCTCCTGGATCTTGTCCTTTGGGTGAAAAATAGGCACCACCTATGAAGTCTACTTGAAGCCTGTCAGAAAAAAACGCCCTTGTCCTGTTGTAGATAGTGGTGACCTGTGATTGTGAGTGCTCTCTTTTTCCTAAAAAATACTGATGCCCTGCTGAGAACACATTGGATACTTTGCTCTTTTGTATACCATGTTTTATGCCCAAAGAATAGGCTCCCCAAGAATTAAAGCCTGCAGAGACTTGTGCTCCCTTAAAAAAATCGGTAGTTTTTAGAGATATAGAAGCTCCCGAGCCATTTCCAAATCTGGTACCTAGTCCTGACTTAAATATATCCATAGACTGTATCTCGAGCACATTGATTTCGTCCATTTGCGATGTACCATCTGGTGATGTCAATGGTATTCCATCTTGAAAAATTCTTATGCCACGGATACCAAATGCAGATCTCGATCCAAAACCACGAATAGAAATCCTAATATCCTGAGCAAAATTTTCCTGATTAAAAGCAAGAATGCCTGCTTGTGATTGTAATGCGTTCCTTAAAGTAGGGAGCATTTGTTGGGCCAAGGATAAGGTATCGCTTTCCATACTAAATACGCTCTTTGATGGTTTCACCTTCGCGGTGACCAATATTTCTTCGATGGATTGCCTGGAAAAGATAGTATCTTGGCTAATTCCTACACTACCAAACATCAGTACGCAAAACGTACAGATGACGATACTAGAGTAGTGGAAATCAGACAAATTGATGTGATTCATATGACCAACAAAAAAAGGCTTACTCTACAAGAGAATAAGCCTGAATTTAAGATTGAGTTTAGAGTTTATTATTCTACCGGAGCTATCAAGCTGCCTCCAGTGCTGCCTGATACCAAGATGGCTGTGATAATACAAAGGATAAATAAGCATGCTGCCAGTCCCCAAGTGATCTTCTCTATGAAGTCTGTGGATTTTGCTGCGCCGAACATCTGATTTGCCGCTCCTCCACCTAAAGTAGAGTCTATGCCACCACCTTTTGGGTTTTGGATGAGAACCACGGTCATGAGTAAAACGCAGTTTATCGCAATTAATATGGTTAATAGTGTTGTCATTATGATACTATATTTTTAACAGATTATTTATTTTGGCTGCAAAGTAACTACTTTTTTCTGGATATTTATGCATCAATTGCTCATACATTTTTTTTGCATCATCAAAATGTCCTTGAATTGCCAATATTTCAGCTAATGGTTCAGATGCTATCAAGTCAGATTTGGTCACAGATTTTTTGGCGCTTTGTTCAAGTGCTCTCTTTTTTACTGCCTTTTCTTCTTTTAAGATTTGCTTTTCTACATCTACGTTTTTGAATGACAAAAGCCATTTTGCATATTCAGAGATACCTGAGTATTCTTTGAGTTTGAAATTTTTTTGTTTATCCTTTTTCTTTTTATCAGATTTTTTTTCAGTAGAAATTTCTGGTATCTGATTATTTACATTTAATACAATTTCTTCGCCAACAACTATCCTAGAGTCTTCAACAGATTCCCCATCAGTTTCATCAACAAGCTCCACTTCGAGTCTTTCCACAATCGCTGGAGCTGTAGGTATTATTAATTCAGAAGTATCTATTTCATTGTTTCCCATTTGTTGATTATTATCTGAAACTTCCAATACTTCGATATGATCTAAGATATCACTTTCAAAATCTCTAGGTGTTATTATCACTGAATTATCTTGTATTTCTAGGACTTCCATGCTTAAAACATGCTCAGTAATGGAATCAGATGCGCCCGCTTGGATGGCATTCATATCTTCATTCCCAAAAACCATATTACCACCCAGCATTTTGTCAACTCCTGCCAATACTGAATGCTTATTAAAAGGGCGGGACATTTTTTTATCCAATAGGACTCTGTAAAGGTCCGCTGAAGGAGTATTGGATATTAGCTCTTCAATTTCAGTCACACTAAAACTATCCAAAATGGATGAATCTGTCATTAAATGTTTTAAGTTCGGTACCATAAGGCCACAAAGGTAATATTATTTTTCAGACTTAAAATAATACTAAAGATCAAAAAGAAAAGGTATATATGATTTAGTATGGAAATGGTTCTTAACCCGCATTATGCAATATAAAATACCTGCCTGCCCTACAGTACGGCGATGCAGGTATTCCAGCATGAAATGCCTTCAAAATATGACTCCGCCATGGCGGATCGATTTCTCTCAATCACCATAGTCGTGACTATGACTCCATCGCGAAATCACTTATTTTTTTGGCCTTTCAAGCTTCATAACGAAGTTCTAATGCATATTGCGGATTTAATTCCGAAATTAATAAACTAGTTAATTAAAAAAGGTCCTGGCGGGGAGCCATGGACCTGTAATTAATAAACCAATCTCATTAAAAAAGTTTATAAATAAAGACGAAAATCCAAGATTAAAAGCACGACAACTATGCGCGCATATTCTTCTCTATACTACTACATTCAGGTTAAAAGCTGTCTCTAAAAAAACTTAAACAATGAGCTTTTTCTTTGAAGGAAGCAATGGACAAAACATTGAATTATGTCCATTGCATTTCACTTCTATCATCAAATAATTGTGCTAAACTAAAATCAATCAACATTGTCGTAGAGAAAAGAATTATTACTCAAAAAGACATTGTTGTCTTCATCCATATTAACCATATAAGATGAATTTTGACGGCCATTGGCTTTGTTGGTTTCGTCAAGGACTACATTCCTACGTGCGTATGCAGGTACGTTTTCCATATCAGAAATTATTTTTGGGCTATCTAGTGGCTTACTGTTGTTTTTGCGCAAATATTCCCGTCTTGCGGCATCTGCTTCACTTCTTTTACGCATTTCTTCTGTAAGGTGTCCTTTTTTATTCATAAAAGGATCTTCAGTTTTTACACCCAACATATTGATAGTCTTTTTTACATCATCAGTATCAAAGTCTACCACATTATCTGCAAATGGAGTTTCGAAATCAAAAACTCCAAAATCTTCTTCTACAGGCTGTTTGTATCTATCATTTTCTAACGATACTTTTACTTTTTCTGGTTCCACTTCTTTACGCTTATTACCACCTTCTCTGAAGCCTGTGGCAATCAACGTTATCATAATTTTGTCACCTAGTGATGCATTATGACAATTACCCCAAATAAGGTCAGTACCATAACCAGCTTCTTCTTGAACATGCTCAGTGATCTCGCCGATTTCATCCATGGTCACTTCTTTTGTACCAGAAGTAATATTGAGTAGAATATGCTGTGCGCCTCTGATATCATTATCTTCTAAAAGTGGAGAACTCAATGCCAGATTAATGGCTTTTTTAGCTCTATCATTACCTTCAGCCATGGCGCTGCCCATTATGGCCACACCACTACCTCTCATGACCGTGTTGACATCTTCAAAATCCACATTGATATAACCTGGAATGGTGATGATCTCTGCAATACCTTTGGCAGCAGTAGTCAATATATCATCAGCCTGACCAAATGCAGCTGAAAGGGCAAGATTACCATGAATCATCTTCATTTTATCATTGGAAATCACTAGGATAGAGTCTACATTTTTCTTGAGCTGTTCTAAACCTTCGTGCGCTTGGCGTTGTCTTCTTAAGCCTTCAAACTTAAATGGAAGGGTCACAATGCCTACAGTAAGAATTTCCATTTCTTTAGCTACTTTAGCAATGATCGGAGCTGCACCAGTACCAGTACCACCACCCATACCAGCGGTAATAAATAGCATTTTTGTGCCGTCAGAAAGCCATTGTCTAATTTCTTCTATGGATTCGATACAAGACTGTTTTCCTACTTCAGGCATAGATCCTGCACCCCGACCATCGGTAAGATTGGGTCCCAAAGCTATTTTTACAGGTACGGGACTATCTTCCATGGCTTGGGCATCTGTATTGCATATTGCAAAATCTACACCTGTAATTCCTTGTCTGAACATGTGTCCTACGGCATTTCCGCCGCCTCCACCTACTCCTACAACTTTGATGATGGATTTTACATTTGTTGGTATATCAAACTTCATTTCTCTTAATTTCTGTTGTTAAATACTAGGTTAAAATTCTGAATCAGGAACAGTCTCAAAAAAGTCCTTAGTCAAAGAAAAGAGCTTATTGAATAAGCCATTCTTTTTGCCATTTTCAGTAAGTGTTTCATCATCATCTTGCTCAGAAGAATCATCGACCCCTTGATCATTTTTAGGTTGTGAAACTCTAGACTCATCTGCTTGGCTTCTGAAAGTAGGCTCTTCTGTTATTTTCTTAAACTCTTCTACATAACCCACTTTATCACCAAAATTGTCAATAGTGTGTTTTAACAAGCCTACTGCAGTAGCAAAGATAGGACTTGCCAATTGACTAGAATATCCATGTGCTAAATGTTCTATCGGTTGACCTATTCTAGTAGGAAGTCCAGTATGGTATTCAGACAGTAAATCTATATGTCGTAACAATGATCCACCTCCAGTAAGTACCATACCCGCTATCAACTTACTTTCGTAGCCAGAACGTCTGATTTCCCAAAGTACGTAATCAAAAATCTCCTCTACTCTAGCCTGAATAATACGCGCAAGATTTTTTTCTGATATTTCTTTATGATCTCTGCCTTTAAATCCAGGAATGGTAATGATCCTATTATCTACGATCTCATCAGCCATGGCTGAACCAAACTTAACTTTGAGTTTTTCTGCTTGTTCGTTCATGACGGTGCACCCTTCGCGAATATCCTTTGTAATGACATTGCCACCAAAAGGTATCACACAAGTATGTCTGATAATACCATCTTTAAATATAGTGATATCTGTAGTACCACCGCCTATATCTACTAATGCAATACCTGCTTCTTTCTCTTCATCACTTAATACTGATGCCGCAGAAGCTATAGGCTCCAAAGTAACATCGGCCACTTCAAGTCCAGCTTTTTCCACACATCTCAAAATATTGCGACTCGCAGAAATCTGACCAGTGATGATATGAAAATTGGCTTCTAGTCTCACTCCAGACATTCCGATAGGATCAAAAATATCCTGTTCGTCATCTACAGTGTATTCCTGAGGTACGACATGTAAAATCTTATCACCCGGAGGTAAAACTAGTTTATACATGTCTTTGATCAATTTATCAATATCACCTTGATTGATCTCTGTATTGGAATCGTGCCTTACCAATAGTCCATGGTGGTGGAGACTCTTGATATGCTGACCTGCAATACCTACATGTACAATTCTAAACTTACAGTGGGCATTTTTTTCTGCAATATCTACAGCTTCGCGAATCGCTTTGACAGTTTTGTCAATATTGGAAACCACTCCTCTTGACACACCTTCAGAACGAACCACACCCATGCCCACTATCTCTAGTTTGCCATACTCATTGAGCTGGCCAGCTATAGCACAGACCTTGGTCGTCCCGATATCGAGCGCTACTGCCGTGTTTTTAATATTAAAATGATTGTTCATAGCACAAATTATTTAATGATGAATACTTTGCTTGTTATAATCTGATTTTACTAATTCTGCTGTCAATGTATCTCTCATGACAGGCTTGATCAATGGTAGCACGGCAGGATTAGCTAACATACCTCGCACCTGATGGGAATACTTCAGGTTTAAGCTTTTGTATCTACTCCACCCGAGTTTTGGCATACCGTCTCTGTAAAATATCTTTAAGTTATCAAATTTCGCTTCGATATCATTGGCATCCCCAAAAATCAATTTTTCACGTCCGATTTTGGGTATTAACACTATATCCCCAACACTATCCTGCTCTATATGAGCTTGTTCAATTAATGAAGTTAAAAAAACATCTTGCGCCACATACTTCATAATATCAAATACTTTTTTGAGTTTAGAAGGCTTATCTGCACTTAAAAAACCGGTGCTAAATGTATCTCTAACTCCTGTGACCAACGGTACTCTTACTGCACTACCCCTTGTAACAGGTATTTGTTTTCCATGTTCATCAAGGTAATACTGTGCACCTGTGTGCTCTATCACACGCATGATAGGTTTTTTCTGAACTATGCGCGCATGAAGCCGATTTTTTGAATCAAAATATAAATCTGCCTTTTCTATGCGTTTATCTTTATTCAATTTGCCTTCAAGCTTACGTAAATTTAAGGTCTTGATATTCTTGTTTGTGATCGTCTTACCAGCTGCTAGTTGAAGAATTTGTTTCACTTCGTCTTCTGAGATGATTTGTTCATTCTCCTGCACACCTACTATATTGACTACCAAAGTCTTTACCTTGGCATTGGACTTACGAATGACAGAAAAGAAAAGTAAGGCCGATACCCCAGCAATCAGTGATGTCCAAATGATGGCATCTCTGACTCTTTTCATATTTATTTTTCTATCACTCATTTTCTATGTTTAATGTTTTGTGTTGAAATGTTGATTTGTTGATTTCTTGATTTGTTAAATGGTTTAATTATTAAAAAATTCTTTTATTTTGGGTACGAAAGTGTCAATGTCTCCTGCTCCTAAGGTCATCAATATTTCAGGTTTGTATTCTTTCAACACTTCTATCAATGTATCCTTAGTGACCAGCTTTTTGTTTTGGTTTTTCATTATTTCAAATATCCGTTCTGATGTGATACCTTCTATGGGTAACTCGCGGGCAGGATAGATATCCATCAATATGATCTCATCTAGCTTGTCCAACTCTTCAGCAAATCCGTCTACAAAATCTCTTGTTCGTGTAAACAGATGTGGTTGAAAAATACCAGTAAGCTTCTTGTCAGGATAAAGCGTTCTTGCAGCGTCAATGGCCACTTTCAACTCTCCCGGATGGTGTGCATAATCATCTATAAAAACCAAATCTTCTCTATCAATAATTCTCTCGAAACGTCGTTGAATTCCTTTAAACCCAACCAATGCTTTCTTTATATCGTCGTGTGTCACACCATTGATTAACCCAACGGATATTGCTACACATGCATTTTCGATATTGTGCTTCCCGGGCATACTCATGGTGATGTCTTGGAGTTTATGATTCATTCCATAATAGTCAAAAACGTATTTACCATTTTCCACTCTTATGCTACTAATTCTGATCTGCACGTCCTTTCCATCACCAAATTCAAAAACTTTGATCCCTCTATCGGTCATTTTCACTATTTCCTTGATCGTAAAATGATCTAGAAGACCTTCTTTGATAATCAGGTAACCGTTGTCCCTGATTTTTGCTGCATAAGCTTTAAATCCTTCTATCATTACCTTTTCATCACCGTATATATCCAAGTGATCAGGATCCATAGATGATATTGAAGCTATAAACGGATTTAATCTTAAAAATGAACGGTCGTATTCATCAGCTTCTAATACTACCACATCACTCTGCCCTATCAGAAAATTACTTTTATAATCAGCAGTAATACCTCCCAAAAATGCCGAAACATCAATACCACCCACCTTCAATACATGTGTGGTCATCGCACTTGTAGTGGTTTTGCCGTGGGTACCTGCCACACCTATTGAAATCATATCATTACTGATCAAACCTAAGGCTTCCGATCTCTTCATCATCAGTATGCCAGACTGTATCAAAAAGTTGTACCCTTTGTGATCTTTTGGTATTGCTGGTGTGTAAATGATTATATCCATATCTTTGGGCAAAGCAGACAATTCATCATCATAATGAATATGCATACCCTCAGCCGTTAACTGATTCGTCAATACCGTTTGGGTTTTATCATACCCAGATACTTTTTTGCCTTGAGCTACAAAATATCTTGCTATGGCACTCATTCCGATACCACCGATACCAATAAAATACACATGTTTGACATCTTTCAACTTCATGCCTTTCTATTTGCACATATCTTCAAAATTTCAGCAGCAATCTGTTTTGCTGCCTCAGGTCTGGCAAAGTAAAGGATACTACTTTCCAAACCATTTTTACGGGTTTCATCATTCAATAAAATCTGAATTTCAGTCACCAATTTTTCTTTTGCCTCTGTATCCTTGACCAATACTGCAGCCCCTTTATTAACCAACGACATGGCATTTACGGTCTGATGATCTTCCGCAACATTGGGAGATGGTATCAGTACCGCGGCTTTGCCTAGTAGAGCCAATTCTGAGATAGTGAGTGCACCTGCTCGGCATACTACAACATCAGCTGCACTATAAGCTACATCCATGTTCTCAATAAATGGAAGGATTTTAATGTCTTTACGATTGGCCAATATGCAATTTTTGTATTCTTCAAAATACATCTTGCCCACTTGCCAAATGATATTAACATGGTCCATCCCAAGCAAAGCATCTGCATTGGCAAGGACGGCCTCATTGATCGTCCTTGCCCCGAGACTGCCACCAAAAATTAAAACAGTTTTCTTATTTTGGTCTAACCCTAGTGACTGCTTTGCCTGTACAGCATTTATTTTATTGTCCAATATGTCTTTACGTACTGGATTTCCTGTAAAAATTATTTTATCTTTAGGAAAGAATCGCTCTAGCCCGTCATATGCTACACATACAGCATTTGCCTTGGAAGCCAAAATCCTATTGGTCACACCTGCAAAGGAATTTTGCTCCTGTAGCACCGTCGGTATCCCAAAAGTATTGGCAATTTTCAAGACAGGACCGCTGGCATAACCTCCTACACCTACAGCTACATCTGGTCTAAACTTTCTGACAATCATCACTGCCTTGATCATACTAGCTGCCAATTTGAATGGGAAAGCGAGATTTCGCAAAGATAGCTTTCGCTGAAAACCCGTAATATTCAATCCTTCTATATTATAACCCGCTTTCGGGACTTTTTCCATCTCAATCTTACCATTGGCACCTACAAAAAGTATCTCCGTATCAGGTGCCTTGGCTTTCAAAGCATCTGCTATGGCAATAGCCGGAAATACATGGCCTCCTGTTCCTCCTCCACTAATGATCACTCGCGCCATCCAATTCCATTTTTTCTAACTGTTTTCTTTCCTCGTAAGCTTGCTCTACATATCTACTCACGCTCAATATAATACCAAATGAAAGGCAAGTGAACATAAAGGATGTTCCACCCATACTAATCATCGGTAAGGTCAAACCTGTAGCAGGAACCAACTTTACAGAGACAGCTATATTTGCAAAAGCAGTGATGACTATATTGAGCATTAAACCCATAGCCAGCATTGCACCAAAAGTTTTGGGAGATCTTGTCACTAAACTGATCGTTCTAAATAGTAACCATAAGTAAAGCAACAGTAAAAATGCACCTCCTAAAAAACCATATTCCTCACAAATGATCGCATATATAAAATCCGCATAAGCAAAAGGAAGAAAGTTTCTCTGATTACTGTTACCTGGTCCTACTCCTAAAAATCCACCTTCTGCTATGGCTACCTTGGATTGCTGTATTTGATAACCACCATCTGAATACAGGAAATCATTTATCCTGGTAAGCCATGTATCTACCCTGAAATGATCAGGAAAATATTGCCCTACAATAAAAATCCCAGCAAATACAGCAACGCCTAATACCATTAATAGAATCACATACTTCATGGAAATCCGACCCACAAACATCATAATAAATGCCGTCACAAAGAGTAAGGCAGCTGTCGATAAGTTGGATGGTGCTATCAAAGCACAGAATAATAATACTGGAGCAATAATGGGTAAAAAAGCATCTTTAAAACTCTTGATATAATCTTGCTTTACAGCTAATGATTTCGCAACAAACATAATCAAAGCAATCTTAGCAAAATCTGAAGTTTGAAAAGATAACTCCAAAATAGGAATTTTTATCCATCTGGATGCATCATTAATTTTCTCCCCAAAGAGTGCTGTGTAAACCAATAATGGAGTAGCAATAACCATCAAAATAGGTGCAAGTTTTGCATATACCATGTAATGCAATTTATAAGCTGTGTACATTAAAGTCAATCCAGCACCAATAAATACTAACTGTCTGATTAAATAATATTCTGTACCATGGGTAGCATTATATTTATATGCCTCACTACCAGAAGTACTGTATACGATCAGCATAGAAAAAAGCGACAATAAGGCCACAATGAGCCAAACTGAGCGGTCTCCCTTTAAATTATAATATGTACTTTGTATATTCAATCTTTATTTTTAATTAATAATGTCAAATTATAAAACTTTACCTTAAACTTTAAACCTTTCTAAACCATCAACATCTCTACGCATTTCTTAAACTGATCCCCTCTATCCAAATAATTTTTAAAAAGATCAAAACTTGCACATGCTGGTGACAGCAGGACTACATCGCCAGGTACGCCCAACTTCAGTCCTGTCTCCACCGCCTCTGATACCTTAGTCGTCTCGTATATAGCTGTAATATGGGGTTTAAAACTATCTTTAAGCTTTTCATTGTCTAGTCCCAGACAAATCAAGATTTTCACTCTATCTTTTATTAAAGGAAATAACACAGTATAATCATTGCCTTTGTCAGTGCCGCCTGCTATCCATATCACAGGTTTAGTCATCGCATCTAATGCATAGTAGACAGAATCTACATTGGTAGCTTTACTATCATTTATAAATTCAACTCCATTGATAAGCCCACATGGCTCCAATCGATGAGGTAAGTTTACAAATGAGCTTAAACCACTTGATATTTGACTTTCGCTTAAGTTTAGAAGTCTACATGCTTCTACTACACAAGCAGCATTGAATAAGTTGTGATTTCCTTTTATACTGATTTCAAAATTCCGGCCTGTTTCCTTTGAAACAATACCGTTCATATATTTATCTTTAGATATAACGATTTGAGTTGGCTTACCTGTAAACGACATCATTTTATTACTGACCTCAACATCATCACCATTGTATATAAAATAATCTGATTGGGATTGATTCAAGGTAATACGGAATTTTGAATTCACGTAGTTAGCCATTTTGTAATCATACCTATCTAGATGATCTGGCGTGATATTCAACAATATGGATACAAAAGGTTTGAATGTATCTATATCATCCAACTGAAAACTGGATATCTCTAAAACCATCATATCCGGGGCGTCTTCAGCAATGATACGTGCAAAACTTCTACCGTAATTACCGCCTAATGCTACACTTTTACCAGCTATCTTTAAAACATGGTATAGCAATCCTGACGTGGTCGTTTTACCATTCGAACCAGTGACTGCAAGTATTTTGCCCGAATAATACAAAAACCCAAACTCGATTTCAGAAATTATTTTAATATCATTTTGCTTAAGTATTTGCAATACTGGTGCATGATCCGGAACACCCGGACTTTTTACCGCTATATCATATGATGCCATCTTTTCAAAACTATGTCCCTTTTCTTCAAAAGGAATATTATTATCTGTCAATTCTTTTTTAAATGGCTCTAGCATAGCACCAAAATCACTTACCAAAACCTCGAAACCCAATTTTTGAGCTAAGATAGCCGCCCCTACACCGCTTTCACCGCCTCCTATGATCACTACTTTCTTCATCATCTGATTTTAAGTGTGATTATAGAAACAATCGCCAAAAGAATACCTATTATCCAAAATCTCGTTACGATCTTAGACTCATGCATGCCTTCTTTCTGAAAATGATGGTGTAATGGAGACATTTTAAAAATTCTTCTACCTTCACCATATTTTTTCTTCGTGTATTTAAAATATGAAACTTGCATGACTACTGATAGATTTTCAGCTACAAAAATGCCACATAAAATAGGTATCAATAATTCTTTGCGCAACAAAATAGCTAAAACAGCTATGATTCCACCGATGGTCAAACTTCCCGTGTCGCCCATAAAAACTTTAGCTGGAAATGAATTGTGCCATAAAAACCCAATACATGCTCCTAAAAAACATGCCGTAAAAACTACCAACTCTGCCGAATTGGGTATATAAAATATATTGAGATAATCTGCGATGATGGTATTTCCTGATACATAGGCTAGAATTCCCAATGTAGCCGCTATGACAGCAGAAGTTCCAGCTGCCAAACCATCTATCCCATCCGTCAAGTTGGCTGCATTAGAAACCGCAGTTACTATAAATATAACTATCAATGTAAAGATAATAGATAACCATAGATCGCTATTGTCACCCATAAAACTCACCAAATATTTATAATCAAAATTATTATCTTTCAAAAAAGGTACATTGGTAAGTGTTGTCTTTACATAAGCCATTTCAGTCATTCGCGATATGTCATTGACTCTTGGTAACGGAATTTGATACTGCTTGACTATCTCGTATTCACCAGTTTTGGCTTCATCTAGCGGCATTCGCACTACCACGTCATTGGAAATCAACAGAGTGACACCCACAATCAAACCTAAAATAATTTGTCCAAATATTTTAGTTTTGCCACTTAAGCCATCTTTATTTTTTAAAAAAACTTTGATATAATCATCTGCACCGCCAATCAATCCCAACCATATGGTTGTAAACAACATCAACCAAATATATACATTGTTCAATTTGGCCAATAACAAACATGGAATCAATATAGCCATGATGATAATGATACCTC
Organism: Aureispira sp. CCB-QB1; assembly: GCA_945870185.1. Taxonomy (GTDB): domain Bacteria; phylum Bacteroidota; class Bacteroidia; order Chitinophagales; family Saprospiraceae; genus OLB9. The sequence goes on along the minus strand of CAMBRK010000008.1, from coordinate 24,044 downwards.
CCATAGTAGGAGTGCCCTCCTTAGCTTTCTGGCCTTCTAATCCCAATTCTCGTACGGTCTCACCAACTTGTAAATTCTTGAGCTTTGTGATGATTTTTCCCCCAAAAACCAAAGATATAATCAAGGACAAAATTATAGCTACAGCAGCACGAAATGTGATATACTGAAACAACCCTGCGCCTGGCACATTGTAAAATTTATCAATATATTCAAAAAAGTGGTACAACATTTGCTATATATTATTTAACTGTTTGTTTTTGTTTGTAAACTTACCATTTTTAGAACCTATGGTAAGAAAAATAATTTGCAAGTAAATAAAAGTTAACAGCGCAGTGAGCAGTCTAGAACTTTTTCCAAAAAGATCCCACTGCAACTGTTAAACCAACCTGAGAATGATAATAGAACCTAAATCTTTGATATTAAAAGGATTATATTGAGACTAAGGCTAAGATTAAGACTTAGCTTAAGTTTAAGACCAAGGTTAAGATTAGACTTATCTTAACTTAAATCAACCTAATCCGAATAACTCCTTCAATATCTTTTTATCGTCAAAAGGAAACTTTTCTCCTTTTATTTCTTGATATGTTTCGTGACCTTTGCCGGCTACTAATATAATATCATCGTTCTTGGAGACCATGACAGCCGTTTTTATAGCTTGCTGCCTATCTGCAATACGAATCATTTTCTTTTTATCTTCCTGATCCAATCCTGCTTCCATCTCATCTAAGATAGTTTCAGGGTTTTCAGACCTAGGATTATCACTGGTCAAAATCACTTTGTCGGACCATGTACACGCCACTTTGGCCATGATTGGTCTTTTTGTGGCATCTCTATCTCCTCCACAACCTATTACGGTGATGACTTCAGCATTTGAATGATTAACCTTTTTAATGGTTTCCAATACATTTTCTAAAGCATCTGGCGTGTGTGCATAATCTACAATGCCACATTTACCGGTATTTTTATCTATGATTTGGTCGAATCTTCCTTCTGCTCCTCTCAATCCACTAAGTATGGCTAATATATCATCAGACTCCATGCCTAATTCTTTCGCAGCGCCATAAACAAGAACCAAATTATATGCATTAAACTCGCCTATCAGCCTAAAATATGCTTCTCGCTCATTGATCTTTAAATGCAAACCTTGTACTGAACTTTCAATAATTTTTACTTTATAGTCCGCCATGGTCCTGAGTCCATAAGTCAGCTTTCTGGCTTTGGTATTTTGGAGCATCACCCTACCGTTCTTATCATCGTGGTTTACTAAGGCAAAAGCATCAGAAGGCAATTGATCAAAAAACAACTTTTTGGCTTTGATATAATTTTTCATATTTCCATGATAATCGAGATGATCATGTGAAATATTGGTAAATAAAGCACCTTCAAATTTCAATCCAGCAATTCTTTGTTGGTCTACGGCATGAGAACTCACTTCCATGAAAACATATTCGCACTTCTCGTCTCTCATCTTTGCTATCAACTTATGCAGATTGACAACATCAGGTGTAGTATGAGTAGCGCGAATCACGTTTTCTCCTATCCTATTCTCTACAGTAGAAATCAACCCACATTTATATCCAAAGGCGCAAAACAATTGGAATAATAAGGTACTGACTGTGGTTTTTCCATTAGTACCCGTCACGCCTACCAGTCTCACAATATCAGTAGGATGGTAGTAAAAGTTATGAACCAACTCCCCGAGAAAACCCCTAACATTGTCTGTTATTATGTATGTCACCCCTTCGACGAAGTCTTTGGCTTGCTCACAAAGAACACAAACTGCACCTTGTCGTATGGCATTTTCTATAAAATCGTGACCATCAGAAACTGTACCTTTCAAAGCAGCATAGAGAAAACCATTTTCAACATTTCTAGAATCAATACTGACTCCCCAAATATCAATAGCTTCTTGCCCTTTGATTTTTACATCAAAGCCTACCGGCAATATTTCAAACAACTTTTTCAAAACTGACATTTTCAGTTTAAATTTAATACTATATACTGACCTTTAGCACTTGTACCAGGTGGAACCAATTGTTGCCGTACTTTTCCTACACCATTGATTTTGACTTTCAATCCTGCATTCTCGAGTAAATACACTGCATCTCTCGCTCCCATACCTTTAACATCAGGCACTAAGGCTTTTTTTATCTTTTTTTCTGCTATCATCATAGCATTATCGGATGGATTGACGATAGCAAAACCATCATCTGACATATCCTTATATTTCAAATCTAAGAATTCAAAAATCCTGCTAAAATCTTGTCCATAACCTATGGCTTTTGAAGGCATGCTAGTAGTCACATAGACAGAATCATTGAGCGATTTTACTTGTTTAGTTTTCATGGCATAAACTTTTTCTGCTACATTTTTAAAAACTGGCCCTGCCGTAGCGCCTCCATAATATGCTCCCGCTTTAGGTTCATAAATGACTACTATCATAGAGTACATAGGGTTTTCAGCTGGGAAATATCCACAAAAACTACCATTATACTTAGCATATTCTGATTTATTGGCATAATTGGTCTTTGCGGTACCTGTTTTACCAGCCATAGTCACATAATCAGACTTCAGGTTAGTTCCAGTGCCTTTTAAGATTACACCTTCCATCATTTTCTTTGCCTTCTGAATATTTTCCAATTTCGCAATTTGGGGTCTTAAAACTACAGGGTCAAATTTTTTCTTCAACTCATCACCCCTTTTGATTTCACTGACCAAATATGGCTTCATCATTTTGCCATCATTAGCAACGGCATTGTAAAAATTGAGCATCTGCAAAGGAGTCATCATCAATTCATATCCGTGCGCCATCCACGGTATCGTAGTACCATACCATTTATCTTTATTCTTCACAGGGTCTTTAATCTCAGGCTTAGCTTCTCCACCTAAGTCTATACCACTTTGTTCGTGAAGGCCAAACTGTTTTAATCTTTTGATCCACTGTAATCTGCCATCTCTAGAATTGTACAAATCATTGGCAATGCTGGCCACACCTACATTGGAAGATATTTCAAAAGACTCTGCCATAGTAGCATATTTTTTGCCATGCTTTTCTGAATCGTACATGGTCCTGTCTGAAAAATTTTTGATACCGTAATTCAAATCAATCACCGTATCAATGTTGGTCATGCCATCTTCTAAAGCAGCTAGCATTGTGGCCAACTTCATAGTGGATCCTGGTTCACTCAATCTTGCAACACCTTGATTGTACATTTCAAAATATGTACTGTCTGGACCTTTAGTCAAATTAGAAATGGCTTTTATAGCACCTGTACCCACTTCCATTAAGATGGCCACGCCTCCTTCAGCTTTATTTTTCTGACATGCTCTGAGCAGCTCATGATGTACTATATCCTGCATATCAATATTGATCGTAGTATATATGTCATCCCCGCGCTTGATTTCGTTTTCTGATGGGTCAAAAACTGGTACCCACACATTTCCATCAGGTGTACCTTCTCTGCCCAATCGCTTCATCAAACGTTGATCAGTATCACCTTTAAGAAATTTTTCAAAATATCCTTCTAATCCAATTCGGTCAGCATTTTCCCTATCCACACCTATCGTTCTGGAAGCTAATTCCTGAAAAGGCTTAAATCTTTTACCGTATCTATTGGTAATAAGTCCTCCACGTATCTTCCCCAATCTTAAAATAGGAGCTTTTTTGATTTTATTATATGCTTCAATATCAAGACCTTTTCCGATAAAAAAGAATCTATTATTTTTCTTTTTTGCAGCCCTGAGTGCTTTAACCCATTCGGATTTAGTTTTGGGTTTAATGGCATTAGGATCAAAAGTACTTAAGAAATAAGCCAAAGAATCAACACCTTCTTTAAACACTTCTGGTTTCAAAACACTCAAATCCATCCTTACCTCAAAGAACTGTATCGATGTAGAAAGAAGTATGCTTTCTTCAGCATAAATATTCCCTCTATCGGCATCGACTACCTTCCACTTTACATTAGCATCACCTTTTTGACGCCATTTATCTCTTTCTATTACACTGATATTAAATACTTTGACAAGGATGATGACAGATGCCAGCAAAAAGCCAAACATCACTAAATAAGCCCGCCATAATATCTCCTTTTTCCTGTCCATTACAATATCAAAATATCATTTTTTAACTTTTTCAGCTACAATTTTGTAAGGTGGCGTGGTTGAAGGCAATAAACCTGAACCTTCCACTTTACTTTCAATTTGCGATTGTATGCTACCATGCATCACCTCTTGCTTGAGATTCATGGCCCTCCATTTTGTATCTCTTACTTCCTGTTTTAGTGCTTCAGTCCTCCTTACGGCTTTCTCCGAAGCATGTGCATTGGAGATATAAATCACACCCAACAACGCCAAGTAGCATACAAACGGCAAATTGACAAAAATCCATTCGACCCATTTCAGTCTAAAAAGTGTAGCTTTCTTATCCTGGAAAATAGCCATTTGAAATGAATTTATTTTTTAAATTATTAACAAGATCAATCTTACCCATCCTAAATCCTTGCCATTACATGGAAGGACTTTCGAATTCTGGTTTCAATTGATTTATACGTCTTTATAAATAAAAGTGCCTAACACAAAAATTCATTAATTCTTCTCTGCCACTCTAAGCTTAGCACTTCTAGATCTTACATTTGCTTTTTGCTCCTTATCATCTGCCATAATTACTTTTTTGTTTACCAGAATAAAAGGGCGATAGATATTACCGAAATCATCTTTTTCCATTTCGCCTTCGAAGTTTCCGGTTTTGAAAAAGTTTTTCACTACCCTATCTTCTATGCTATGAAATGTGATGACCACAAAACGTCCTCCAGGCTTCAGCAATTCAAACCCCTCTGCAAGCATTTCCTCCAGCGCTCCAATTTCGTCGTTGACTTCCATCCTGAGCGCTTGATAAACCTGTGAAAGATACTTCATCCTCGGCCCCATAAGATGCTGATCCAAAATCCTGTTCAAATCAAAGGTGGTCCTAATTTCGGTCAACTTGCGAGCATGTACCAATGCTTTTGCCAATGTCTTTGAATTTCGTACTTCACCGTAACTACTTAGGATTCCTACCAGTGCATCTTCTGAGTACGTTTGCAATAATATGGCTGCTGTCAGTTCGGCTTCGGCATTCATACGCATATCCAAAGGAGCATCAAATCTGTATGAAAAGCCACGCTCAGGCATATCCAACTGATGAGACGACACTCCTAAGTCAGCCAAAATACCATCTACTTCTCTCACGCCTTCCAGTCTCAGAAATCTGCGCAGATATCTGAAATTAGCTTCAATGAGTGTAAAGCGATCATCCTGAACTACATTAGCCAATGCATCCTGATCCTGATCAAAAGCAAATAAATGCCCTTCGGCATTCAGCTTGTTTAAAATCGATTTTGAGTGTCCACCAGCGCCATACGTCACGTCTACGTACGTTCCGGAAGAGTTGATTTTGAGATTGTCTATACTTTCGTCTAATAAAACTGATACATGATACTCGCTCATGACAAAGGATCTTGTAAATTACCTAGATGTTTGATACCTCCAAAAATGGATTCAGCTATACTGCCAAACTCTTCCGGCTCTTGGTCAAGCATTTCTTGATACTTGTCCTTTGCCCAGATTTCTATTTGATTTTGATATGCGAATAATACAACATCTTTATCTATACCTGCATACTCCATCAAACTACCTGGAAGATTGATACGCTCTGCCGCATCCATTTCGAGCTCTGTTGCTCCACGATAAAAATACCTGATCGCCTGCCTTTGCTGCGTACTGTAAATATTTAATTGATTGATTTCGTTCGTCTTCATTTCCCAAACATCATTGGGGTACAACATCAAGTGCTTTTCAAATCCACGATTGATAGTAAACTTGAGATTTTCGTCGCCTCCAATACGCTTAATAATTGCTGTGGGCAATTTAAGCCTTCCTTTGGCATCAAGTTTACACTCGTATTCTCCTGTGAATTGATATTGTTTCACACTTTAGGTTGGTTGACAAGGCAAAGATATAATTAATTCCCACTTTTTCCCACTTTTTACCAATAAAATAATGAAATATATATATAATTATTTTAATCTGTTCTTTTGTGTAATCAAATCCATTACACTGTACTAACAATTTGATTACAAAATATAAAAAAGGCAGGTCTTGGGTATAAATTTGGGTAAAGAATTATATAAAATTAAATTATTAAATATTATGCAAAATAATATATATCTAATATAATATCAAAATATATTTATTAAAAGTTATAAATAAATTAAAAATACATATGTATAATTGTAATATTTTAACATTATGATAATAATTTTTATATAAATTACATTATAAATAATGGTAATTTGACTTTATTAAACACTCAAATAATAGAGCTATGGAATAACCTAATGACGATCTGAACAATCTGAACAAAGGGATATGGCGGCTAAGCATAATGAAGAGCCAAGCGCCAAGACATGAAGCCGAAGCCACGAATCAATTAAGCGAAGCCACTTTGAGCCTTGGCGTTATCAATTGATGGACAATCAAAGATTTGATATGGATGAAATCTTAAGCATGTTATTATTATACTAGTTTCTTATAATAATATAGACTTAAGAAAAGTGTGATTTATACCTAGTTAATGTTGTACTAAAAAAAGAAATTTTTTTTCATTTTTTTTAGTTTCAGATTAAAGCATTAAAATCACTGACAAAAAACTACTTAAACATTACTTAAATAAATAATGTGTCAAACATATTAAAATACTTCATCATGCAAAAATAAGTTTGGTCTGAAATTTGAATTCTTTTAATGGTAAGAAGAGAAAATATATCATATCCAATCTGGATTCGTATGTTTCTTCTGCTTATTGATAATCAAGTTTTACACAAATAATGTGCTAACAGTCCGTCAAAGGAAAGGTGTACGTTATAAAGGTATTAAGCAATTACGAATTTTACAAAATCCATCAATCGATGAAGAACCCATTACTTAAACACTTTTTCAGGCTGATGCAGCCATCACTCCTGAAACCAATCCAAACCAGTTTTGTATTGTCCCTTTTGTTTTCAAGTTTTGTATTCGGACAAACACCTGCTATCCCTGCCAAAACAGAATGCATGTGTTTGAATAATGCAACTACTGCGACCAATGGCCAATATGAAGATTCATTTTCATTTAATGGTACTCCTGGTCATGTTTGGGTGTTAGAATCTCCAATTGGAGGTTTTTATCATCCGGCATCTTTGCCTCCACCGGCGGCTCCCATATTGTATCTACCCAATACCGTTATTCCTGAGTCAATTACTTCACCAGGACTTTTTGCTATTACAGGAAAAAGAGTATCAGGTACGACATGGTCAGTGAGAATTAGAAACAGGAATACTAATGAAGTATACACTGTGTTTTCTATTCAAAACTGTAGGTATCCATTACATCCAAGTCCTGTAAGCATTACTGGTGATCTTAATGTTTGTCAAAATTCCTTAGGTGAGAATTATGCAATTATTCCAGCTCCAGCAACAAATACTTACACTAATTTGGTTTGGACACTTCCTTTAGGAGGAACTATTGCGAGTACAGATCCTACATTCGCAACAGCCACCATCAATTGGGGACCAACTCCAGGCAGATACAGCTTAGGAGTTTCAGGTATAGCTTTAAACTATGCTGGTCAGCCACTTGGATGTAACTTTTCTGCGAGCTTGTCAGTAGATGTGGTAGACCCTAGACCCTTTACTACCTTAAGAGGTGATTTTGGTAATTGTCTTGGTGCTACTGAAAGATACTCCATTGCAGCCACTCCTGGTCAATTGAACCCTGCTACATTAGTATGGGGAGTATTTTTAGATGCTGCTGCAACTATACCAGCGCCAGGAATATCCCTTACCAATCCAGGTGGATCCATAAATTCGAGAACTATCAATTGGCCCAATATACCTAATATTTATTATCTTGCTGTCAGAGGTGATTTCAGAATAAACAGTACTGCTGATTATTGTCCATTTACAAGCATTCAACGCATAGATATAGTAAATGAGCCAATCAGACCTTTGGCTTGTAACAACTTGGTTCAATTATCCATGAATCCTAGCTGTGAGTTATATTTTGACGCTGACCAGTTTTTGGAAGGTCAACCTTACCCTAATTCATCTTTTGATATCATGATCAGAGATATCGAAAGAGATACGATCATTCCAAATGGTACACTTGGATTCAAATATGTTGGAAAAACATTGGAAATCAAAATCATTCATGAATGTACTGGAAATTCTTGTTGGGGATATGCCAAAATAGAAGATAAATCTATACCGGATATCGTATGTCCTGCAAGCGTTACTGTAAACTGTGACCAACTCACCAACCTTACGGTAACTGGAATGCCATCTTTTCCTGCAGGTGTTTCGGTAACTCCTTCCTCCACTACAGCCAATACATGGATAGTTACTGGTTTTGACAGATGTAGTAACGTCACCATGAGATACACTGATCAAGTGGTCAATAACGACTGCGGTGGAGCTTTCTCTTCAGTGTTAACTAGAACATGGTCAGTGACTGACAATTCATCTAACATTTCATCATGTGCTCAGACCATTAGTGTGCGTAGAGCTACGCTTAATGATGTGATAGACCCTAACAATTATGATTCTGCGACAGGACCAAACGCAAGTTTAGAAGCGTGTGGTAACTGGCCAAAAGTTCCATATCTTTTAAATGGCTTGACACAGTCATACCGTGATGCTGAAAATAACCTAGTGTTAGATTCTGTACCTTCTCCAGAATTTACAGGATATCCACTTAATGTGCAATGTCTTAAGGCAGCCGTTTCTTATTCAGATAGAAAAATTTTGTTATGTGGTACGTATCCACATGCTTACAAGTTACTGCGAAAATGGACCATTATAGATCATTGTACTGCTGCTCCAAATAACATTTTAATAGTGAATCAACTGATCACTGTTATGGACACTCAAGATCCTTTGATCGATGTGAGACAAGACTTCAGATCACCGATTTGTACTCTTGCCAACGGACAACCTAGTCCAGCTGTAGCAGTATTGGGCAATAAACCAAATACATGCTATGGAGAAACATGGAATGTATTGACACCTTACTTACTTAGAGATTGTCAAAATAAAAAGACAAACATCCCATGGTATGTAGAATTTAAAACTGGCAACATTTGCAATGATCCGGGACCTGATGTTGAATTCAAGACTGTAGATGGCCTGACAAGAGTGCTAGGAACTCCAGGAACAAGTAACTATAGAATTGAAAATCTTCCTTTGGGTAGATCTTGGATCAGGTACTCTGCCCAAGATGACTGTGGAAATACAGGTACTGTGGTAGTAGAGATAGATGTAGTAGATAATCAACCTCCTACCCCTGTATGTGATAGAAACAGCATCGTGGCTGTAGGTATCAATGGTGAAGGAACCGCGGGAGTATTGACTTTTGATGATGGAAGTCATGACAACTGTGCACTGACTTGTATGAAAATCAGAAGGATGGACAATCCAGTAGCATGGAGTACCTTACCTTGCAACAATACACTTAAATTTACTTGTGCTGACATAGGTCTAAACAAAAAAGTGCAGGTAGAATTATATGTAGAAGATGCTGGTGGCAGAAGCAATACATGCATGGTGGATGCTACAATTCAAGACAATATTTTCCCGGTATTGACAGCTCCCACAGCAAGAACTGCCAACTGTTATGAAGATTTCACATCGTTGACCAGATTTGGTGCAGCTACAGTTACTGACAACTGTTCAGCCACAATCGTAGAAACTAGAAATGATGCATTGAATGAATGTGGTGTGGGTACGATCACCAGAACTTTTACAGCAACTGATGTTTCGGGTAATAAAGCTACCAGAACTCAAGTGATCACTGTTGGCAACAACAGAGCACTTACCGCTGTGGATATTGACTGGCCTGATACCTACACGACCAATGTGAGTTGTTTATCAGATATAGATCCTGAAGATTTGCCTGTAGCTAACTCTGTACCAAGATTTATCCGAAATACAGAATGTTCACAATTGGCATTTACACATGAAGATATCGTATTCAATTTTGCAGACAATGTATGTGTAAAAGTACTTAGACAATGGAAAGTTGTGGATTGGTGCCAAAGAAATTCATTTTTCCCTGGATCTGGAGAGTGGACACATACCCAATTGATTATGATCAACAACGTAAAAGCGCCTGAATTTAAAAGCGGTTGCGCTCCTGCTGATCTTGCGATAACACAGGTAGGAGAATGTCAAGCTAATGTAACAGTATCTGCTGTAGCTGATGATGACTGTACTCCTGCTGAAAAATTGGACTGGAGTTTTACCATCGATGAAGGTAATAATGGCTCAGTGGAAGTTAATAATGGGGCAGGCAGAACTGTAAACAGAGTATTCCCTTATGGAACACATAAGATTACCTGGACAGTTAAAGATGGCTGCAAAAATGTTGCAACATGTTCTAATGTATTTACCATACGGGACGACAAGAAGCCTACTCCTTATTGTATTACCGAAATAGGAACCGTCATCATGCCTATAGCTAAAGAAGTGGCCATTTGGGCATCAGATTTTGATAGAGGTAGTACAGACAACTGCTCTAAAGGAAATCAAATCACAGCTTCATTTTCGGCAACCAACAGAAATGACATTTCTAGAATCATCAGATGCGCTGATATGAATGGTTTGAGCAACAAGAAATTTACGTTTGATGTATACTTTATAGATGCAGCTGGAAATAGTGATTTCTGTACCGTTTCTTTAAATGTCCAAGACAATGGAAACATTTGTAACCCTGTTGCTCCACAATCCAAAATCAGTGTAAAAGGAAATATATACACGGATGCTGACCAATCAGTAGAAGATGTGCAGGTAGAATTGATGAGTAATCAAGCAGAGTTTCCTAAATCCATGATGACTGGTGCCGATGGTCAATTTATCTTCAGTGAGTTGCCAATCAACAATGATTACATGGTTAATCCTTATAAGAATGACGATGTACTTAATGGTGTATCTACTTTAGACTTAGTGATGATCCAAAGACATATCTTGGGATTAAGTCCTCTAGATTCTCCATATAAGTTGATTGCTGCAGACGTGAATAATTCGAGTAAAATAACAGCTTCTGACTTAGTAGATCTTAGAAAAACCATTTTGGGTATCACTGGTGAATTTACAAATAACAAGAGTTGGAGATTTATAGATGCTAGCTACAAATTTGCTGATCCAAAAAATCCGTTCCCATATACTGAAATGGCAGAAATGACCAATATGGATAAAAATATGTCAGGAAAGGATTTTGTAGCAGTAAAAATTGGTGATATCAATGGATCTGTAAAAGCTTCGAGTGCGAGTAATGCTGAAGTGAATAACAGAAGTGCAATGAATTTCCATCAAAATAAAATCACTGCTAAAGCAGGAGATATCGTAGCTGTAAATATATCAATTGACGAACTTAAAGAATTGGTAGGTGTACAGATGTCGCTTTCTTTTGATAAACAAATGGTGGAAATGCTGGAAGCTGGATCCAAGAAGTTATCGGTATACGAGCAAAACTTTAATTACAACAATCTTTCAAACGGATTAATACACTTGAGCTGGAATCATTTTGCCCCTGTCAGTTTACAAGACAATATGTTTTCATTCAAATTTAAGATGCTAAAAGATGCAGACCATCATACGATCTTGAAATTGTATAATGCTGGACTAAAACCTGAAGCCTATACACAGTCAGACGACGAATTCGCAGTACATAGTATAAGCTTAGAAGCAAGATCAGGCTCAGAGTCTGTTATCGAAACGTTTGAAGTTTACCAGAATATTCCGAATCCTTTTAACGCAAGCACAACGATAGGTTTTACCCTTCCAGAAACATCTGATGTTACTCTTAAAATCTATGATGTTACAGGAAAAGTGGTTCAGCAACAAAATGGCCTCTACAAAAAAGGATACAACAGTATCCAGCTCGATGCAAACTCACTGAATAATACCGGAGTACTGTATTATCAAATAGAGACAAGCAAGCACTCAGCTACCAGAAAAATGATCATTATAAAATAACAGAATGCTGGTGCAAAGTCTGTACAAGACGAAACCACAGACTTTGCACCCTTTATTTCTCATTGAATATTATCGATTAAATAAAAATTTAAATTTTCATACAATGAAAAGACCCAATTTTACACTTAACTTCTTTCTGAACCATGTTTCAGAATTCTTAAGCACGAACACAAGGGCATTCTCAATTATTTTAACCATAACTCTTATACATACATTTACAAATCTTAATGCCCAAGTCATAGATTGCAACGTCATTTTGGCGTGTAATGATGGTGTTCAGATTTCTTTAGACGAAGACTGTGATGTCACCTTAGAACCAGATATGATCTTAGAGTTACAGGCTTATGGCGATGCAGCATACGACGTTACTGCAAAATTGCCTAATGGTAATGCGCTCCCTACATTTACAGATGGAACAGACAGCCAAGGAAGACCTATCATAAGAACGAGAGTAACCCGAGCACATATCAATATGAATCTCGAAGTGAAAGTCAGTCTGAGAGGATGTGGAAATTCATGTTGGGGATCAGCTAAAATCGAAGATAAGCTTGCTCCTATCATTACAGAATGTCCATGTGAAGAAAGAATCACCAATTTGCCAGGTACATTATTACCTACTTCTTCTACATACAATAGGCCAAATGTTACAACAACCTGCCCTGGTGTATCCGTCAATGGAGTCAACTTTATCACTAGAAATTTTGCAGTGGACGCTAGTGGTATCGTAGATATATCTTTACCGCAAACAAACCTTAGAATGTCTCTGTATCAAGGTTCATTTGTATCAGATAATCCGTGTACAAATATTCTCGAGACTAATGTAAATGCGATCTCAGGAAGCCTTACTGCAGGTATAAATTATATACTTGTAATCAGTACTGCCAATAATACAGGTGTTCCCGCGGGTGGATTTCTTTATGATGTATTCATTGATAGTCGCGAAGGAAATATCAAATCATCAGTACCTGCTAGTGTATGTGTCAGAGCTTGTGATAGTGAAGCTACATTGCTAGCTCAGACGGTCGCTAATGCATCTACACCACCAATGTTTACAGATGCCTGTGGTGGAACACTTACTTTTACAAAAAAAGATGAAGTCATAGACCTGACTTGTAGCAACAGATACAGCAGAATGATCAAAAGAACTTGGACTGCCAGCGATGCTAGTGGGAATGTTTCTGGTGAAAAGTCTCAGTTTTTCTACTTTGAAAGATTATCTCTTGACGATGTAACATGTCCAGATGACTGGATCAGAGACTGTGGCGTACCTTTCGCTACCTTACCCAATGGTGCACCTACTCCAGCAGTTAGTGGTATGCCGACGCCTACGAGATGTCACAATATCCAAGTATTTTATGACGATATCGTTTTTGAACAATGTGGAGTTGGAATCAAAGTATTCAGACAGTGGACCATTTTGGACTGGTGTTCAGGAGAAGATAAAATATGTGTACAAACCATAAAAGTAGAAGATAATCAAAGACCTGTCATTACATGTCCCGCTGATATTACCACACAACCTGGAGTTCCTGTGCCTAATCCAGCTGCTATTGTAGCTGTCACACCAGGAACTTGTATGGCTACGTGGCAGGCAATACCTCCGATAGCGGTTTCTGACTGTAGTGGAGTAACTTGGGAAGTATTTTTCAAAAAAGCAGATTCTAATGGCAATCCGCCGCCTAATACTCCATTTGTAAAAGTAGATGGCCCAACATCGGTTACAGGTACTCGTCCTGCCATGGCTGCAACGATCTCCCAGACTGCAAGACCATATACAATTAACGGACTTCCTTTGGGGCGTACCTGGTTAAAATATGTGGTTACAGACGCATGTGGCAACTTTACAGAGTGTTTTACTGAAGTAGATGTAGTAGACCTTACACCACCTACGGCGATCTGTGAAGACCAAACCGTAGTCTCTATCGATGATTTGGGATGGGCTGAATTATATGCAACATCTCTTGACAATCACAGTAATGACAATTGTGGACCTGTCAATAGATTTGAAGTAAAGCGTAAAACAACCCATTGTACAGGTTTTGCATCTGATTTGAATTTCGGACCAAAAGTAAGATTCTGTTGTGCTGACATCACTGCTCCTATCTCATACGTAACCGTTGTATTGAAAGTTTATGATGCAGCTGGCAACTCCAATGAATGTGAAACACAAGTAAGAGTTCAGAATCAAAGACCACCGACCATCATTTGTCCTTCCAATAAGACATTGGTTTGTGGTGACACTAGAATAGATGCGTGGGTTAATGGAACTGCTAGATTTGATACTACCTTCTTTGGTAGACCCACTACATCTGGAGTGTGTAGCAATTTACAGTTCAACAGTAGAATCATATCTAATACTATCGATGCAAAATGTAAAGTGGGTGTAGTTACCAGAGAATGGTTTTTAGTATCTAATCCTTCTCAAAGATGTACCCAAACCTTAACGGTCACATCACCTACATTTTCTTCAGCCAATGTAACCTTCCCTGCTGATGTAACACTTCCAGGATGTAATATAGCTTTAGCTACACCGGATGCTTTGAATAGCAGACCAAGTGTAAGTAATGTGTCTTGCAGGGATATTGGTATCTCGTTTACGGACCAAGAGTTTTATACGGTTACAGATGCTTGTATTAAAATATTAAGAACATGGAGAGTTATAGACTGGTGTTCATTCCAAGGTAATCAGGTTGTAGCTGAAAAAATACAAACCATCAAACTTATGGGAACAGGTGGTCCGGTATTCAGTGGATGTGCGAACCAAACGCACGATGCTGACCCTGGTGCCTGTGATAAAGCACTTACCGTATCTGCCAATGCCACGGATGAATGTACTGCTCCTGAAAACATTACGTACACCTGGTCAGTAGATTTGGGTAAAAATAACAGTATAGATATGTCTGGTAATGGTAAAACTTTCTCTAGAACATTCCCTATCGGATTGCATAGAGTTACTTTTACAGCAACCAACAGATGCGGTACACCAAGAACTTGTTCCTTCGACGTTAGAATCAATGGCAAAAAGAAACCAACACCAGTATGTATCAGAGAAGTGGTATGGGTCATGGGATCAGACGGAACCACAGAAGTATGGGCAAGTGATTTCAACCTGAAGAGTGAAAACAATTGTGGTTTGGAAAGCGCCTTGAGATATTCATTTAATGAAGTTGGAAATCAACCTGCAAGAACATTTACATGTGCAGATATACCTAATGGACAGGTGGCGAGAATTCCTTTAAGAATGTATGTTTTTGACGAAAATGGAAACTTTGACTTCTGTGATGTGACATTAATACTTCAGGATTCTCCACTTACCAATGCATGTAAAGATGTAACCAGCTTACTTCCTACAGTATCCGGACGCATAGCTACCGAAAACAATGAAGGAGTCAATAACTCAGAAGTGGCATTGACCCAGATGAATACCGCACAGGAAAACATGTTTATGACCAAAAATGATGGACAATATACATTCACTGGATTAGATGTATTCGATTCCAAATCGATCGGTGTTTATAACAACAGTGATCCTTTAAATGGTGTATCTACTCTGGACTTGGTTTTGATCCAAAGACATATCTTGGGTATTCAAAAGATAGAGTCTCCGTACAAATTAATCGCTGCGGATGTCAATAATTCTAAAAATATCACAGCAAGTGACTTAGTAAGTCTCAGGAAATTGATTTTGGGTATCTCCAATGAAATAGAAAATAATACGTCTTGGAAATTTGTACCTACTGACCATGCTTTTGTAGACCCGACAAATCCTTACAATTATGCCGAAAAGGTAAACATTGACTCTATCTACGAAGATAAAAACAATGTAAACTTCACCGCTATAAAAGTGGGAGATATCAATGGTAATGCCATAGCCAACGCCAATGGATCAGCTTTGGAAAACAGAAGTTCAAATGCCTTATTTACTATAGATGATAAAAAGTTTGAAGCTGGTAAATTGCTCAAAATGGATATCAAAGCCGGTGATATCATGGAAGTCATGGGAGCACAGTTTGCATTGAATTTTGATGCTGAAGTGCTTGAATTCTCTACTTTGAGAAGTGGTAAAGCTGATGTAAAATCATACCATGCCAATCTAAATGAATTGCAAAATGGAAAGATCAAAATGAGTATTGACATTCCTGCAGGAGTACAATTACAAACCAATGATGTGATCTTTACTTTAGAGTTCAGAACCAAGTCTGCGGGAAGTACTGAAATGATCAAACTTTCTGACGATCTATCTGCTGAAATATATGACATGGATGCTTCTGTAAGAAAACTGGACATCCAACTAAGAAACAGTGATATCATAGGACATCTTAATTTCTTATACCAAAACCAACCCAATCCATTTAAAGACTTCACCACCATTTCATTTGAATTGGCTCAAGCTGGTAAAGCAACATTAAAGGTGATGGATTTGACAGGAAAAATGGTGCATATTACTGAAAATCAATTTACTAAAGGTTACAACACCGTTACCATAGAGAATGGTCAGTTAAATGGCAGTGGCGTGTACTACTACCAAATAGAAGCTGAAAACTTCTCAGCTACCAAAAAGATGATTTTAATCGAGTAATGTGTTTATAAAAATGATTCTGGGTTTTTCAAACCGGTTGTGGCAACACAACCGGTTTTTTTTATTTTAGGTAGGACTTGGTTGGTGTCAGGAATAATTTGAGGGAATTGAGTATATTTGTGTTTTAGAATTGATCATAAATGACTATGAATTTTATAAATTTTAAAAAGCGTTTTACCTTGAGGGTTACTTGATTAATTTGCTGTAGATGATTTAAAGAATTAGGAAGAGATTGAAGTGTTTATTACCAAGGGCTAAACCCGCCTTTAAAATAGTCTTCACATTAAAAAAGCCCT
The DNA here is from genome assembly GCA_945870185.1 of Aureispira sp. CCB-QB1. Lineage (GTDB taxonomy): Bacteria > Bacteroidota > Bacteroidia > Chitinophagales > Saprospiraceae > OLB9. The sequence continues at coordinate 7,125 of CAMBRK010000008.1, read as the reverse complement.
GAAGGGGCGATATATATTAACATAGGGTAAAACCCTATGTCTAAAAGCACGGTACCTCCACAGCCCTGACAGGGCGTAATCTTTACCCCCAAACATATCTTTCGTCATATTCAATTTGATGCTTTTTTAAAAAGGCTCTATACTCATCTTGAATTGTTTTCTTTTTGTGATGTTCCTTCTGATTTGATATATATGAAATCACTATTTCTATTTCAGATGGATTTACAGAAAAAGCACCATACCCATCCTGCCAGTAAAAATTTTCATATGATTTTCCCTTTGTTTTTATCCATTTTGACGAATGCGATTTTAATTCTTCTATTAACTTCATCAATGGTATTTTTTTAGAAAGTTTGCACAATATGTGAATATGGTCTGTGTAGTCCCCAACAATAATTGACTGAGATTCTAGTCGATTACAAATTCCTCCCAAATAAGCATGAAGTTCTTGTTCTACAGGCGGTTGAATCAATGGTTCTCTGTGCTTTGTGCTGAAAATTATATGAATGTAATTTTGAACTAACGATTGTCCCATATAATTAATTTTTAATTTCGCCCCTGCCTGCGTTGCTCTATGGCAGGCAGGCCTTTAGGGCTAAAAAGAATACGTTTTATACCGCTATTTAACATAAAATGCTTTCTAATGGTTCTATTTTTTTATCAATACTATGATAAAGTGAGAAGATAATAAAAATTTATAATAAAGCGGTTCCCCACCTTTTATAGGTCCCTTCAAAAACGATGTGGCTAATCATCTATTTGACTCCATTTATGATAATTCCTAATTTAACAAAGTAAAATTAATTTGTCCTAATCCCCTAAAATAATCAGTGCCTCCTTGCTTGGTGTAATAAAAATTTATGATTATCAATTTTACAAGTTCAAATTTATTGGTTTCGGTGCACGGAGATTTCTTCGAAGCTTCTAATTCATTTGCACATCATTTTGACTTTTTCTGCAGAACCTAAATAATCATACTAAAAAAGCCCGAATGAAAAAGTTCCATCGGGCTTTTTGGCTTGTGCTAAATATAAAAAATCTGCTAATTTTTTTTGGGTTATCTGTATCAATATACCCCTTCCATAGCCATCCTAGCCATCAAATAACTAACCGTAGATTCTGCGCCTTGATTGAGATTGACATTATGTTCTTCTAATCCATCATAACATCCACCTGTACAAGGATTATATATGATTTGTTGTAAATAATTGTCTCCTAAAAACCAGTTAAAAGCATATTTCATTTTGTCACGATAGTCCTTATCCCCAAAAACATCGCTAAATCTTTTTAATGCGAGAATAGTGTATGATACATCAATAGGCTGTTCTCCACCGGATAATGGTGCGGACACTTTTGCATCTTTAAGCAACCAAGTTTGATTTGAAATCACTTGCATTACATTCCCTTTAAATGTTTTGGACAACAAAAAATCAAAGCTAGTTTTTGCGATTTCTTTGTATTCTGTATTTCCAGTAGCTAGGTAAGCACACAACATAGCCTCAGGTATAATACTATTACCGTAAGTAAGATAAGATTCATACCATTGCCAAGAACCTTCTGACTCATGCTGATACATTTTTAGAAGTCTTTGACTTAATAAATTAATCAAAACTGTATGATGTTCTTGTTTATCCATTAAGTTAGCAAAATATAAACCTTTAATCATAAATGCCATAGCCCTTGTAGAATGAATCATTCTTACATTCTGAATGGATACCTCCAACACATCTTCAGCAGCATCGACAATATCAGCTGGTAATATGTCGCTTTTCGATATCAAAAAACCCAAAGCCCAGATGGCTCTACCATTAGAATCTTCTAGATTAGTTTCAGTATTTTGCTCAGTAAACCTAAGATCAATATCTACATAATTTAAGAAATTACCTTTTCTTTGCAAACACCTTTTAATAAAGGAATTGTATATTCTAATTAAACCTATATCTTTTTTATCGCCTGTAAATTCATAATGTTGACAAAGGGAGACCATAGCCCGAGCATTATCATCAAGAGTATATCCTGTGGTCCGATCGGGGATATTAATTTTGGAAAACTGAATGATACCGATATCCGTTGTCATTTTTTTTATTTGAGATAGATTGATTTCTGGCAATCTAAACTTGATTTTGAAATCATTTTGGGTTGACTTTATGATTAGATTTGCATGAGCGATGGCCGAGTTTTCCCAAGCTGTGGATGCCATTTTATGAAGACCATTCATACCTAGCTCCATCCTATATTGAATATCGTCCAAAAGGAAGTTTACTGCCGTCGAAAGTTGATTAGGACTATTGAAATCTATGATAATACCCGCATCATCCTTTAGCACTTCTTTAGCATGTGGTATCGGTGTAGAGATGATAGGACATCCAGAGCTGATAGCATACGCAAATGTTCCACTTACTGCTTGATTAGGATCTTTGGAAGTAAAGAGATAGATATCTGTAAGCTGCAAATATTCCAATAATTCGTGCAAGGGTAGAAATGCATTTACAAATCTAACATGTTCTTGCAATTCCAATTTTTGCACTTTTGCTAATAGAAAATCTCTATAAAATTCACCTTCACTAGCTATGGTATTAGGGTGCGTTTTGCCAATGATCAAGAAAGTAACATTTGGATGTTTTGCTATGATGGCAGGCATAGAATCTAAAGTTGTCTCAATACACTTTCCTGAGCCCAAGAACCCAAAAGTAGATAAGACATCTTTTCCAACCAATCCATATTTTTCTTTCAAAATGTCTTTGTCGCCGTGTCTAACTAAGTGCGTTCCGTGAGGAATAACGTGAATTTTTGACCTCTTGATATGATAGTCATTTATCAGAATATCCGACGAAGTCTCAGTCATAACAATAATCGTATCTACTTCGGCTTCCAGTGCTCTTACTTGAGCTTCCAGACCCTCATTGGGTCCAGGTAGTACCGTGTGAAATACTATTGATATCGGTAAATCGATAGCTTGGACCATGTCTATCAGTGCAGCACTATGATGACCAAACAATCCAAATTCATGCTGCAAAACAACCATTTTAATATTTTTATCAGCTTTGATATCCATTACCAATTGTCGATAGGAAGCTAAGTCATCCGTATCGAGTCTAAATTTTATTTGTTTAGAATAAGAATGATCTGCATCTTTGGAATCTAGCGCACAAATGCTTATGTTAAAAGACGTTCCAAAACATTTCTGGATGGACAAAATCAAATCTTGAGCATAAGTAGCAATGCCACACTCTCTAGGTGGGAAAGTAGTAATAAATAAAACCTCTGAAATAAGTTTCGGGTCCTTTTTTATAGGGTCGGATATATTCCCCGTTCTTTTTGTACGAGAGCTTAATGGGCGTTTAGTTTCTTTCTTTAAAATCAAATTTTTAGTACTCATATTATTTTTGGTATAATTGAAGTTCTGTAATTAATAAATTGATATCTACTGATGCGCATGCAATGCGTTCGTCAGCTGCACCGTAATAAATATATAAAATTTCATCGATGACAATAGCTCCTGTGGGGAAACAAACGTTATTAACTTCACCTTTAAGTTCCCACTGAAATTCGGGGTAAAATAAAGGATAAGGTAATCGGGCGATCTCTTTTTGTGGGTCATCCAAATCAAGTAATGCCGCACAAGCTGAATAAACAAATCCTTTTACAGAATCGTGCACTCCATGGTAGATCACTAGCCAACCTGCGTCTGTTTCTATAGGAGGACAACCGCCACCTATGTAACTTACTTCATGGTCATATTTAGGTGAAAGCACGATGTGACTGTTAAATCTCGACAAATACTGCTCCCAAAAATTTTCGGTCAAATCTTCGAGTTCATTGATAGCAACTAGAATTTGGATGTCGGGTTTAATCCGGTGCAAAAAACACAATTTACCGTCGATTCGGCGTGGAAAAAATATCAAATTTTTGTCCCACATTAAAACATTTTCATCTGGAGTTGCAAAACTTCTACTATGTTCATTGTATCGCAAGTATTTTGCATTTAATTCGTGTGAATTGGTGAGATGATTAAAAGTTTTATACGTAATCTGTGGAACAACAATACCCTTTTTCTCCCAATCTTTTAAATTCTTAGAAGTAGCTACTGCACCTAAAGCATTGATTCCATTATATGCCGTGTAGCTAAGATAAAAAGTGTCGTCTATTTTTACTATTCGAGGATCTTCCAAACCTTTGGATTCATATTCAAACTCAGGACTAATCAGTGGCGAAGCCAATCTTGATTGTACTGACATTACGGAATCTAAGATGCAATATCCTATGGTAGAATGATTGCCAGTGCTTACCGCTCTATAAAACATATGGATTTTGGTGTCGTGAAAGATTACTGCTGGGTTTAAGACACCTTCGTTTTCGAAGTGTAATTCGGTTTTTTCGAGAATTACCCCATGTTTTGCAACTTTAATCATTTTAATTCAAATTTCAATTAAGTTATATAAAACTAGAACTACTTTGAGTTCCTGATTAAAAAGTAAAAATAGACAAGTGGTCTAACAGTTTTCGTAGGCCACTTGTCATTAAAAAAATCTAAGTATTTTTACCAGATTTTGCAGGGGTTTTCGGGTGAAAGGCGTCATTTACTCCGCTGATAGTTTCGCCTTTACCTTCATTTTTGTATGATGAACCTGCTTTTGGTTTTCCAGAAGACTTATCTACAGGAGCCTTCTTTTGATTTTTCTGACCCTTATCCTTACTCATAAGAAAGATTTATTATGTGAATGAATTTTCACAATGCAAAGATCGAGTATATTATTTCTGATATGTTACATAATAAATAAAATTTATTATAATATTAACCCATATTCAGCATAAGAAATTTACTACAATAAAATCTGATTTCATAAAAGTTTATGTACTGATTTTTTCGTCCTCAATACATCTCTGCTGCATCTGTGGTTAAAAAAATCCGTGCATCACTCGTATTTTGTCATATTTTCTTGAGTTTGACAGCAAAATCGTAAAAACCAGCTGAAACACCAATCAATGCTGGGGTAAATTTTGATTTTTGAAAAAAATGTAATGAGCCGATTTGCTGGTCGAGTATATGCTAGGTAACAAATTAGCTCTACCTTTGTGGTATGCCATTTTTAAGAGTAGAGAAGAAGAAATCAGATAATTATATCCGGATCCTTGAGAGTTATCGTAATGATGATGGCAAGTCTACGCACCGTATTTTGTATTCATTAGGTAAAGTAGAAGATTACACTCCCGAACAACTTAGGTCACTAGGAATTAAACTTCATGAACTTGGTGGTGATGAAGTTAAAAAAACCTTCTCAAGGGAGAAGTATGTGAGATTGGCAGGTTTAATTATGGTTTTCAAATGATTTTTACTAAAGCATTAAAACATTATGGACTCCATGTCGTATTTCGTAGAATTGCCAAGAAGTTTAAACTTAGTTTTGATTTTCACAATGCACTGATGCTCATTATTTTAGAGAGACTCGAAGAACCTGGTAGTAAACGTGCTAACTTCCTGAATCAAAACGAATACCTAAATCTTCCGAATATTGATTTACACCATCTATATAAGGCTTTGGATAAGTTAGATACAAACAGTAACTTGATTCAGCAAGATATTTTTCAAATGGGCAGAGACCTTTTTAACTCAAAATTAGATGTTGTATTTTATGACGTGACAACATTCTACTTTGAGAGCGATGTAGAGAAGGAAGGCGAATTGAGACAAATGGGTTTTGAGAAGAACGGTAAAATTGGCCATACGCAAATTCTATTCTCCATGCTTATTGACAAAGATAAAAATCCTATCGGATATCGCGTTTACTAAGGAAATACATATGGGGGAGATACTTTCGAACAAGCTTTGGACGATCTTAAAAATAGTTATGACATTGAAAATATCATCATAGTAGCTGACCAAGGCATGCTTTCCAAAAAGAATGTTGGACTCATAGATCAAAAAGGCTATGAATTTATTCTTGGTGAAAGACTCAAATCGTTACATAAAGAAGTAAAACAGACATTATTTTACATTAGTCAATATAAATCAGAGTGGGTTTACAACGACCATAGGAAAGAGCGTTATCGTAAGATATACTACTTTAAAATATGGTGATAAAACGATCATTTGTACCTATTCGTCAAAGAGAGCAAAAAAAGATGAGATGGAACGATTGGCAAAGGTTGAAAAGGCAAAATCGTTATTAAACAACACATCCCTATTGAAGACAAAACAAAGGAGATTTTTTATAAAACAAACGTCCAAAGACAAGTATGAATTAGATCAAAGGAAGATAGAAGTAGCTGCAAAATATGACGGCTTTTTAGCAATAGCAACCAATACATCATTGAGTGCAACAACAGTATTAGAGAACTACAAACACCTCTATAAGATAGAACATAGCTTTAGAACATTTAAATCTCATCTAGAAACCAGACCAATGTTTCATTGAACAGATCAGATGATAAAAGGCCATAGCTGCCTTTGCTATATAGCTTTTTGCTTGCAAAACGATGTCCTGCAAAAAGTTAATCATTCAGAAAGTAAAATAACAAAATCAAGTCTAAGGAAAACACTTGATAAAATGCAAATAAGTTTGGTAGCAACTACAAACGAACAACTGTATATAAAATCATCTCCCACAGAATTAGAACCCAAAATATTACAAGCTATGGGCTTAATACCACTATTGCCCATGATAAAGCTGCGAGATCTAAATATTTAGTTGAAGTAACCATATCATTTTCATTTTACCGATTTGTAGTGAGCCAAATCAAAGTAACTATTTTTGATAACCAATAACTTAACTCAAAATGGTGTCATACTCAAGAGAAATCTGTCTGGTAGATCTGACAGGGAAATGACAGTTTATTACAACTTATTAAATATCATCGGGGATCGTATGGTAAAGGTACCTACCTCGAAAATAACATTGGTTGGTTCTTCAGAAAAAGATCCACAGGATGGCTTAAAAATGGCTGAATCAGTAAAAAAATATCTTACCAGCGTTTTTTGGATATTCTGTTTAAACTGACCCCCTATTCTGGACATATTGACCCCCCCAGATGATTTGGTGGTTTATGCCGCTTAGGAGTGACAAAATTACCGATTTTTTCTTAAACTATCTCCTCTTAATTCGATTTTATATGATGTGTGGGCTA
>CAMBRK010000007.1 GCA_945870185.1 Aureispira sp. CCB-QB1 | reverse complement strand
AACCCGGATTATGCATTAGAAAATCCCTGCCTGCCCTACGGTACGGCGAGGCAGGTATCCCGAAGCTAAACTTCGTGCCTTTGGCTCGACAAGGTCTGCAAATCAGCATCCGCCGCGGCGGACTATTTTTCTTCTGTAACCGTAGCGGTGCTACGCTTTTCGAATATAAATAGCTGATTTACCTGCCCGCCTACCATGTAGTGGTCAGGCTGGTTGCATTTTAGCTTTTTCCCGCTAAAGAGGGACAGGCTATGACAAAGTTCTAACGCATAATCCGGGTTGAAGTTAAATTTGAATATAGTTATATTTAAAGATAATGTATCCGTACAATCTCTCGCATTGGATGCTACCACTCTGATGGCTAAAGACATTAAGAATATATTGGGCACTCGAATATTTAATTCCAAACAAATAAATAAGTAAAGAGTAATAGCTTACTTAGTTAGGATGAAATGTTTAAATAGTTTTTAGAATTCTTTGATCAGAAGTCCGTTTTTCATTCTTGGTTCAAACCAAGTAGACTTCGGTGGTAAAACATCGCCGGCATCAGAGATAGTCTTAACATCATGAAATGATAAGGGAAAAAAATTAAAAACAGCAGTTCCTTGATTTTTTGCAATTAGGGCAAGATCTTCAATATTGACTATTCCTTCAACATAAGAAATTTCATTTGTTGTCCTCACATCTTGAATACCCAAAAGTTCATTAACAATCAATTGGTTAAACAACTCAACATCAAGGATGACTAGGCTTTTGTGAGACGATGATAAATAGTTCTGTTTCCAAGTCAATTCAAAACATTCATTTTTTAAGATGATAGTAAGTTGGTGTTTACCTTTAGGTTTTGAAGTTTGATCCAATTTTTTAATATCAAAATACTGTGAAAGTCCAGCTATCAAAGTAATATCAGACATCTTGTCAGAAAATTTCAAAACCCTACTAAAGTCATAAATAGTGAGCTCGCTAAAAGGAAAAAATGCACAAAGTAATCCAGGGTGTTTGTCATCATCGTGGTCATGCAAATAATTTTTGCGTACCAATCTACTCGTAATAGATGCACGGTGATGGCCATCTGCAATATAAGCTTTGTCGATATATATATTGAAAAGTTGTTGAATCGTGGAAATGTCTAAAGCATCGGTCAGCGCCCAAACTATGTGAACTTCTTTACCCTCTGTGGTAGTAATTTCATATAGAGGGTTGTTTTTTGACACAAAGTCAGCTATAAAGTTCTGAATTTCTGAATGATCTTCATAAGCAAGAAGAACAGGTTTTATCATAGCTTTTCGGGTTAGCATCAAACTTAACATGTTTTGTTCTTTTTCGGCTATAGTGTTTTCGTGGCCAAGTATTTTACCGTCTTCTATATCAGCGATTTCATTACTGCCGATAATTCCTGTAAAACTTCTAGCTCCCTGAATCCGATAGATATAAAGTGCTTTTTTTTCAAGGTGACTAAAAAATCCTGCATTTTTGTATTGAATAAATTCTTTAGATATTGTATTTAAAAAAGTGTCAGCAGCTGCAATGAGCTCCATATTGGGGTATGATGCTTTAAAAGGAAATAATTTCATATTTTTTGGTTTCTATTATGGTTGAAGTTCAAGAATTTAAGTACAAAAATGGTTAGGTAAAACGAAGATATCGATTTTTGAATTAACTAATGAAAAAACTTAAAATTTTCTTAAATATAAGAACATAAAGGACGAACTACGCTTCTTGTCGTTCTAAAAATATTATCTAATCAAAAAAATTCATTAAATGAGAGCACTAGTTTTTTTATTTTTATTATTATTTACCGTAAGCATGCAAGCACAATATAATCCCGAAGCTAAGCGTGCAATTCGGCTTACTCCAAGTTATGGAGGTTCTAAAGGTTTAAATTTAGAGGCTGCTTACGAATTCTTTTCAGGCCTAAGCATAGTGTACTTATAGGATTAGAGTCAAACTATCGGTCTAGAAATAATAGTAACTTTCTATTTAGACATATCTCGTTAAATCTGGGATATAGATATAACTTTCTTACTTGTAAAAAGTTTGAGTTTTTTGGTGGGCTTGATTTGAAGCATGGCATTGCACATTTCACAAATTATGAAGACAGAGAATTAAAAAGTACATTTATTCCAACATCAAGAATCGAAGTATTACTAGAAGCAAACTACAACATCAATAAAAACTTTAACATCTTTGGAAAAGTCTCAACTGACTTATTAAAATGCCAAAATTGTAGTCTGATAGAAGGCATCGGACTCGGAGCTAAATATAAATACTAATGCCCACTTTTTTCTATATGTGCTGCCCTTCTGAGCCTATCATTAATAGCGATACCCAAATCATGTTCGGGTACTAATTCTGCATAGATGACATCAATATCACAACCATCCAAGTATCTCATTCCGGCAAATAGATGAAATGCCGCATCTTCAAAATTTGATGATGGAGATAGAACAATCTGATGTTTGTGAGGGATTTTTGGTACAAAATTATGGAATGCTATTATTCCTGTTCTTTCAGGATTAATATTCAAAGGTAGCTCTCGTATATTAGCCAAAATTAAAGGTACTTTAGGAGCATAATGTGATGTAAGCATACCAGGAGCTTCCGGATTGGAAGTCGAAGTATCTCTGATGATTACAGGTCCTGTTATTTCCTGTATTTTTTCTACTGACAGACCACCTTTTCTAAGGACTTCTATTTTACCATCATCATTCATGCCAATAATGGTACTTTCTAATCCTACTTCGCAAGGACCTCCATCGAGTATATAGTATATTTTATTTCCTAGCTGATCTGCAACATGTTGTGCTGTAGTAGGACTAATATATCCAAACGGATTGGCACTCGGAGCAGCAAGAGGAAAATCAAGTTTTTCCAAAAGCTCTTTGATTACAGGGTGAGATGGTATCCTGACGGCTACGTATGATGAGCCTGCTGTAACGAGATCGGGAATGATGGACTTTTTTCTAAGTAAGAAAGTAATGGGCCCGGGTGTATGTTTCGAAGCTAAGACTTTAAAAACTTCAGGTATTTCTTCCACATAATCAGAAACTTTATCAAAACTTGACAAATGAATGATTAATGGGTCAAAAGTAGGCCGTTGTTTAATTTGATATATTTTAGCTACCGCTTTTACATTTAATGCATTGGCCCCTAGCCCATACACTGTTTCTGTGGGTATGGCTACGGCTTCTCCTTTGCGAAGCAATGTTGCCGCTATATCGATATTGTGACCTATAAATGATGATTCTGACATATGACTGCAAAATTAAATGATTTTTTATTAATAGTTACAATATTCTATTAAAAAGTATTATATGTATTACAATTTAAAACCATATGATAATTTATTTCGATAGATTGAAGTTAAAAGGTATGATTTTATTTAAATTTCTACAGCTATCTATTTGGTATCTTTTCTTGTATTTGATCAATTCTCTTGTAGCTATAATAACTTCTTTTTCACAGCCATATCCTATGCTATCTTTTACAATCATTGATTTTATATTGCAGTGATTGTCTGTATTAATTTCTAGATTAACAAAACCCTGTATTCCATTCTCTCTAGCCAAAGCTGGATATTTAAATTTTATATCAAAGTAATATTGAGGTACAGGACTTTTAGAATAGTCTATAACTTTTCTCACCTTGCCTTTTTTCTCTGTAGAAACCCAAATTCCACATTTGGTTTCGCTGATTAATGTTCCATTATCGTAAACGGATATTAATTTCAAACCGCCATCATCATGATAGGTATTCCATTCGCCTGATTTAAAATTGTTTGTATATTGGCCTGATAGGAGGAGTTTTCCTTCTTTGGAGTATAATTTATAATCTCCGGATTTGATGGCATTATTTTTTTCTTTGACTGAATAGCTTTCTCTTAAAATTTTTGTGCCTTGATAATAAAGATTTATCTGAGTAGTCGATTGACAAACAGACCATTCTACAAAGTAAGTAAAACAGCAAAGACAAACTATTATTTTCATTTCGGTTTTATTATATCCATAAAGATGAGAAAACATTTCTTAATGGTGCATCCTAGGTTTGAAATGTGTACAAAAAAGAGGGAATACAATTTAAAATCATATTCCCTCTTTTTACGAACTAATTTATATAACCAAAACTTTACATTACCATTTCTGCCTCTGTTACCAGCTTACGCAAGTTAATTAAGGCATATCTCATTCTACCCAAAGATGTATTGATGCTTACTCTCGTCATTTGTGAGATTTCCTTAAAACTCATATCCGCATAATGTCTCAAGATCACAACTTCTCTTTGCTCGTCAGGAAGTTGATCTACCAAGGATCTGAGTCTGGTATGAATTTGACTTTTGATAATGTAATCTTCCATATGATCATCTTTAGACTCGATCACTTTGAAAATATCAAAAGTATCAGTTGGAGCTAGTATAGACATTTTTTTCGATTTTCTGAAGTGGTCTACACAAAGATTGTATGCTATACGCATGGCCCACTGCAAAAATTTACCTTCGTTATTATATTTGTCTTTACGTAGGGTGTCTACGATTTTTATAAAAACTTCCTGAAAAATATCTTCGGCAGTTTCAGTGTCTTTTACAAAAAGATAAATCGATGTATAAATTTTGTCTTTGTGCCTACGAAGGAGGGTTTCGAAAGCTGATTGATTACCACTAAGATAAAGGGAAATAAGTTCCTGATCGTTTAACTTCTTAAGCTGCATACCTACACGTATTTAATATGGGTTAATTAAATTTTCTTATTTTAAAGTGTAGATGTATATTCTATACGCGCTTAATTTTTAATGTTGTTAAACAAATTTTTATTAGAACCAACCACAAAGATAACATACTTTTTTGAAAAGTCAAGACCTTAGGTAAAATATTTTCATAAATTATGCCAAAAAAATCAATTTTGAGCATTTGGCTATAAAATTTTTATTCAAAATCACCGAATAATTATTCTCTGGTAATAAATATAAATTGAGCACCTAACTCGCTAAGTACAAAAAGACAAAGGTAAATTTCGGGATCTTTATAGGTGTTGATAAATTCTGGTGCCTTATCCATGAAAACTATCTCTTTAGTGACAAATTCTTCGAGGGTGGATGCATTTACTGACCACCTGAAAAGTTTACCAGCTTCTATAAGCGGTATGCCCATTTCCATCTCCTGCTGATGTACCACAAAGATAGGATACTTAGATACATTTTCATTAAGAATCACATCTGCAGCTTGAGAAAGTATCCTTTTATAGGGGATGATTTCTTTTTGTAATGTTAAATATTGATCTGCTTCTGCCATTTATTTTACCCTTAATTTTAATATTGCCACGCTTTCGATGTGGTGTGTGTGTGGAAACATATCCACGGGCTGCATCTTGATCGTGTCGTATTTTTCAGAAAGTAATAAAAGGTCACGAGCTTGAGTGGCTGGATTACAACTGATATATACTAGACGAGGTACTTCCAACTCCAGCAAAGTGGCAACCACACTTTCATGCATACCGGTACGAGGTGGGTCTGTGACGATTACATTAGCTTTTCCATGTTTCCTTACAAAATCTTCATTAAGTAAATGCTTTACATCTCCAGCGTAAAAAGTTGCATTTTGAATCCCATTTAACTCCATATTGACCTTAGCATCAACGATGGCTTCGGGGATTTCTTCTATACCAGTCACATGTTTGACTTTGGATGCCAAATATAGCGCTATGCTGCCTAGCCCAGTATAAAGATCATAAACATTATCATCTTTAGTAAGCTCTGCATACTCTACAGCAATATCAAATAGCTTTTCTGCTTGTCTTGGATTGGTTTGAAAAAATGACTTGGTGCCTATCCGATAACTAACATCTTTCAGTTTTTCAGTAATGTAAGGCAGGCCGTGGTAGGTAATCACTTCTTTATCAAAGATAGTATCATTTACCTTGTCGTTGATGGCATAATTTAGAGAAGTAATCTGAGGAAACCCTTGCTTTACAGCAGCCATTAAGGCTTGAATTTTTTCGATATCTTGATCTCTAAATATGACGATAAGCATCCAATCACCTTGTGTAGTATTTCTGATAATCATATTGCGCATCAAGCCGTGATGAGCTCTTAGGTCATAAAAAGTATAATCATGATCTATTACAAACTGACGAATGAAGTTTCTGATTTTATTGGTCAAATCATCTTGCAAAAGGCACTCATTGATGTCGACAATTTTGTCAAAATAACCTGGTCGGTGAAAACCCAAAGCTCCTGATTGTAAAATTTGCTCATCAGTATCGGCTTCTTCTTTTGTGATCCATCTCTTGGATGAGAAACTATATTCAAGCTTGTTTCTATATCTGAAATTATCATCACATCCTATAATTGGTTGAACGATATCTTCATTAAGTTTTGCAATACGCCTTACACTGTCTTTGACGGTCTGCAGTTTATGGCTTAATTGTGAAGCATAGTTTAGATGTTGCCATTTACACCCACCACATACTCCAAAGTGTGTACATGCTGGGGTCACTCTATCTTTAGAAAAGGATTTGTATGCTGTAATAACGGCTTCACTCATTGACTTTTTCTTTCTGAGTACCACAACATCCACTATGTCACCAGGAACAGCACCATCTGTAAAAATCACCTGACCATCAGCCGTTCTGCCTACAGATTTACCTTTGTCAGCAATTCCAGTGATGAGAAGGTCAGTAATGATTTTTTTCTTTTTTGCCAAGATATTAAATATTTATATGCTTTAATTAAAGTATTCCTTCATGCGCTCAAAAAAACCTTTTTCACCACTATTAGGTTTAGGGTTAAAGTTTGCCATGTCCTTCATTTTTTCCAGCATTAAGGTTTCCTCATTGGTAAGAACCTTTGGTGTCCAGATGTTTACGTTGATGAGTTGGTCTCCTTTTCCATACTGTTGGAGCGATGGTAAACCTTTGCCTTTTAATCTGAATATTTTGCCTGCTTGTGTACCTGCTGGAATCTTTACTTTTACATTGCCCGAAAGGGTGGGCACTTCTACATTGGTTCCCAGGGCTACATCTGCAAAGTTTAGGAAAAGGTCGTATATGACATTGTTGCTGTCTCTACTGAACTGATCGTGTGGTTTTTCTTCGATATTGATCAATAAGTCGCCGGCTGGTCCACCTGCTTGTCCGGCATTACCCTTGCTACGCATAGAGAGTTGCATACCTTCTTGTACGCCCGCTGGGATTTCTATTTCGATCAATTCTTCGTCCATAGTCCTTCCATCACCTCTACATACAGTGCAGACAGAAGTTATCTTCTTTCCTGATCCATTACAAGTAGGACACACTACCGTAGTTTGCATTTGACCAAGAAAAGTATTTTTAACTTGTCTCACATATCCAGACCCTTGGCAGGTTCCGCAGGTCGATACACTATTTCTATCTTTTGCACCAGATCCACTACAACCCTTACAAGTAACCTGCTTTTTTACTTTGATTTTTTTAGTGACACCAGCATCTATTTCTTCTAGAGTCAAGGCAACTTTGATGCGAAGATTACTACCTTTTTGGCCACCGCCACTACTTCTTCTAGATCCACCACCACCAAAGAATTGATCAAAAGGGCTGCCACCATCGCCAAAAATATCTCCAAAATGCTGAAAAATATCTTCCATACTGCCACCTGAAAAACCACCACCCATATTTTCTAAACCGGCATGGCCATATCTATCATATTTGGCTTTTTTATTGGCATCACTTAAGACTTCATAAGCTTCGGCAGCTTCTTTAAATTTTTCTTCAGATGCTTTATCTCCGGGATTTCTGTCGGGGTGATATTGCATGGCTACTTTTCGATAGGCTTTTTTAATGGTGCCTTCGTCAGCATTTTTATCTACTCCTAATATTTCGTAATAATCTCGCTTCATTAAATGGATTCTATGACAGAATTATTTTGATTGTCTATGTATAAATGATTATTTAGCTACCACTACTTTGGCATATCTGATGATTTTTTCATTCAGCGTATATCCATTTTCGATAGTGTCAATGATTTTTCCTTTCATTTCCTCGCTCGGAGCAGGTATGTCAGTAATGGCTTCGTGCCATTCTGGGTCGAAATCTACACCTGTGCTTTCCATAGATTTAAGGCCTTTATGCTCTAGCGTAGAGAAAAGTTTGTTGTACACCAACTGTACTCCTTCGCTAAATGATTCCGCGCCAGATTCTGCACTTTTCTTTGCTCTGTCAAAATCATCCAAAACTGGAAGTAGTGAAGTTATGGTCTCTTGTGCTGCAGTTTTCATCAGCTCAAAACGTTCTTTGACACTTCTTTTTTTGAAATTATCAAATTCAGCAAAAAGCCTGAGATACTTATCTTTAGCTTCTTCGATTTCAGCTTTTAAAGTTTCGATTTCTTGCATTAGTGCATTATCTTGCTCATCATGCATTTCTTCTGATTCTTTCTTTTTCTTTGCCTTCTTTGGTGAAGTTTCTTCTACCTGATTTGACATAAATTCTTTTATTTTATTGAACATAATGTTTTACAATAACTCATAAAAAGCACCAGCATGTGCTATAAAAATAGATGTAGGGCCTTTTAACCCATATATGCATCAATTTTGTTGCCACTTTGTATTTCAAGTCAAAATGACAGTTTAACTTTCAGATTATGCCGCAAAAATGACAATATTTATGACAATTGTGAAATTTTGTAAAGAATCACTTTTTGAATGATTCTACTACCTTGTAATTTTTGTAACTAAAGTCAAGACCAAAGTATGCTTTCAAGAAGCTCTTCGCTTTTTCTTTTTTGGTGAGGATATTATAATTTAGATCTCTTTCAAATTTCCAATTGGATCTTTTTATTCTGTCCTTCATTACTACAGGGTGGGTATCTTCAAATTTTTTTAATACATCGATACCTGAATAATCAAACTCATCGCTATTGGCTACATGCTTTTCTACCCAGTTGTCATCATGCCACAGTTTTTGAAATGTTTTTTGCTTTGCCATCATATTTTGTGGTGGTTTTACCCAACCATAATGATGTATTTTGGCAGGAATTTTGGCTACATTTAGTTTTTGATTATTATCTTTTCGAAATCCCTGAGCATCACGATAAGAGTATATTTTTTTATTATTTTTGATAACTCTTATTTCGTGCTTGTACCACTTTGACGATGCTGCTAGATAGTCATAAGATCCATAAAAATGAAGGTAATCGAAGAGAAGCCCATCAATTTTTGGATTATTTTTATATCTGTGCATTGCATCTAAAATAAGCGTATGATCTGAGTCTCGCATCACTTCATCTCCTTGAATGTATATACACCAGTCAAAATTTGCCCCAATAGCCTGAAAAGCTTTATCCGTTTCTACAGCCAAAACACGTCCACCTTCTCTTAGCGATTCGTCCCAAATGGTTTCAATAATTTTGATTTTCGGATCTTGGATACTTTTAATCAGGCCCAGAGTTTCGTCATCACTTTTGCCAACAGCGATGATAAATGCGTCACATATAGGCAAAACGGATAGAATAGCCTCTACAATAGGATAATCATATAGTACGGCGTTTTTTATGAAGGAAAATCCACAAACTTTCATCATGTAATCTATTTTACTTGGTTACTAACCTTCCTACGGGATATAATCTGTGAGTGGATTCGTACCAAGGAGAATTTTTATAAACAAAGTCTAACTGAGCTCTACCGTCACTTGCAAACGTGGCATCTGTGGCCTTTTTTTGTTCCAACTTTGATCTAAGTTCAGGATTATTATTTAAATATTCAGCGGCCAAATCTTCAAATACATAGTCAGAAAAATATTCTTTTTGAGCTAAAATCCCATCAAAAAAATTCCAGCAGAAGTAGCTGTCTGGCGCTTGAGGCTCCACAGTTTCCACCAAAAATTTTACTGCTTTCTGATCCGTATATATTATAAAATCACCCCTGTAATATTGCTTACTTCGGATTTCGGTATTGACCTTTACATTGGAATGATTAAAATGACCTTCATAGGGTGTTTTGGACGAATCGTAGCTTTCGACTCTGTACATCTCTACTTGGATGATGGTGTCTTTTTCAAGTTTTTGTACTTTGACACCATTAGTAACGAGCAAATTAATAACTTTATCGTATGCTTGTGGTATGATATAAGCTTTAGGTTTTTTTACTTTTAATGAAGCAATGTATTCGTTGTAAAATGGGATTTTGGCTTGCCAAGGCATAGACCTATCATAATAAAGTCTGTCCAATCCGCTGACTTCACTCTTTTTATATGCAGCCTTAAAACCTTTAAAAAGCAGACTATCTACCTTACTTTCGTCAACTTTATAACTCAATGCAAAGGAATCTTGTTTTATGGTAGATTTTATAGCAGCTTCTCTTGCTTGGAGCAATTGAGATTTTTGTTGATGAACAAAATTAAAAGTAGTAATGATAAATTCTTTCGTGCTCAAAACTCTGTCTTTATAAGGCTTGAGCATATGTGTTTCTGGCATAAAGCTTATGGTGTGGTGCAGTGCCGCATATCCTGACGAATACCTTGGAGTATCCATAAATCCATAAATACCTTTGTCTGGGAGACCACGAGTATTGACATAAGGAATCATTTCCCAACCTTTTTTGGCCATGTCGTTGTATAGATAAGGTAACATATTTTGAGTAAGAAAGCCTCTGAGAGATGGTTGTAGTTTATCCTTTTGGGTAGCTATCAATGTCATCGTGTATGTATAGTCTGCACCGTTAGAAGTGTGAGTATCTATCATGACATCTGGATTCCAATGGTTAAAAATCTGATTGAAACTCAGTGCGTTTTTACTATCACATTTGATAAAATCACGGTTGAGATCCAGATTTTTGGCATTGGCTCTGAATCCATACATTTCCGGACCATTTTGATTGGCTCTGCTGGTGGCACTACGATTGAGACATCCGCCAATATTGTAAACGGGCACAATGACAATGGTCACTTGACTTAACAAAGCTTGCATATCTTTATTTTGGCACAGGTCTCTAGCAAAAAGCATGGATGCGTCTATACCGTCGGGTTCGCCTGGATGTATTCCATTATTAATTAAAAGAATTGCTTTGCCCGCTTTTCTGGTTTTTTCAGGAGTGAAATGTTTTTGATCAGCGATGACTACAACTTGCAGAGGGTGACCACTGTCTGTCATACCAAAATCTGTAACCGATACCAAAGGAGAAAGCTTGTCTAAATCACGGTAAAATGTCCTGATTTCTTGATAATCTGAAGTAGTATTTTGATTTTTATCAAATGAAATCATCAACCTTTGATCTAAAATTTGGCAATTTGAGATAAAGGTAACCAAACAAGCTATGGTACCCAAAAGAAACTTATAAGTCATTGAAAAATTGTTTCGTAGCTCAAAAGTACTGCATTTGAGTCGCCTAGAATACACATCGATCGTTTTTTAACATTTGGAGTCTATTATTTAGACAATAAACCACTATCTTTGGTTTGCTCTTTTATTTCTAAAAAATCTAAAATTTCTATTTATGAATAATTTCCACAAAATCAATGGGCTGAGTTTAGCGTTTATTTTTTGTATTGTTATTATCGCTTTTGAACTACAAGCATCTGCGGTATGTGTACGACCAACTAAACAATATGAAATGAAAGTAAACAATGTCCGTGCCCGCCTTCTAACAGGAGGTGACTTGTTTTATGAAGCACAGTATATCTCGCCAGTGCCAAAGGACGGTCAGTTGCCCGTATCTGGTATTTATGCTGCCGGAATGTGGGCTGGAGGTCTAGATAAATCTCGCAATGTGAAACTATCAGCAGTTACTTATAGATCAGTAGGTTATGATTTTTTCTCAGGCCCATTAGATTTAAACGGTACTACCGAAAAAAAACAATGCGATCAATGGGATAAAATCTTTTCAGTATCTGGTACCAACATCAAAAAGCAAATACAACTTTACAAAGATGCCAAGTTAAATAACCAACCACTTACCTGTGATGTGATACCAGAAGATGTGCTGTATTGGCCAGCTCAGGGCAATATCTATTTTGAAGAAAAATATGGCTGGAAATTGCCTGATCAACCCTTAGCCGCATTTTTTGATATGGATGCAGATGGGTTTTATGATGCCTGCAAAGGTGATTATCCTACGATAGATAAGGATGACGCATGCAGCTACTATCATGAAGGGCTTTTGATTCCGGCCGAGATCAATTATTTTGTTTTTAATGATGCCGGAGGGCCACATACCAGTTCAGGACCAGCTTATTTAAACATGGAATATCATGTCAATGCATACGCCTATGCTACTTCAAACGAACTCTATGACATGACATTTTACCAATATAAAATGATCAATAAAGCCAGTGAAGATATATATGACTTTTATTTTTCATGGTGGGTAGATCCTGATCTCGGATGCTATCAGGATGACTACATTGGTTGCGATCCTGATCTAGGTATGGCATATATATACAATGAGGATGCTGTAGATGGTTTTAACGGTGGAGCTTGTGGCGGTACCAATACTTATGGAGAAGAAATTCCTGTCATTGGCTTTGATTTTGTAGAAGGTATGTGGTGTACCAAAAATTTCAAACGCAATCCAGATGGAAGTGTTGTTCTTGACGCTAAAGGAAATAAAATATTGATCGAACCGCCCATGTTTGCTACAACTTCAGATACCATGGTACGATGTCAGATGAGTAGTTTTACATATGAAGTGGACATTAATCCATTTATGATACATTTAGTACCCCGAGAAAATAGATTATACAATCAGATGAGAGGGTATTGGTTTGATGGATCACCATTTATTTATGGTGGTGGTGGATTCAATCCTGGTAGTACTGATACCACAAAATTCGTTTTCCCAGACTACCCTAATGATCTAAATGGATGGTCTATGTGTACGGCAAAAGAACCTTACTCAGATCGAAGAATGTTAATGTCTGTAGGGCCTACCATCATGCAACCCGGACAGTCCAACAATCTGACTATGTCCGTCTTTACTGTATTTGACATCAAGTATCCTTGTCCAGATTTGAGCAAACTGGTATACACGGATAAATTGGTTCAGGAATTTTTTGATCAATGTGGTAATGAACTTTCTGTAGAAATTCCTGACGCTCCAGAAATTAAAGCCATAGAAAAAACCAATGCCATCGAACTGACCTTATTTAATGCAGAAACTTCCAATAATTATCAGGAAAAATTCAAAACAAAAGTATTTGGTGCATCAGGAAATGTGGATTCATTTTATAGGTTTGAAGGATACCGATTATATCAGTTAAAAAACAAAGATGTTAGCTTTTCGGGACTCAGTGATCCTGCATTTGCCAAAGAAATAGGTCAGTCTGATATTAAAAACGGAATAGGGAATATTTACAACTGGAACCTAAAAATCAACCCATCACCAACGGGCGAAACCAATGCTTGGATCAAAGAGTTGGCTACTAATGGTGCAGATCAAGGTATACAAAGAACCTATACAATCGAAAAAGATATGTTTTCCAACGGAGAGCCTCTGATCAATGGGAGAGTTTACCATTTTGCAGCAGTGGCTTATGCGCACAACAATTGGAAAGATTTTGATCCCGTAACAAAAACCGGACAAAAAAGACCGTATATTGCTGGAAATGTAAATTTTAAAGTCTTTTCATTTTCACCCAAATATCACATAAAAAATGATAAACTGCAACCTGTCATCACCAGAATATCAGGAGAAGGCAATCCGAATGTATTTTTGGAAATGGAAGACCAAATGTATGGAAAAATCTTGTCAGATAACTTTGACGGGAAAATCAAATACAAGCCCGACGCTGGACCACTTTTGATCAGAGTCACAGATCCAGATAAAGCTAAAAACGGATCGTTCAGACTTGAAGTAAGTGGAAATTTCTTGTCTAATACTCAAGGCTTATTATGTCATTACGATGATAAAACAGTATGGAAACTCACAGATATGAATACAAGTGAGATTATACTTGATGAGGTTTCTTTGCACAAGATCAATGAATATGCCGTAAGCCAACTTGGGTTTTCGGTAGCTTGGCACCACTATGCAGATCCATATAATCTATTGTATGCTAAAAACGGTGGTATAGATGCCAGACTAACATACAAGACATTGAGCAATCCAAAATGGTTCTTTGCCATAAAAGATGATGGCATTTATCATCCTGATGGATCAAAAACCAATGCCTTTGATTTTGTAATCAACCAAAATGATCATAAATTTAACAATAAAATTCCGATACCTTTACCTAGTCTGGGTGATGGTTTCTTTGTACCCATTTTATCTACAAGGTTTGCTGCAGACCCAAATTTGCCTTTTTATATCAGCCCTGCTCCCAGAGAAGTAACAACTTTTTCAACATCTACAAATATCAACAGTCTCAGATATAGAGATTTAAACAATGTAGACATCATATTTACAAATGATAAGTCCAAATGGAGCAAGTGTATTGTGGTAGAAACAACTCCCAATGAACTTATAACTAATGAACAAGCTAAAACTATTGGCAATGCTAGAAACTTTGACCTTAGGAATAGTCTTTCTATAGATAAGGAAGGAAAACTGCTACAGGATGGGACCGTCGGATTTAGCTATTTTCCTGGCTATGCTGTAGATGTGGAGACCGGAAAACGACTCAATATTTTCTTTGGCGAGAGCAGCTGGTTCTCAGGTGAAAATGCTGAAATTCTTCAAGGTAAAAATCCTATCGGTGGTGATTTGATATTCAATCCTTCCTCACAGGCTTTGGTAGAAGATTTTGTGGTCAGACATCCTGAGACAGGTGCCATTACGGGAGTTACTGACCTTAGGGCCTATGTCGCAGGAGGTCATCATTATATCTATGTGACCCGTATGGAATATGACGAGTGCCAAACCTTTTATAGTCGTCTTAGATATTCTGCAAGTGGTGGTAGCCCATCATTAAACAATAAGCATAGAGTTTTAATATCTGTCACATGGACCAGTATACCCATTCCTCAAATGATGCTTCCTTTAAGCCAAGGCTTGATCCCCAATGAACTTAAAGTACAGATTAGAGTAGATAATCCTTACGGTGAAACTAGAAGATTTGATCCATCCGCAGAAAGGGCTTGCCTTACAGACGGAGACAGACCGATTTATGAGTTTGGATTTGAAAAGATAAATTCACTTTTTGATTTTAATGATGATAAAATAACAGTTTTTCCAAATCCTGCTAATAGTAAATCTGGTACGCTAAATGTTACAATCACTAACCTGCCCCAAAGCGGATTGATGAGTATTTATGATAGCTTTGGAAACTTGATTGAGACCTTTGATATCAACTCAGGTCAAGCAACATTTGTAGGGCCTAAAGGAGCGGCATTTACGTATCAACTTCAGAATACAGTCTATAAATCAGGGATGTATTTAATTCAGATCAAAGATCATGATACTGGCAAGGTCAAGGTTGTTAAATGGATGGTGATATGAAACCACCATCAATGATTTTCTCTAAAGAAAAAAATGTCATTAGAGTCAACATTAATATATCGGTATTTGTGCTGATGAGTTTTTGAAACAAGACTTCCATGATATAATCGGTTAAAATTTGATATTTTGATTGAAAAACTTAAGAAAATTTGGATATTTCCAAACGCTTTCATGTTTGTGTGGCAAATAAAAATATCACGAAACAAAACGGGAGCATTACTTTCGTCAAATTATATTTACTTTAACAAAAAATCTGTCAATCCTTTAAAATAGGTATCCTGATCATCATACATACACATATGACTTCCATTCTGACAATACAAATACGTTCCGTTTTTTACTTCTGAGGCCATCCATTTCATGTGCTCAGGGTCCATGGTGTCGTGTTGGGCACCTATAACGAGCGTAGGAACCATAATTTCCTTTAATCTGTTTTTTACGGACCAGGTTTCAAGCTTACCTGCAATGCCAAACTCACTAGGTCCCTGCATCGTCACATACAGTGACGAGTTCAGTCTGCCAAAAGAACGATTGACTGGCTCAGGCCACGAATCAGTGGGCAGTCTGAGGATATGCTTTGCATAATAATTGGGCATAAGCAGTTCCATATATTTTGGATTGGTGTAGTCATCTCTTTCTTCTATCATCCTGATGGTATCCAATACTTTTGTGTCCATCAATTTTGCCAGGACATCATCCGCATATTTCCCGTATTCTGGTGCATCTGACATCATATTGGAAATGATGAGACCTTTCAGGTTTTCCTGGTATTTTAATGCATATTCCATACAAAGGATGCCGCCCCACGAATGCCCAAGCAGATAAAAATTGTCCTTCCCGAGATTCAGGGCTTTTCTTACCTGCTCCACTTCATCTACATACCTAGCTAAATTCCATATAGAGGTATCTTTTGGATTGTCAGAAAACCCGCACCCCAACTGGTCATAATAGATGATTTCGATACCTTCTGACGGCAGGAAACTTTCAAAACATTCAAAATATTCGTGGGTCATCCCTGGTCCACCATTGAGTAATAACAGTCTCTTGGATGGGTTGTTACCAATCGTCTTAGTCCATACATTAAAATTTCCTTTTGGAGTAGTGATAGGAATCATCTTTACACCACCTGTTTGTAAACCTTTTTCCTTCTGTGTAAAGTAAGTCAGACCTTCCATTTTTGAAGGGTTATTACATGAAAGAACAACACAAGTTATGGCTATTATGTATAATATCCTTTTCTTTGCTTGAAAATATTCTTTTGAAATCATGTTGATGAATTTTGAAGGTTAACAAAAAATGAAGTAATAGCAATCACTATTTTGATAAAAATTTTCTGACATCAGCCGTTATCTTTATTAGGTCTGGCTCGTGAAGGTACATCATATGACCAGCCTCGTAATAGGTTTTTATAATCCGTTCTTTAACAATACCGTGTCTAGCAAAAGTATATTCTGCATCAAAAAACGGACAGATGAGATCGTAATATCCGCTGGCCACGAGCACTTTCAAGTCGGTGTTGCGTCGCATAGTCTCGCCCAGCTGACGGGCAACATTTACAGGCCAGGGTTCCCAATATTTTCCATCAGGTGTTGTTCTCCAACGCCATTTTTCGCCTATTTCATCATTGGAAGTAAGGTAGGGCCGATCCATGGAGACCTTAAGCATATCTGAATAATAGTGGTTTAGTGACGCTGTAAAAGCACTCTCTATCTGGTAACTTGCAGGATCACCCAAGTGTGGTGTTTGGGTCATATCATCCGTTTCGTCTCCCATAAACCTACCATCCAGCCTGCCTATTGCCAAACCCTTGTCTGCCAGAAGTTGCTTTTGAAACCTAGGCATCAGGATCATCAGATTGGACTGGAGGATATAATTTTTATCCAAGCCTGTAAAATAAGCGAGTCTTCCTGAAAGATCATTTTTTTCGGCAGAAGTCAGCAAGTTACCTTTGTATAGTGCCGGCGCATAAACATTGTATGTAAATTGCCGGCTTTCTTCCACAAAAGCTTCCATAGTTAGACCCAGACCTGCTTTTTTGTGGTACCATGCTGTGGCTGCCATAGAAGGTAAATAAGTGAGAAATGAGGTAATATTGTCATTGATGGAAGTAGAACCTGCATAATCCAATGCCTGAGAAATGAGGACCAAACCATTCAAAGCCATATTTTGACCACCACTTTCGAGAGTATTAGCCACAGCTACGGCACGCGTAGTACCGAAACTTTCTCCCATAATATATTTGGGTGAAAACCACCGTTTATTTTCTGTGACCCATAAGCGCATAAATTTAGCAATGGAAGCAGCATCTTCGCTCAAGCCCCAAAAGTCTTCTTTTTTGCCTTTGCCAATAACTTCGCTATATCCGGTTCCCACAGGGTCAATAAATACAAGATCTGTGATATCTAATAAACCGTATTTATTTTCCAAAAGTTGATACGGTGCAGCACCATCGTCTTTGCGGGCATCGGAATCTGTTTTGACGATTTGAGGCCCTAGCATACCCATATGCAACCATACAGAAGCAGAACCGGGCCCTCCATTGAAAACAAAGGATACAGGCCTTTTAGACACATCTTTGTTTCCATCCTGCGTGTAGGCTACTGACCAAATGGAAGCTACTGGCTCACCCTTGTCATTTTTAAGGTGAATTTCCCTGGCAGTAGCCTTATACATAATAGTTTTACCGCCAAAAACGCCTGAATGGTTAGTGGTAAAAGTTTTGGGAGCATGAACGACTTTTATGCTATCTTTATTCTCCTGTGCTGTGAGCTTATTGGTAACTAATAGAAATACAGCAATAACCAAAATAATATTGTTAAGCTTGTTTGAAAATGGATTCATTCTTTATTTTTCGATAAAGGTAATTTATATTTCAATAACTTTTACGTTTACTTTTCGGGCAGTATAAATTTTCAAATATTACCAATAACTCAGCCACTATTTTCCCTTTCTGGCTGGATTAAATTTGTCAAAAATTAAAACTTGTATCAGAAGAGACTATACATTATTTATCCTATTTCTCAGTACAGCATTAAAAGTATTGAATTTGACAAAAAGGATCTTGTTTTAGATTTTTTTAGAAAAAATGATTTGCAAAAAATAAAAAATTGTACTTTGGCATTCGATTGGTCTTAACGTCCACAAACTTTGTATTTTGTTAATTTAAAATCACCTTAACACAACTTTTTGAAATGAAAATTAGAGAAATCAATGCCATGCGAGGCCCAAATTATTGGTCTATAAGACGTCATAAACTTATAGTAATGGTACTCGATCTTGAAGATATGGAGCTTAAGCCAACAAATAAAGTTCCTGGTTTTGGTGAAAGGCTAAAAGAGATGTTTCCTTCTATGTACTCCCACCGATGTTCAGAAGGTTGTGACGGAGGTTTTTTCATGCGCGTAGACGAAGGTACTTGGATGGGCCATGTCATAGAACATATAGCTTTAGAAATCCAAACACTCGCTGGTATGGATACGGGTTTTGGCCGCACTCGTGATTACGGCGAAGAAGGAGTATATAATGTTGTGTTTTCATATATTGAAGAGAATGCAGGTAGATATGCAGCGAAAGCGGCAGTAGCTATTTGCGAAGCACTTATAGCGGGTGAGTCATATGACATGACTGAAGATATTCAGACAATGAGAGAACTTAGAGAAGCACAACGATTAGGACCGAGTACAGGTTCTATTGTGGAAGAAGCAGTTGCAAGAGGTATTCCATGGATAAGACTCAATAAGTACTCACTCTGCCAATTGGGTTATGGGGCCAATCAAAAAAGAATTCAAGCAACTGTAACAAGTGAAACCAGTAGCATAGGTGTTGAAATCGCTTGCGATAAAGAAGATACCAAATTTTTGTTACAACAAGCAGAAGTAGAAGTGCCTAAAGGTGAGATCATCAGTCGGGAAAGTAGCCTAGAAGAAGCGTGTAGATATGTAAAATATCCTCTAGTAATCAAGCCAATAGATGGTAATCATGGTCGGGGTATTACGGTCAATATCAATACTTATGAAGAAGCTTTAGAAGCATTTCATGCCGCTAAAAAAGTATCTCAGAAAGTTATTGTTGAAAAATATATCACTGGTGAAGACTATAGACTATTAGTTATCAACAATAGATTGGTGGCTGCAGCCAAAAGGTCTCCCGCACACGTCATAGGTGATGGCAAATCGACGGTCAAAGAACTTATAGACCAAGTGAATGCTGATCCTCGCAGAGGATTCGGTCATGAAAATGTATTGACCATGATCACCATAAATGATCTCACAAAAACGATCATTGCATCGAAGGGTTATACAGAAGACTCCATCATAGCATCAGGCGAAAAATTGGTCTTGAAAGATACAGCCAATCTAAGTACTGGAGGTACTGCAGAAGATGTAACCGATATCGTCCATCCAGCAAATGTTGCGATGGCTGAACGTATCTCAAAGATTATTGACTTAGACATTTGTGGCATTGACATTATGACTAGTGATATCAGCCAGCCCCTTTCTGATACTGGTGGTGCTGTACTTGAGGTAAATGCTGGTCCCGGATTTAGGATGCATCTTGCACCAACTAAAGGCTTGCCGCGCAATGTTGCAGCTCCCGTTGTGGATAAACTTTTTCCAAAGCAAGGAGATACAGGTCGAATACCCATAGTAGCCATAACAGGCACAAACGGAAAGACGACGACTAGCAGATTGATCGCCCATATGGCCAAAATGCATGGTTATAGAGTAGGCTATACCACCAGTGATGGTGTCTATATCCAGAACCGAATGCTTATGAGAGGGGATTGTACTGGTCCTGCCAGTGCGGAGTTTGTACTCAAGGATCCAACTGTCAATTTTGCTGTTTTAGAGTGCGCTAGAGGTGGATTATTGAGATCAGGACTTGCTTTTTCGCAGTGTGATGTAGGGATCGTGACCAATGTAGCCGCAGATCATTTGGGACTAAAAGGTATACACACCCTTGAACAACTAGCCAAGGTTAAAGCCGTTATACCTGAAACGGTTATGCCAAGTGGCTATGCTATTTTGAATGCAGATGATACATTAGTTTACGATATGAGAAAAAATCTGAGCTGTAAGTTGGCTCTTTTTTCGATGAATGAAAACAATCCGCATATCAAAGCTTTGCAGCGTAGAGGAGGCATCACATCAGTATATGAAAATGGTTACGTCACACTCTGTCGTGGAGAATGGAAAATGCGTATTATGAAAGCCGACAAAATTCCCCTGACGTTTGGTGGAAAAGCAGAATTTATGATTCAGAATATACTACCCGCCGTTATAGCTGCAGATGTTCAAGGCATAAGTATTGAAGATATGAAGGCAGCTTTGGAAACTTTTCTTCCTTCTACTTCGCAAACACCGGGAAGACTTAATCTTTTTCAGTTTCAAAACTTTCAGGTGCTTCTAGACTTTGCCCACAATCCAGCAGGTATGCAAGCTTTACAAAAATTTACAGACAATTTGGATGCAACCCATAAAATTGGAATTATAGCAGGTATAGGAGATCGAAGAGAAGAAGATAATAATGAAATGGGTAAAATCATTGCTCAAATGTGTGATGAGGTCATCATTCGTCAAGATAAAAACCTGAGAGGCAAAACCGAACATGAATTGATCAAGATGGTAGACGATGGTATCAAAGCACAAGATCCCAACAAAAAAACGATCATCATTCCATCTGAAAAAGAAGCCATCATGCATGCTGTCAAATCAGCCCCAAAAGGATCTTTAATTATAGTATGTAGTGATGTTATACCTGAAGCATTAGAATTGGTAACTAAGCTTAAGGAGCAGGAGATGAGTGGTGAGATAGTATTAGGTGTTTAAGATAAAAAAGGAGTAAAATCTAATTAAAATGCAAAAATTTTCAATAGCCATTCACGGCGGTGCGGGCACATTGGTCAAAGGATTAATGACACCTGAAAAGGAAGAAGCTTATAAAAATGCATTATCGGAAGCTTTGGAGCTTGGATATCATATATTGGAGCAAGGAGGCGCAGCTTTAGATGCTGTTGAAGCCGCTGTCAGGTCACTCGAAGATTGTCCATTATTTAATGCAGGTCGCGGAGCCGTTTTTACAGCAGAAGGTCACCACGAAATGGATGCGTCAATTATGGAAGGTAAGCATTTAAAAGCAGGAGCCGTTTCTCTAGTCACCGGTATCAAAAATCCAATTTCTGTGGCTAGATCAGTGATGGAACACACAGAACATGTTTTCCTAGCTGGTGAAGGCGCCATGCAATATGCAAAGAGTCAAGGTTACAAGTTTTTGGATGCATCATATTTTTACGATGAATTTAGGTATTCGCAGTGGCAAGAAATCAAAGGCAGTGATCATTTTCAACTGGACCATGCGGATAAAAAAGATTTTAAATTTGGTACAGTAGGCGCAGTGGCTTGTGACCAACAGGGAAATGTGGCCGCAGCAACATCAACAGGAGGCATGACCAATAAAAAATGGGGTAGAGTCGGGGACAGTCCGATGATAGGAGCGGGAAACTATGCCAATAATAAAACTTGTGCGGTGAGCTGCACGGGTAGTGGTGAGTATTTTATTCGGGGTGTAGTGGCTTATGATGTTGCATGTCTTATGGAACACAAATCTATGACTTTGGTAGATGCTGCACATGAAGTGATCCACCAAAGAGTATTATCGCTTGGTGGAGATGGCGGATTGATCGCTGTAGACAATCTTGGTAATGTTGCGCTGCCTTTCAATACTGAAGGCATGTATCGTGGGTATAAACTGTCAACAGGCAAATCAGAAGTGTTGATTTATGGTGCTGATTCTTAATAAAAATTAAAGCCTATTTTAGCAAAAAGTAGCATCCATCGGTAATACCTTTACTGCTCTTTTTTCGATGTTAAATTTATCACCGTTAGCTAGTACGTGTGTTGTCAAGTTGGTCAAGGTCATAGGAGTGCCTTCTTCAAGGATTTCAAAATTATTATGCACCAATTTGTTAGGGTCAAAAAGTATGATCATACCAGAACCAATGACTTCAAACTCATTACAGTTTTTGATTACAATTCCTGTGTCCTCCGACAATCCTACACCTATTAATTTTGGAAACTTTGCCACAGCTTCTGCCAACCTACCAAATCTACCTCGCTGTATAAAGTGAGAATCTATGATCAGATTAGGAATAAAACCCATGCCTTTCCCCATACCCACAGCTCCTTTAAATAAGGAAACTGAACTACTTCCTCCTTTGATCATTTCTTCACTCATACACATAGCACCTGCGCTAGTTCCCGCGATTACGATATCATCATATTGATACCTTTCCTTTAGAATTTTATGTATTAACGTTCCACCAATTTTACTAGTAATTTTGGATTGGTCACCACCAGAAAACATTATACAATCGGCTGTTTTGATGAGCTCGATATATTCTGGATTTTCTGAAGCTTCACGCTTACGAATGTCTACGATATGTAAGTCGTTGCATTTTAGTTTTTTGAATGCTTTGAGATAATTGTCAATAACTTCATCTGGAATACTTGATGCTGTAGGAATGACTACGATTTTCGCATTTTCCCCACCGCTTTCTTTCACTACTCTAGAAAGTATACCGTCCTTTACAAACTCAAGTGTATATATTTCGCTTTTTTCGATACCTTTATCTTCGTGTCCCCCGATTGGAATTAATGTTCCTTTGGCAATCATCTGTACGTATTTAAGTGCAAAATTAAAGAATTGTATACTATTTTTAGTCATCTTGATGTGAATCTCTTGCTTTTGGGATAGATAAACTCTTAAATATGGAATCTCTGACGCCTATCTATTCAGTGTCATTATCGAGCATTAAGAATGGTTGGAAAGAGTTGACTTAGACTTTATTTTATCTCAATATGGTAATCTGAAACTTTATAGTACCTATATTTGTTATTTGTCATCAAGGTTTTTTAAAGAGAAATTTATTATGTCTTTACCTATATTTAAGAAAAGTTTAGTTTTAGTTGTTCTTATATGTATAAGTTTTTCATTAATTGGGCAGCAAAAATACAGACTTGCCAACGAATATTACAACTCAGGTGAGTACGAAAAAGCGGCACAGTTGTATCAGGCACTTTATACAGAGGCTCCTGGCAATAAAACTTACTTCAATCTTTATATTCAATGTCTTTTGGATCTGAAAGACTTCGAAAATGCACGGAAAGTAGTAGAGAGTGAACTTAAAAAAAATCCCAATGATGTTTCTCTTTACGTGACTAATGGTAGTCTGCTCGAGCGACAAGGACTGACCGCCAAAGCTAATGATGAGTATAGAAAGGCCATCAATAACCTCAGTCCCGATCCTTCGAACATTTCAAATCTTGCTAACACTTTTACAAACTTAGCAAAATATGACCTTGCTATAGAAACACTACTTAAAGGTGAGAAAATTACAAAAGTAGAGAATCAATATGTCTATAATCTAGCGGATTTATATAGAAGGCAAGGCGATACTAAGAATATGATCAAATATTACCTGATTGCAGCAGAAAATGAAAACTCTACTTTCAATGTTCAGTCAAGTCTACAAAGGTTTCTTGCGGATAATGATTATGCAGAATTACAAAGACAGTTGTATCAAAAACTACAAGAAAAACCAGAAATGTATCAATATGGTGAAATGCTTCAATGGGCATTTACCCAACAAAAACAGTATGACAAAGCATTACGACAAGCTAAGGCATTGGATCGTCAATTGGGTGAAAATGGTAGTAGAGTCTTCAATCTTGCCGACGTTGTTTTTAATGATGAAGCGTATGACATTGCCATCGAAGCTTACCAATATATCGTAACTAATCAAGGTCGAAATACTAGTTTTTATCTGGACTCCAAGCGGGGATTGTTAAATAGTAAGAAGGTAAAAGTCACTAGAAATTTCAATTATTCCAAAGATGACTTGTTGTCTTTAAAAACAGAGTATCAATCCTTTCTAAATGAAATGGGAAAAAATACTCAAACAGCAACCTTGATGAAAGAATATGCTGATTTTGAAGCACTTTATGTAAATGAACTTGATACCGCTATCCTGATATTGGAAGAGCTCAAGGGTTTTGGTGGTTTACATCCAGAAGTCATAGCAAGAGCAAAGTTGTCTTTGGGTGACTATTATCTGATGAATGGAGATCGCTGGGAAGCAAGTTTACTTTTTAGCCAGATAGACAAAGAGTTTAAAGAAGGGGTTGTGGGAGAGTTTGCCAGATACAGAAATGCTAAACTCAGTTATTATTCAGGAGACTTTGAGTGGGCTCAAGAGCAATTTAAGATCTTAAAAGGAGCTACGTCGAAGTTGATTTCTAATGATGCCATAGATATGTCCGTTTTTATTCTGGACAATCTGGGTATGGATACTACAGAAGCCACCTTACAGATGTTTGCTACAGCAGAACTTCTCACCTTCCAAAATAAATTTGATGAAGCTATTAATAAGTTGGATTCCATAAAGATCGTATTTCCGGAGCATAGCTTGGACGATGATGTGTATTATACCAAAGCACAGATTTACAAGAAATTGCGAAAATCGGATGAAATGATCCTCATGTACAATGCCATCATAGAAAAGTATCCTGAAGAAATCAGAGCCGACAATGCCCTTTACGAGCTTGCAGATCTCTACGAAAATCAACTCAATGCTCCAGAAAAAGCACAACCTCTTTATGAAAAAATATTTATAGATTACAGTGGAAGTACTTTTGCGTCTGACGCCAGATTGCGATACAGAAAGCTTAGGGGTGATGAGTTGTAACGCTTCAGATGAAATCATTTATGTAATGTTTTCCTTCAATAAGAACGACAAACTTTGCCAAAAACGAAATAGAGTATTGAAATGCATGTTAATCCTTTTTTATTTCACTATATCTATTCATCTTTGTGCTTCAAAATTATAAGCTTTATGAAATATTGTATTTATTTTTTCCTATGTATTTTATCATTTTCTTCGTGCTCAAAGGAAGAGAATGTAGATCCGGTACAGCAGTTTGATAAAGAAATAGAGCAGATCGAAAAATATCTCAACGACAATAATCTTATCGCCGAGAAAACCATTCATGGTCTATATTACATCATAGAAACTCCAGGAGGTTCTGAAAAACCTAAGATAACTAACACTTTAACGGTTAATTATAACGGTTATTTTTTAGATGAAAAGGAGTTTGATTCGGGAGTAAATAGTGAATTTGGTTTATTTCAGGTTATAGAAGGATGGCAAATAGGAATCCCAAAATTTGGAAAAGGAGGCAAAGGCAAGCTGTTGGTTCCTTCCAGACTTGGATATGGTTCGAAAGCCAGAGGTAGCATTCCTGCGAACTCTACATTAATATTTGATATAGAACTGTTGGATTGGAGGTAATATGCCTGTCGTATGTGTAATCTCTTATGATTCAGCTTTAAAGTGGTTCCACCCTTGTGCGGAAAGGTCATAGATATTGCCTCCTGAAGTATGGAGTTTGATTCCATCAGCCTGATCTGTCATTTCTCCAATTATAAAGACTTCAGGCATAAATCTGATTTTGTCCAAATCTCTTTCATCTATAGTAAATAATAGCTCATAGTCTTCGCCACCATGTAGTGCGCAGGTGATAGGGTCCATCTTAAACTCAATGGCTGTTCGCTCAGTATCGGGGTGAATAGGCACTTTCGCTTCTTCTATAAATGCTCCTGTACTTGACTGTTTGCAAAGGTGCATAACTTCACTAGCCAGTCCATCAGAAATATCTATCATAGAAGTAGGTTTGATGTTATTTTTTTGGAAATAAGCTATGGCTCCTCTTTGAGCTTCAGGTTTAAGTTGTCTTTCGATAAGGTATTGACTTTGTTCCAATTGTGGTTGTACACCCGGATGAGCTAAGTAAACTTGTTTTTCACGCTCCAATATTTGCAACCCAAGATAGGAAGCACCCAAATCACCCGTTACACAGATGATATCACCTTTTTTAGCTCCATTTCTATATACAATGTGATCCTGCTTGGCTTGTCCTATGGCTGTGACCGAGATGATCATGCCTTTGGGAGATGATGTCGTGTCGCCTCCTACCAAATCTACCTGATACATCTTACAAGCAGTATAAATACCTTCATAGAATTCTTTCATGGCTTCAAGCGAATACTTACTTGAAATAGCTACTGAAACCGTGATTTGTTTGGGTTCGGCATTCATAGCATATATATCAGAAAGATTGACCACGACAGCCTTATATCCTAGATGCTTGAGTGGTGTGTACATCAGATCGAAATGAATCCCTTCTACCAGCATGTCTGTAGAAACGACAGTGACTTCATCATCATTTTTAATAATAGCGGCATCATCACCTATAGCTTTTACTGTGCTAGATTGAACTATAGGATTATCTTTGGTCAATGTTTCTATTAAGCCAAACTCACCGAGCTGACTTAAATCAGTAAATGTGGGATATGTATTATTACTCATAAATATTAAGCTTACGGGGTTAGGTTATTTGTCTTCAGTTTAATAGGTTTAAGTCTACTAGTCCCCACAGTACATCATTTTGTGGCAATGGAGCAGTATATGCGTGTGTTTTGCCTGTAAATGGGTGTACAAATTCGAGTCTATATGACAATAACCCTATACTTCTATCCAGATTTGGCCTCCGAGATCCATATTTCAGATCGCCTTTTACTGGCATCTCTACAGTGGCTAGTTGAGCTCTGATTTGATGAAATCGTCCTGTTTTTAAGTCGATTTTTATCAAATGATAATTATCAAAAGATTGTAATAAAGTATAAATCAGCACGGCTTCTTTAAAATTTTCATCCACTAGCTCATCAGCCGTCATTGCTCTATTGTGAAGCTTCTTTATGTAGTGTTTTAATTCCGTGGGTTCTGAATTGGGATTGCCTGACACCATGGCAAGGTAGGTCTTTTTGACTGTTCTTTCTTTGAGCATTTCAGTAAAAGCCGCAGCAAATCTTTTATTTTTTCCAAAAATGACTAGTCCCGATACCGGTTGGTCTATTCTGTTGAGTACATGAACTTTCTCGGAATATTTTGTATTTAAGAAAGATTCCAGATCATTGGATTCTTTGTCTGTCACTTGTACAGCTATACCATTTTTTTTATGAATGACAATAAAATCCTCTGTTTCGTCTAGGATGTTAAAGTTGTCTTCAAATGAAGATGTCTGGGCAGCAAAATTTTTTAGTTTAGAGAAATCCACAAATAATAATTTAATTTTTAATCCACTTCTTCATAATCAACATATTCGTCTTCCTGATTGTTTTTTGATACATTATTTTGTTTTGGGTCAATATTGGAATCTTTAGATTGCTGAATCTTAGGTGATAAATAGTTGACTATGATATAGTAAGCTACCAAGGATAAAATCAGATATTTAATCATGGTGCGTAACAAACATGCTTAGTTATTTAAATGAGCACAAAGATAGGTAATATTGCCCACTTTGAAAGGAAAAGATATAACAAAGGCTTCTAACAAATTAGAAATAGAGACAAAAAGTAATACATAAAGCCTAGAAAAGCACTTTAACAAGCATTTAAACTTACCTTTACAATTTAATAATTAATGTAAAATGAATAATCTTTCTACGGAGCTTACGGCTCGTTGCAATAGCCTTTGTGAATTGTGTGGATCAAAATCTACACTATCCACTTTTATTGTAGCCCCAAAGACAGGTAATAGTCTCGACGAACAGTTAGCTCTTTGTGATAATTGTATCTCACAGATGCAACATCCAGAAACCGTGGATGTAGCACATTGGCGCTTTCTCAATGATAGTATATGGAGTACATTGCCAGTCGTTCAGGTGGTTTCCTATCGCATGCTTCAAGGGCTTTCCGCTCAAAAATGGGCATCAGATCTACTAGATATGATGTATCTCGATGACGATACCAGAGAATGGGCGGAATCCGTATCATCTGATACTATTCATAGGGATAGTAATGGTCAGATTTTGCAAATAGGAGATAGTGTTGTTATTATTAAAGACCTTGAAGTCAAAGGGGCAAACTTTACAGCCAAACGAGGCACAGTAGTCAAGAGAATAAGTCTAGTAGGGGATAATGCTGAACAAATAGAAGGCAAAGTCAACGATCAGCATATTGTTCTACTTACTAAATACGTAAGGAAGTCTGTTTAGTTTATTGTAAACCTTATATATTTTATTTTCCTACCATCAGCAAGGTGTTCGCGCTCATAATGCGTTTTGTATTCTAATTCCGGATACTCCAATGCGGTCTTATAAATATCATCATTGTAGTAAAGGATATGAGCACCATCGTATTCGTTTAAAGTTTCTAATGTAAACTCGTATAGGGTCGGATCATCAGTTTTTAAATGCAAAATGCCACCCTTTTTGATTATCTTTTTGTACTGATTCAAGAATCTAAAAGATGTCAGCCTTTTCATTTCCTTGCTTCCTCTTAAGAATGGATCAGGAAAGGTAATCCAAATTTGGTCTATTTCTTGTTCACCAAAAAAGAGTGATATTTGTTCTATTCTTGTACGTAGAAATGCTGCATTGTTAAGATTTTGTTCTAATGCTTGAGTAGCACCTTGCCACATTCTAGCACCTTTGACGTCTACACCTATGAAATTTTGATCACTATATGCATTGGCAAGAGCAACTGTATATTCGCCTCGACCACAAGCTAACTCCAAAACGATATTACGATTATTTTCAAAATGAGTTGCGGCCCACTTTCCCTTCAAATCTGCTTCTATACCTTCTGATTTCAATAATTTGGGGTTTTTGGGATCATAATTTTCATATACATTGGCATATGAAAGTAAATCACAAAACTTTTTTAATTTATTCTTTTTACCCATGAGCCGTTATTTTGGAGTGCAAAACTACTTTTTTATTATCAAAAGAGTACCATTTAATATGATTTTGCTCTCAAAATATAATGATTGTTTAGGCTAGAAGAAGTCTAAAAGTATGGGGTATCAACTTAGTAGTTAAGATAAACAAATAAATTGACTAATTTTGCTCGGACTTATTGATGTACGATGCGACCTAACAGGTATTATATTTTTGTCACTTTGCTTTGTATATTCCATTTTTATGGTATTTCACAGCATATACCTGATCTCATTAATTACAAAGTTTCAGAATACAAAGCGCACAATCAAAACTGGTCAGTCTCACAGTCAGCAGATAGATGGATGTATTTTGGAAATACGGATGGTTTAGTTGCTTTCAATGGCAATCAATGGTCTAAAAATACGCTTGAAAATAATAAGATTATAAGGTCTGTTTACTGCCATCAAAATCGAATTTATACTGGCGCTTATGGCGAATTTGGCTATTGGGTGCGCGATGAATGTGGGTTGCACCTTTATACTTCTTTGGTTGAGATGGTTCCTAATCATGCTATAAAAAAAGAAGAAATATGGCATATCATTTCAGATGGGGCAGATATTTATTTTCAATCATTTTCACTTTTGATGAAATATGATGGCAAAAAAATTACGAAAATAGATTTGCCGGGAAGTATTATGTTTCTAAATATTGTTAATGGTAGAAAACTGATTCAATCTTTAGGTCACGGCATTTATGAAATAACGGATAATCAAGATAAAAGAATAAAAGGAAGTGAGTTTTTTGCTGATAAGACGGTCACAAACATTTCTATTTTACCATCGACGGATGAGTCCTTATTAGTATCAACATCTTCACACGGCATTTTTGTATTTAATGATGGGAAAGTAACCGTATGGAGTTCAATTTATCAAAACTATCTGGTTGAATCACAGGTAAATAAATGTCTTCTGACCAAAGATAATTTAGTTGTTATTGGTACGATAAGGGATGGTATATTGATCTTTAACATAGATGGTTCCATCAAGTATCATATAAAAACAGCAAATGGTTTACAAAACAATACCGTTTTATCATTGGCACAAGATGTTGATGGACATCTTTGGGTCGGGTTGGACAAAGGTATTTCTCATATCAAAATGAACGAAAATATTCTTTACTATAGAGATCAATCGGGCAACCTTGGTACCGTCTATTGTATGGTAAAAGATAATGATTTTTTTTATGTAGGTACCAATCAAGGACTTTATTATTTCAATAAAAGTCAAAGTAAACCTGAAAAAGGCGAATTTCACTTAGTCAAAGGAACCCAAGGGCAAGTATGGGAGTTAAAAAAAGTCGGAGATGCTTTACTTTGCGGACATAATGACGGTACTTTTGTAGTCGATGGCTCAAAAGCAACTAAAATATCTGCCGTTACGGGAGGATGGTTCGTACAAGAAATAGATAATCGTAATGATTGGTTGATTCAGGGTACTTATACTGGATTAGTTATGTTTAGAAAGGATGGTGGATCTTGGACTTTTAGCCACAAACTGAAAGGTTATAGTGAACCTGTAAAAAAGATTATTCAAAAGAACGAGTTTCAGTTTTGGGTGAATGGGCCAAATCTTGGGTTGGCACTTTTGACAATGGATACTTCATTTAATGAGGTGATCAAAGTCGAAAAAATAGAAGCTTCTAAAGGTTTGAAACAACATCAGAATCTTGATATTAATATTTTTAAGGGCAAGCTTGTATTATTTGATGGTAACCAATATTTCCTTTATTACGAAATAAGCAATCAGTTTGTCTTGTACCCTGAATTTAATGAAACAATTTCTGAATATTTGATAAGAAATATAAAAGAAAATTGCTGGGCCAAGGTTTATAAAGACAGTATCGCGATGTACATAGACGGGCTAAAAATGATATTTAATGTTTCAACCAATAAAGATTATCATAGTCTCGCAAACTTAGAATCAGAGGCAGTAGGTATCTGTTTGAATGAGGGTTATGCAGTAATAAATCTTGACGAAAAATGGTTAAATTCAGATCCCCGTCAACCTATCAACCTGCAAACTATTGAACTTAACCAAAGAATGTTATGCTTACCAATAGGAAGCAATCCATTAGAAATTGATTTTAATGATAATGATTTTAAAATATACTTTTATGACACTGAATATTTAAGGGATAAAAAGTATTGGTACCGATTATTACCTTATGAAAGTGACTGGCAAGCCATCAACCAGATAGATTATGTATCTTTTAGTAATCTTCCTTCAGGGGATTATACTTTCGAGTTAAAAAGTCAAAATCAGTTATCTTCGATGGAAATAAAGATTCTGCCGGCATGGTATAAAAGTAAAATAGCTTATCTAATATATTTAATGCTGTGTTTGTTTTTAATTTGGTTAATCAATAGGTATTTCGAAAGGCAGTTACAAACACAAACACAAAAGCTTAATATAGAAAATGAAAGACAATTACGCGAACAAAAAATTGAAATGGAAAACGACAAGTTACTCCAAGAAAACTTGATAAAAAGTAAAGAACTTGCCAATTCTACCATGCATTTGATCCAGAAAAACGAGTTGCTTCAAGAAATCAAAGAAGAATTAATTCAAATCAGAAAATCTGGAGATCAAATATTAACTACCAAAGATTTCCAGATTATGATGAAACAGATAAATGATAATCTAACCGTACAAGATGATAAAAAATTATTTAACGAAAGTTTTGAAGATGTACACCAACAATTTCTAAAAAAGTTGAAGGCAGAGTTCCCTGAATTGTCTGGTGATGATCTCAAGTTATCAGCTTATCTTCGCATGGACTTGTCTTCAAAAGAAATTGCACCTCTTTTTAATATTTCTATCAGAGGTTTGGAAAATAAACGATATCGGCTTAGAAAAAAAATAGGGCTTCCTAATGAGTTAGGTCTTAATGAGTTTTTTATGAATTATGTAGAATAAGTAATAACATAAAAATTTAAATGGCGTAGTCATGGCGTAGTGCTATTTTAGGTTTTTTTGTTAATAAATTACTAATATTGCACTGTCATTAAGTCATAGTCTAAAATTATTATCAAGGCAATATTCATTGTTGGTGCTAGTGTAAGTTTTATACATCATGGGTTAATGATAGTATTTTATAATATTATTTAATTAATCTAAATTTCCTTAAAATGATGAAACATTTACTAATTTACATTTTGGTCATAAGTAGTTGGTACACTTTAAGCGCGCAGACTATTTATGAAGATTTCGAAGGAGGCAGTTCTAAAATTCCTTGGGTTACATTCAATGGTATGGTTTATGAAGGTCCCATTGCAAATCCCGATAAGAACGGAAATAGCAGTGATTTTGTTGGCAAATTTGTTAATGACGGAGTATCTGATTTTTGCTTCGGTTTAGGAACTTTTGCGGCTCCAGCAGATCTTAGTACAAACAATTTGATGAAAATCAAGATATGGGCACCATTTGCTCCTACTAAGGCACTATTCAAATTTGAAGGCGGCGGAACTCCTATAGAAAAATTCATTGACATCACAGAAGCAGAAAAATGGGTAGAATATACCGTTGACTTCTCTAAAGCTACAGGGACAGCACATACAAAAATACTTTTAGCGTTCCATCCTTTTACAACCCCTAAAGTGGGCACTTTTTATTTTGACGACATCAGAGGCGTTGAAGCAAAAGATGTATTCGAAACTTTTGAAACTGGCAATGAAATGGGTTGGAAAGCTTTTGATGGTACTTTAGAAGCACCCATAGATAATCCTGCTCCAAACAGAGTCAATAGTACAGCAAAAGTGGGTAAATACACTAAATCCGGAGCACATGCTTATAGTTTACTTTTAGCAGAGAGAGCTACTCCTTTTGACATGTCTGTTTTGAATCAATTTAAAATACAAATCCACGCAAGTGCACCAACACAGGTGCTTCTAAAACTTGAAGGAGACGGCCCGGCAGTTGAGAAGTTTGCAAATATAGGAGTAGTCAACGCTTGGCAAGAGTATACTTTTGATTTTTCTGATGTAGCAGCGGCTAAACATCTTAGAAAAGCTATTTTATTCTTTGATCCTGGCGTGGAGACAAGTGCGGATATATACCATTTTGACAATTTTTATGCATTATCCAAAGGCGTGTGCGCAGGCGCTGCGGTTATAGATGGTATGTTGGATGATTTCGAATGTAATAGAAATGCAACTTATGTTAATGGATGGGATAGCTTGACGGTGATCACTAATCCAGGTCCTGATGCAGTCAATGGTTCAACCAAAGTTGGAAAGTTTGTGGATCAGTTAGGCGAGCCTTGGAATGGTTTGTTGTGGGAATACCAAAATCCTGTAAATCTTGAAACTAAAAACCAATTTAATATTAAAATATGGTCTCCTAAAGCTACCAGAGTTTTAGCTAAGTTGGAAGGAGGCGCTTCCCCTGCAAGCGAAGTTTGGATTGATATCGTAGAAACCAATAAATGGATACAATATATAGTGGACTTTAGTTCGCAGGCATTATCTAGTCACAAAAAAATGATTCTGTTTTTTAATGCCGGCAATGATCCAGCACCAGGAGATGTTTATTTTATAGATGATTTGGCTTGGGGCATAAAGACAGTAGAAGATATTGAAAACTTTGAAAACGGAGCAGTACTTCCTTGGGAGCCATTGGACCAACAAGAATTGATACATGGCAAATTTGCTGTAATCAATAATCCTGATGCAACAGGAGTGAATGCATCTTCTAAAGTGGGTAAATATACCAAAGGAGTATCCGCTTTCTCTACTTTGGCAGCCGTAGCTCCAGGTTTGATAGATATCTCTTCCAAGCCACAATTCAATTTGGATGTGTGGGCACCTGCAGGAAGCAAGACAGTCATCATGCAATTAGAAAGTGCTACTTCAGGTAATAAAGAGGTTACTAGAGAATTGAAAACACCAGGAGCTTGGGAAACACTTTCATTTGATTTTACCAATTTCCAAAATATTAAAGATTGGGCGTCATTGAGATTGATATTTAATCCTACTGTTGCAGAAGAAGGAGCGATGTTTTTCTTTGATAATCTACGTCAAGGTGTGGCTACTGTAGATCCATGTGAAGGTACCGTTGCTATCAATAACATTATCGATGATTTCGAATGTCAGCGTAATCGAGAGTATGGTGCAGGTGCAGAACTGATATCGGCTGTAAATAATCCTAAACTTACATCTGCAAATAGCTCTGTAAAAGTAGGATTGTATAAAGATCAGCCTGGTCAACCTTGGTCAGCTTTATGTGCTAATTTCCCTGATGGAATTGATTTATCTGTTTTTAATCAATTAGAACTTCAAGTTCTGTCCAAAGCTAATGTTCCGGTTTTATTAAAGTTGGAAGGTGGAAGTAGTCCTGCAAAAGAGATTTTTACAGAGATCAAAACAGCTAATGATTGGTATAGTATATCGGCAGACTTTTCAGGAGAGGCGGCCAATAATCATAAAAGAGTATGTTTCTTCTTCAATGCAGGCGTAGAAACTACCGGTGTAGATGATTATTTCATTGACAATGTCAGATTGGCGCATGCACCATACGATGGATGTGTCATGAACTTTGATGATGCAGCGTTTACGTCATTATCATGGAAATATTTCCCAAATGATAATTCAGGTGGATTCGAAATGGTAGATAATCCGCTTAAAGGTGGTATCAATACTTCTAACAAAGTAGGTAAAGCCATCGAAAAAGCATCGGGAGAACAACCTTGGCAAGGAATGTTTACAGATTTGGAATCTTATATGACTTTCGATAAGAATCTTCAACTCAAAATGAAAGTGTTGAGTCCAAAAGTAGGAGCTATTACTTTAAAAGTTGAAAAACCACTAGAGGCAGGATTTCCTGGCGGTTCAGGTGACAATACCGTAACCAATACCAAAGCAGGCGAATGGGAGGAATTGACTTTTGACTTTGCGACATCACCTACACCTATAGACCCTAAAGGTAAGTATGCCAGAATCACTTTGATATGGGATATTGTTAATGTTCCAACAGAAGACGTAGTTTATTATTTTGATGATATCAGATTGGATGGTGGTGATTGTGGACAAGAGTCTAGTGTTTTTGATCCATTAAAATTGGAACAACTTTATATTTCTCCAAATCCAGTGACTGATGTGTTGCGTATAGACAATGCAGAAGCACTTCAGTCAACAGACATCATCAATGTATATGGTCAACGTATTGCAAGAATATCAAACAATCATAATAACCAGCAGTATTTAGATGTATCCAACCTACCTTCAGGTACCTATATACTTCTTGGGTATAATGATAAGCAACAAGCTATAGCTCAAAGCAGATTTGTAAAAATGTAAAATAAATTCGCAGACAATAAATAGGGGACAGTTTTTTAAGCTGTTCCCCTGTTTTATAGTTTTTTTTGATTTTGCAAACAGGTTCATCCTATCTTCTAATTTTAATACATTGTCTATGTTACGTGTATTAGTAGCTATACTTATTTTTTGGAGCATATCTTCCTGTACTTCAAATAGGGAAGTGGTTAAGTCAGTTTATTCTAGAAGTGAGCTCAAAAAAAGAACTTTTGATTTCTTTTGGAATGCGATAGACACCAACTATCAAACATTGGACAGGTATCCCACAAAGACATTTTCTAGTATTGCAGCCACAGGGTTTGGTTTGAGTTCTTATATTGTAGGAATTGAAAACAAATATATATCCCGAAAAGAAGGTGCCGAGAGAGTTCTCAAAACATTAAAAATTCTATGGGATTTGCCACAAGGACCTGAACCTACTAATGTTAGCGGGTACAAAGGTTTTTTTTATCATTTTTTGACATTGGACAAAGCAAATCGTTTTAAACAAGTAGAGCTGTCTTCCATAGATACTGGCTTGTTGATGGCAGGTATTCTCAGCTGTATGTCATACTTTGACAACGAAAACGACCCAACCGAAAAAGAAATCAGGCAATTTGCTGATGCTTTGTATAGACGTGTAGATTGGCAATGGATGATGAAATCAAACGGGATCATGAGTATGGGATGGCACCCCGAAAAAGGATTTATAGAAAGTCAATGGTCCGGCTATAATGAAGCTATGGTTTTACTGATCATGGCCATGGGCTCTCCTACCTATCCTATAGATGCAAGATCATGGAGCAAATGGTGTGATACCTATGCTGTAGATACATTTTACGGTTACAAAAATGTACAGTTTGACCCTTTGTTTGGTCATCAGTACAGTCACATTTGGATTGATTTTCGAGGTATTCAAGACAGTTTTATGAGAGTTCAAAATGATGATTATTTCAGTAATTCCCAAAAAGCAACCTTGTCCAATCGCGCATATTGTATCCAAAATCCTATGAAATGGGAAGGATATCATAAAGATCAATGGGGACTTACAGCATGTGATGGACCTATCAATAGAACAGTCAACATAGGAGATAAGGAAAGACAGTTTTTTGACTACAGAGCCAGAGGTGCTGCTAGTATTCAGATTGTGGATGATGGAACTATTGCACCTACTGCTGCAGGTGGTTCATTCCCATTTACACCCACAGAATCAGAAGCATGCCTGAAATATATGTGGGAAACACATTATCCAAATCTCATAGGAGCATACGGATTTAAAGATGCCTTTAATCTGACCTACAAAGACTCCAAGCAACCTAATGGATGGTTTGACATAGATTATTTGGGTATAGACCAGGGTCCTATATTATTAATGATAGAAAATCACGAAACAAACCTGATTTGGAATGTGATGAAAAAGAATCCATACATTATCAATGGTTTGAAAAAGGCAGGTTTTAAAGGTGGATGGCTTAATGAATAATTTGAACAATCCGAATGATGAACAATCTGCACATTCGAATATAAACATTACAAAAATAATTTTATGCAAAAACAAGTCTTTTTAACTGGAGTTTTTATCTTTATATTTACATTTTCAGGATGGTCACAAAAGACAAAAACTTCCCTTCTGGCGGACTTAAAATACTATCAATCTTTGGGGGCTT
Source organism: Aureispira sp. CCB-QB1 (assembly GCA_945870185.1). Taxonomy (GTDB): domain Bacteria; phylum Bacteroidota; class Bacteroidia; order Chitinophagales; family Saprospiraceae; genus OLB9. Next base: position 67,624 of record CAMBRK010000007.1, on the reverse strand, counting down.
CTGCCAAAGTAGCTTCATTAATGACCAAAATGACCATTGATGAAAAAATCGGACAATTAAACCTGATCACACCAGGTGGAACAGTGACAGGAGAGATCGTTAGCAAAGATGTAGAGTCAAAAATGAAAAATGGTCACATAGGTGGGATTTTCGGTATTCGCGGAGCAGCAAAAGTAAGACAAGCTCAAGAAATGGCCGTCAAAAACAGTCGTCTTGGTATTCCACTTATCGTCGGAATGGATGTAATCCACGGACATCAAACCATTTTCCCCATCCCTTTGGGCATGTCTTGTACCTGGGATATGGATTTAATTGAGCAGTCTGCTAGGATTGCTGCTCGTGAGGCTACTGCTGATGGGCTCATGTGGACTTTTAGTCCTATGGTGGATATCGCACGTGATCCAAGATGGGGAAGAATAGCCGAAGGCTCAGGAGAAGATCCGTTTTTGGGCGCAAAAATAGCGGCAGCTATGGTCAGAGGATATCAGGGAAAAGACCTTTCTGATCCGACCACTATGATGGCATGTGTCAAACATTTTGCATTGTATGGTGCTTCGGAAGGCGGTCGTGATTACAATACCGTGGACATGAGCAAGGTTAGGATGTTCAACGAATATTTACCGCCATATCATGCAGCGATAAAAGCGGGATGTGGTTCGGTGATGACATCCTTTAATGTGGTGGATTATGTACCAGCATCAGGTAGCAAATTTCTTTTTACAGACGTATTGAGAAAGAAGTGGAAGTTTGACGGATTTGTGGTAACAGATTATACCTCCGTAATGGAAATGCAGGAACATGGCACAGGTGATTTTCAGGAAGTATCCCGTCAGGCATTGAAGGCCAATGTCGATATGGAAATGGTAGGCGAAGGATTTCTGACCACTTTCAAAAAATCATTGACAGAAGGAAAAATTACGCAAAAGGATTTGGATATTGCTTGTATGCGCATACTGGCAGCCAAAGAAAGATTAGGTATTCTGGATGATCCATACAAATATTTTAATGAGGCCAGAGCCGCTAAAGAAATCATGTCAGCAGAAAACAGGGCATTAGCCAGAAAGGCAGCAGCGGCTTCTTTTGTTTTGCTTAAAAATGAAAACAACCTGTTGCCACTTAAAAAAGACGATAAAATAGCTTTAGTAGGTCCTTTGGCTAATAGCCGCAGAAATATGCTGGGCACATGGAGTGTATCTGGTGATCATGAAAAAGCAGTCACCGTGATAGAAGGGATTAAGAGCCTTGCCACAAACCCTTCAAATATAATTTATGCAAAGGGAGCCAATATTTCAGACAATGAGGCATTTGCTAAGCGAGTGAACGTTTTTGGTGAAGAAATAGTCATAGACAGTAGGACACCTGAAGAAATGATTGCAGAAGCGCTCGATGCCGCTAGTAAATCCGACGTCATTGTGGCTGTCATGGGTGAAGCAGCAGATATGTCAGGCGAATCTTCCAGTTTGACAGATATTAGCTTACAACCTTCACAGAAGAGGTTGTTAGCAGCATTAAAATCAACAGGAAAACCAATCATCATGGTATTATACAATGGAAGACCTATGACTATAGTTGACGAAATGAGAGATATGAATGCCATTCTTGATGTTTGGTTTGGAGGAACAGAAGGTGGAAACGCAGTGGCTGATGTCCTTTTTGGTGATGTCAATCCTTCAGGAAAACTGACCACTTCATTTCCAGTCAATGTGGGACAAATACCCGTGTATCATAGTATGTTGAATACAGGAAGACCAAACTTACCTAATTATCCAAAATTCAGAACCAACTATCTTGATGCGCCCAATGATCCTATACTGCCATTTGGTTTTGGGCTATCATACACTTCGTTTGAATATGGCAAACCCAATATAAGTGCAAATACCATGATAAAGGGTCAAAGCATTTCTGTGACTGTATCCGTTAAAAATGCAGGTAAAATGGCAGGAAACGAGATCGTCCAACTGTATATCAGAGATGTGGTAGGAACGATCAGCCGCCCTGTCAAGGAGTTGAAAGGTTTTCAGAAAATCTATCTTTTGCCTGGAGAAAGTAAAGAAGTTACCTTTACGATTGATGAGGAATTGTTGAAATTTTATAATGAAGCTTTGGAGTTTAAGGCAGAACCAGGCGAATTTCAAGTGATGATTGGAACCAACTCCAGAGATTTTCAATCCATTAATTTTGTACTAAAATAATCTATAAATCATTAAAATCATGTTACTTAATAAGTGTTTTAGATTAAAAGTTCTTGTTTTACTTTTATTTGTTGCGTCATGGATTGGCGCCCAACATAAGTTAAAAGGAATCGTAAAAGCCTTGGCAACCAATGAAACCTTGATTGGGGCAACCATAGAAGAAAAAGGAACTTCTAATGGGACTATCACAAATGTTGATGGTGAATATGAAATAAATTTATCAACAGGTAATGCTACTATTGTCGTTAGCTATATTGGTTATGAAAATGTAGAAATCCAGATTGATGGACGAAAAATAATTGATATCAACATGGGCGAATCCACAGTACTGATAGACCAGGTGGTTGTAGTTGGTTATGGTGTACAGAAGAAAAGTGATCTTACAGGTGCTGTAAGTAGTCTTAAAGGCAAAGAACTGGAGAGAGTCACAACGCCGAATGTAGAGCAAGCACTACAAGGAAAAATTCCCGGCGTTTATGTAGCACCTACATCAGGCCAACCTGGTGCTGGTGCGGTGATCAGGATCAGAGGTACAGGCACATTAAACAATAGCAATCCGCTATTTGTCATCGATGGTATGATCACCGAAGATGCCAGTAGCGTCAATCCACAAGATGTAGAAAGTATCGAAGTTTTAAAAGATGCTTCTTCTGCTGCTATATATGGAAGCCGTGGAGCAAACGGTGTTATTCTGATCACCACTAAAAATGGGAAGAAACGGAAAAACGCTCAATTATCATTATCTTCGTACTATGGTATCCAAGAACCAATCAGGTATATCGAGATGCTCAATGGTACAGAATTTGCCAGAGCGTATAATCAGTTAAGAGGCACACAGTTTTATCCTGATCCTACTATATTTGGCGAGGGTACTGACTGGCAAAGAGAAGTAATGCATTCTGCACCCATGGCCAATATTCAGTTTGGTGCCAACGGTGCTAGCGATAATATATCTTATAATTTCAGTGCCAATCTTTTTGATCAGGAAGGCATTTTAAAGAACACATCCTTCAATCGTGGTGCATTCAGACTCAATACGGAAATGAAGTTAAAACCTTGGCTCACACTCGGAAATAATACATCCTATTCCATCATAAAAGAAGAATTGGGGCCAAATGTAGTGACTTCAGCTTACCGAACACCATCGGTGTTACCTGTTTATCAGGAAGATGGATCATTTATAGATCCTACATTTTTTGGTTTAGCATTGGGCAATCCTGTTGCTGATCAGTTTTATAAGAGCAATAACAAAAGCAACAGTACAAATCTTCTTGGTAATATCTTTGCAGAAATATCATTGTTAAAAGACCTAAAATTCAGAAGTAATTTCGGATACAATGTCTTTGAATCAAAAAGCAGATATTTTGAACCAAAATTTCAAGTCAGTGCTTCTCAACTAAATAGGGCAGACAGACTTAATATTGGACAAGGAAATGGGAGAAATTGGATATGGGAACAGACGCTGAATTATTTTAAAGAATGGAAAGAACAGACTTTAGGTGTTTTGGTAGGGTTTACCGCTGAGGAACGTAAAAATGAGTTTTTTGGAGCAGGTAGGGAGAGTTTTCCTGGTACGTCAGATGATGTGATTTTTCTTTCTTCAGGCAATGATACTACCATGACTAACTTTGGTGGTGCAAGTGACGAAGCCATGGTATCCTTATTATTCCGAACCAATTATTCGTTAAAAAATAAATATCTATTTACTGCTTCAATGAGAGTGGACCGTTCCAGCAGATTTACACCCGATAATCGTACAGGATATTTTCCATCGGCCAGTGTTGGTTGGAATTTGGGCAATGAAGCATTTATTCAAAACCTGAACACCTTTGATAGATTGAAGTTGAGGGTCAGTTATGGTATTCTAGGTAATCAAGCTTTGACCAATCGGTATCCTACATCAGCCATTATCAATAGTGGATTGAATGCGGTATTCGGCCCAAGTGAAAGTGTCAATCAGGGAGCAACCCCATTATCGGTTGCTAACCCTAATTTAAAATGGGAAGTTTCAAGCCAAGCTGACATCGGTATGGAAGCAGGTTTTCTTAATGAACGCCTTAGTCTTGAGATGGACTGGTACAGAAGATATTCTTATGATATTATAGCTGATGTACCAATACCTGCATTTGTTGGCTCGCAGACAAATCCTTTTGTTAATACAGCTGAAGTACTCAATAGCGGGATCGAGTTGGGTCTTAATTGGAGGCAGACAGGTGTTTTTGATTACAACATCGGTGCTAATTTTTCTACGGTAAATAATGAGGTTAAAGCATTGGCACAAGGAAAAAATGAAATTTTTGACGCTTTTATCAACGGAGAGCCTGCTACACGTACCACTGTGGGTTTACCACTTGGTGCATTTTATGGCTATCAAGTATCTGGAGTATTCCAAAATGTAGAAGAAATAGCATCCAGCCCAAAATTTGGCAATGAAAAACCGGGTGATATTAAATATGTCGACACCAACAATGATGGAGTAATTGATGCAGAAGATAGAGTGTATCTGGGTAGCCCAATCCCTAAAATAACATATGCAGTAAATTTTGGCGCTGGATATAAAGGACTTGATTTTAATGCTGATTTTTTTGGTGTACACGGCAATTTGGTTTTTAATGAAAAAGAAACTTCAAGATTTGCTGTGTACAATTGGGAGAAACGAGTCGCAGATGCATGGACAGCAGATAACCCATCAGGCTCTGAGCCAAGAGTCACTAATGGAGGCCATAATTATCGGCCAAGTGATCGGTTTTTGCAGGATGGTTCTTTTTTCAGATTGAGGACTTTGAGCCTAGGATATACCCTTCCTACTTCATTGGTTTCTAAGGTGAAAGTTGAATCCTTCCGTATTTTTGTATCAGGAACCAACCTTTGGACCAGACAAACGTTTACAGGTTATAATCCGGAGTTTCCTAATAGTGGCAGTCCTTTCAAGGTGGGTTTTGACAATGGGTCTTATCCAATAGCAAAGTCTTTTCAGGTTGGATTAGAGACTAAGTTTTAATTATTTGTAACAGTATAAAATTTAAGAAATGAAAAATATATTTATTGTAATTATCGTCTTAGTTTTTTCATCTTGCTCTGATGATTTTTTAAACAGAAACCCTAAGGGTAATCTTACTGCAGAGACGTTTTTTGAGAATGAAGAACACGCCGTTTGGGCAACGAATGCTATCTATGCTAATTTTCGTTCTTGGGAATACTGCGGCCTACCTTATCTAGGTGCAACAGATATAGTAAGTGATGATGCAGATAAAGGCAGTACCGAAAATGATGGTCCTTATCTCAAAGAAGTGGATGACTTTCAGTTTGATGCCACTAATCAGACTTTTTCTACTATCTGGAGGGGACACTATCAGACTATCTCAAGAGCAAATATTGCCATCAATCGAATACCTGACATTAATATGCCAGATGCACTCAAAGAAAGACTCATTGGAGAGGCGAAATTTCTCCGGGCTTTCAATTATTTCAGAATGGTACAATGGTTTGGGGATGTTCCATTAGTTTTGACACAACTAACAGATGACCAATATTTTACAACAAAGCGAAATACAAGGACAGAGATCTATGCGCAAATCGAAAAGGACTTAACAGACGCGATCGCAGCTTTACCTGAAAAAAGTAAGTACAAAGCTGAGGATCTCGGAAGAGCAACTAAAGGTGCCGCCAAAGGAATTCTGGCAAAATTATATATGCTTGACAAAAAATATGATAAAGCACTGACCTTGTGTGAGGAAATCATTAGTAGTGGTGAATATAGCTTAATGCCAAACTACAATCAGATATTTACACAAGCTGGAGAAAATGGACCTGAAAGTATATTTGAAATAGGTTCTGTGGCATTACAAGCTTCTATAGTGGGTTCTGGAGCTACCCCATTCAATATGGTACAAGGTGTGCGCGGCGTGCCTAATCTAGGATGGGGATTTAACAGGCCAAGCGATGATCTTATTGCCAACTATGAACCTGGTGATCCACGCAGGCAGGCCACCATCATTTATGTAGGCGAAGTATTACCTGATGGTTCTACTATTGTGCAGGATAATCCTGAGATATTAGATGAGAGATTTAATCAAAAAGCTTGGGTAGGCAAGCATCCTGGTTTGCAAGACAATGGACCAGGAAATATTAGATTGCTTCGTTATGCAGACATTATTTTACTTGCAGCAGAGGCAGCCAATGAGTTGGGCAATGCGACCAAAGCTCTCGAATATGTCAATATGACCCGAAAGAGAGCTCGAGGTACCAATACTTTTATCCTGAAGGATCTTACGATTACCAATAAAGATGCTTTGCGCACCGCTATCAGACGAGAAAGAAGGTCAGAGTTAGCTATGGAGCAACACCGATGGTTCGACCTTCAAAGATGGGGCATTCAGAATGAGGTGATGACTAAAGTTGGAAAACCATTCGTGGCCAATAAACATGAACTTTTTCCATTACCACAAACAGAAATCGATTTAGGTGGTGGCAGCTTGAGTCAGAATCCGGGATATTGATTTCTAATGATTCATTTTCAATAACTAATTACTAATAGTTTCATGATTAGATTTTTGATTTTTTTGTTTGTTCCTTTCTTATTGACAGGACAAAATATTCGTATCATCCAATCTGAAACCTATGAACGGCATACTGAGCTCAAATGGGATGTTCAAAATCTATCCAATGCAGAGTATTTCAAAATCATGCGATCATCAGACAATAAGGTGTTTTCTCCGGTAAAGACCGTGACGACATCAACGTTTATGGATTTTAGTCCCGTGAATAGATTAGATACCTTTTACTATTATGTCGAAGCTTTATCCGGACTCAATCAGTCATTGGCTGTATCGGACACCATGAAGGCGTCAGAGTACAAAATGTCCGATGAGCAGTTGATGGATATGGTACAGCGATATACTTTCAGGTATTTTTGGGATGAAGCGCATCCCATATCAGGCATGGCGCGAGAAAGAAACAAAAGCGGTGATATTGTCACTACAGGAGGATCAGGTTTTGGTATAATGGGGATTTTGGTAGGGATAGAAAATGGATATATCTCCCGTACTGAAGGAGCCAACAGAATCGTAAAAATCATTAGTTTCCTTCAGTTTGCTGAAAAATTTCATGGGGTTTTTCCTCATTGGATGAATGGACGCACAGGAAAAGTAGTGCCCTTCAGTCAGTTTGATAACGGAGGAGATTTGGTAGAGACCGCTTTTATGATGCAAGGGCTATTGGCAGCACGTCAGTTTTTTGATGGGGACAGTAATACTGAAAAGGCTATCAGACAGATCATTACTAAACTGTATGAAGATGTCGAATGGGATTGGTATACCAAAAACAATTCAGGTGTTTTGTATTGGCATTGGTCCCCAAATTTTGGCTGGCAGATGAATTTTCCCTTAAGAGGATACAACGAAGCTCTGATTGTTTATTTGCTAGCTATTGCATCACCTACGCATGCTATACCCGCTAGTTATTATCATTCCGGATGGGCTGCGGCCAATAATTATAAAAATGGCAATACCTGGTTTGGACACAAGCTTTTTGTGGGTCCTGCCTATGGTGGTCCTTTGTTTTTTGCACATTATTCATTTTTGGGCTTTGACCCAAGAGGTATCAAAGATAAGTATACCAACTATTTTGACAACAATAGAAATCACACGCTAATAAATCGTGGATGGTGTATCTTTAATCCCCTCAAGCATAAAAAGTATAGTGAAAATTGTTGGGGACTGACGGCATCTGACAATCCTTTTGGATATCTCGCCCATGAGCCCGGAAGCAGGGACAATGGCACCATTGCGCCTACAGCCGCTTTGTCTTCCATGCCTTACACACCAAAAGAAAGTATGGCTGCGCTACGCTGTTTTTATTTTGATGAAGGCGAAAGATTATTTGGACCTAATGGATTCTATGATGCGTTCAATGGAAATCAAAACTGGGTAGCGGACTCTTATTTGGCTATTGACCAAGGACCTATTTTGGCCATGATTCAAAATCATAGAACTGAACTATTGTGGAAGATGTTTATGAAAAATCCTGAGATCAAACCAGCCTTGGATGCCATTGGCTTTGTACCAGACAATACATCTTCTTCTGAGATAATAGTTGAAAACCATTGGACCATCTCTCCCAATCCGGCATCAGACTTTTTGATCTTGACTTTTGGTGAAATGTTGCCTTATCGGGTGACTGTCAGTGATATCACAGGTAAGATGCATTTTAGTATGTCTGAAAATATAAATCAAGTGACGTTATTGCCGATACACCTATTAGAAGATGGTATGTTTATCGTTACTGTAGATTATATAGGTCAAGGGACTAGCTCAAGGAGGTTTGTGAAATTGCAAAAATAGTGAAAGGATTTCCTTGTAGATAATTTGAAAAAGGTTGGGTTTTTCGCATAGAAAATAATTATTAGACTTTGAAGCAGCGAAATACTATTTGGAGGAGTCTATACAATAAAGAAATTTTATGAAAAGATTGTTATTCATTTTTACTTTAACTTGTATTTTTTCATTTTCAGGTTTATCACAGTATTATAAGTTTCCTTTTGTTGGCTGGAAGCAAGCTTTTAAATATTCTATAGGAGATTTTTCGGGAAACTTCAGTAGTTCTATTGTTGAATCAGAGGTAATAAGTGATAGTTTAATAAATGGTATAACGTATTACAAACTTCAAAATAGTTTTGGAAGCAGATTTCTGAGGTCGGAAGATGGGAAGTTATTTTTGCTAGATCAAAACTTCTCAACAGAAAGAGTAATCATGGATTTTAGTCTTTCAGTAGGTGATATGTTTTTATTTGAAAATCCTTATGTGCTTACCGGAGTTAAAGTTGATACTCTATTTGTTCTCAATAAAGAAAGAATATTAGGACCTGGACAAGATTCAATATATAAAATGACCCTAACCAAAGACTTGGCATTTCCCAACGGAGGTGAAATATGGTTCGAAGGTGTTGGTGGTCTGGCTTCTGGTTTAATCTTTGGAGTACCAATAAGCGAAACGGGTTTCAGTCTTAACCTATGTACGCTTAATGAGTTGAATCAAGCTATTTTTTCGACAAATATTTTAGATTGTGGATGTGATAAATTATATGGTTTTGATCATGATAGGGATGGTTCAAGAAATCAAATAGGATCAATTATACAAATAGAATTGACCGAGGATAATTTTGGTTTAGATCAAAAATTAGGTATCAATAAATGTGATACTTTATTAATTACAAATCAAACCGATTTTTCGGTATTAGTATTCATGGATAGAAATATTGTTTATCCTGATGCTTATGGATCACAAAATATATTTGATTCAATGTACTTTCTTAATTTAGAACTTGCAGATTCGATAACTATTACACATCAATCTTTAATTCATTACACATTAGATACGAGAGATTGTTTTGAAAATGACTGTAACGACAATAATCCTAATATCAATAATCTTCAAATAGAGTTGGTTTACAATGGAATTGATGATGATTGCAATCCTGAAACTTTGGACGATGACTTAGATCAAGATGGATTTTTGCAAGTAGATGATTGTGACGACAATAATGCCGGCATAAATCCTGATGCCGAAGAGATACCCAATAACGAAATAGATGAAAATTGTGATGGGATGGATGAAACGACATCTAGCTATGAAATAGTAGATGGTATTTTTAGAATGTATCCCAATCCGGCTTCAGACTTTTTGATCTTGGCTTTTGGTGAAATGTTGCCTTATCGGGTGACTGTCAGTGATATCACAGGTAAGACATGTTTCATTATGATGGAAAATATCGAACAAGTTACGTCATTGCCGATCGAACTATTGGAAAATGGTATGTATATCGTTACTGTAGATTATATAGGTCAAGGGAAAAGTTCTCTATTGTTTTCGAAAGGGTAGAAACCTACTCCACAATCTGCAACTTAGCAAACTGAAGCATGATTCGTTTTTCTGGCGTGTCATTTAATCCATCAAATAAAATGGTGGCTACCAGACGGTCATCTACAGCAAGTACCTTGCCCTGACCAAATTTGAGGTGAATGACCTCCATGCCTGGCTTGATATCGTTGGGATTGGCTGCGACGAAATCGTCAGGATTTACAGATATCATAGGTTTTTTAGAACCTAGCGGTTTGAAATTGCCCAAAATCTTAGGTTCTGGAAATTCTGGTTTTTTGGTGATCGATATAATAGAATCCAGATTATTTTCGGAAATTTCTTCTAAAAATCTGCTTGGATCATTGTATCTCATTTGGCCATATTGATACCTGCTGTGCGCAAATGTGAGACAAAGATGCTCTTCTGCTCTTGTGATAGCTACATAAAATAGTCGTCGCTCTTCGTCCACGTCATTAGAATCTTGTAGAGCCATATAGCTAGGAAAAAGATTTTCTTCTAGACCTACTACAAAAACAGACTTAAACTCTAGTCCTTTTGCTGAGTGCACAGACATTAGCGTGACATTATCAGGATTTTCTTCTTTTTGGTCCGCATCTGTCATGAGCGAAATGGTTTGCAAATAAGCAGAAAGACTTCTATCTGTAGACCCTTCTTCGCCTACCTGAATTTCGTCATCCTGCACAAACTCTTGAATACCATCCAATAACGAAACAATATTTTCAATCCTTCCCAAACCTTCAGGAGATTTATCTTCTTTGAGTAGTTTTTCGATGCCACTATTTCTATATATGTAATCAGAAAGTTCATAAGCATTGGACTTAGCTAATTTGGATTTGAAGGCAAGGACTAATTGTACAAACTCACCAATACTTTTACGGGAACGGTTGTTAAACTCAATCTTGGTCAATACTTCCCACATACTCATGTCATTATCGTCTGCTAGTTGGGATATTTGCTCAATAGTACTCTCACCGATACCGCGACGCGGATAGTTGATAACTCTTTTTAGGGCTTCATCATCTTTATCATTGATTGTGATACGCATGTATGCAATCAAATCTTTAATCTCCTTACGAGAATAAAATGACAAACCACCATAAACGCGGTAAGTGATACCGTATTTGCGTAGTTGCTCTTCGAAAATCCTGGACTGACCATTGGTCCGATACAGGATAGCTATTTCTTTATTGGCAAGATTAAATCTGTTTTTTTGCTCAATGATCGTATCTGCTACTCTTTTTCCTTCTTCCGTTTCGGTCATGGTTTTGACCAATTTGATTTTGTGTCCCAAATCCCTGTCGGTCCAGATTTTTTTCTGAATCTGCCTCTTATTATGGTTAATGACTTCATTGGCTGCACCCACAATAAACTGTGTAGACCTATAGTTTTGCTCTAGTTTAAAGGTACGAAGTTCAGAAAAATCATTTTCGAATTGCAATATATTTTCTATGGTCGCTCCTCGGAATGAATAGATACTTTGAGCATCATCACCTACGATACAGATATTGTGATTGCTGCCCGGATAAACAGAAAGTAATTTTAAAATTTCGTATTGGAGGTAGTTTGTATCCTGAAACTCATCTACCATAAGATATTGAAACTGTCTTTGGTATTTTTCACGGATATTATCGGGGTTTTGATACAAAAGTCGGAACATTTGCAAAAGTAAATCGTCAAAATCCATAGCTCCAGCTCTCATGCATTTAGCTGCATATTTTTCATAGATGACATGAATAAGCGGCCTTCTGTTCATACGATCATAGGCCATAAGCTCATCATTGGCCACGTAGGCTTTGGGAGTGATGAGATTACTTTTGGCTGCAGATATTCTCCCTCTGACTACGCCAGAAGCATATACTTTTTTGTCTAGATTCATTTGTGTGATGATCTCGCTGATGACACTCTTAGTATCGTCAGTATCGTATATAGTAAAATCATTAGGATATCCTATTCGATGGGCTTCTACCCGAAGAATGCGAGCAAAAAGCGAGTGAAAAGTACCTGCCCAAACTCGCTGTGCTTTCGGCCCTACTACGCGCTCTATCCTGTCTTTCATTTCTCTCGCTGCTTTATTGGTAAATGTAAGCGCGAGTATCTGGCCTGGTAATACTCCAGAATGAATCATATGAGCTATCCGATAAGTAAGCACTCGTGTTTTACCTGACCCAGGTCCGGCAATTACCATTACAGGGCCTTCGATACACGATGCGGCCTGCCTTTGGATATCATTGAGCTCGTCTAAATAAGAATAACCTACTTCTTGCATATGAGTGCAAAGGTCAGGAATTTTACTTAAAAAAGTATATAAAGATATTAAAGTTTTTCATTTTATGTTTCATAGCATAAAAAAAGCGGAAGAAATAAATTTTTATTCTTCCGCTTTGTCTAAAATTTTTCTATTCGATAAATATTACGAACTACTGCTTTCATCAAGTGATTCCTTTTCCTTTTTATCAGAAGGTTTAACTTTTTCGCTTTTTTTGGCTTTTCGGGCTGCTTTATCAGCTTCCTTTTAACCTTTTATAGTTGCTTTTTCAGCATCCTTTTGACCTTTGCTTGCTTCTATCTTTGCTTCGTTTTGACCTTTTATAACTTCTTTTTCGGCTTCGTTTTGTGTTTTTTGTGCTTCAATCTTTTCTTTACCTTTGCCTTGAGCATTGGTTGTGGCTGAAAAGCTTAAAAAAACATGCTAAAAATAAAAATTGAATATTTCATGTTGAATATTTTTTGTTTGTAATGAAATGTATTTACAGTTTTATAGACGTGTAAAATTGTAAAAGATAACACCTAAATTAAATTTTAACAAAAAATTAATGAGTTTTCAACCAAAACCACACCGTTCTAAATAAAGATTCCGCCTTCTTCTTCTTCATTTTCTTTTTCCTCTTTGGCCTTCATTTTGGCTTCCATCTCTTCTAGTTTTACCGCTGCTTTATCAGCTTTTTCTGTGGCTTTTTCAACTGCTTTTTGGGCTTTATCCCTATTTTTATTAGCCATAGCTAGTGCTTTTTCAGCATTGAGCATGGCGGTGCGTGCATTGGCTTTTTTGCCTTCATCGTAGTCAGCATCGGCTTTTTCGAGTTTTTTTTCTGCTACAGTTACTGCTTTTTCAGCTTTTTCGAGCTCTTTTTCTGCTACCTTGATTTCTTTTTCAGCCATTTTGAGCTTGGCTTCGGGTGATTGTGCTGCTATATTTTGTGAGGTAAAAAGTATTAAAAACATACCGACTGCAACTAAAATGGACTGCTTCATAAATATTTAATTTAATAGATTAATAAAAGATAATAAAACGACAAATATATACAATATTCTGATAAACGTGTTTTTTGTTGCAAAAGTATCCTTAAGTCTTAAAAAACTACTTTTTTACTTCAGGCGGTATCAAATAATACAAAACGGGTGTTACTAGTCTACTCAGTAAAGTGCTGCTGATCAGTCCACCTATCAAAACTATGGCTAATGGGCTGATGAGAGGTGAGCTTTCGAGAACTAATGGTGTCAAGCCACCTATGGCTGTCATTGAAGTCAGTAAAATAGGTAAAAATCTGGTTTCGGCACCATCCATTACCGCTTCATAAAGTCCTACTCCTTCTTCTCTAAGCCCATTTGTGTAGTCTACCATCAGGATAGAGTTTTTAATTTCTATACCTACCAATGCTATAATACCTACTGTGGCTACAAATGACATAGACTCACCTGCTATGTACAAAGCTACTAATGCCCCGATGATACCCATAGGAATAACACTTAGGACAATAATAGTCGACTTGAAGGTACGGAACTCCAGTATTAGTATGGCCAGTAAACCAAATACAGTAAGGATAATGATGGTACCGAGTCCTCCGAAAGACTCTTGTTGCGACTCACGCTCTCCAGCAGCGACCACTCTATATCCTGCAGGCATGGTCACTTCATTACTAATATCGTTTAATATCTCGTCTGTGAGTTTGCTTACATTAACCCCATTTTGTACAAAACAACTGACTAGTGCATATCTTTCTTTATTGAAATGTCTGATGATAGATGCTGATGGTCTTAATGAAATCGACGCCATGCTTTTTAAAGGTATAAGTGAACCGCTCATAGATGTGACAAAAACCTTATCAAACATTTGAAGGGCATTTTCAGTATTTTGAGCTAGAGAAATCTTCATTTTGAATTCATCGCCTTCTGAATTGCTGATTTCACCTATTTGTAGTCCTACTATAGCAAGCCTTACAGTCTTAGCTATCTCTGCACTACTGATTCCGTAAAGGCCTGCTTTCTCTCTATCTACATCCACGACGATATCTGATTTTACATATTTTAAGTCGTTGCGCACATACATGGATCCTGACTTTTCTTTCATTAGCTTTTCCACTTTAGTACTTAGGATGTCTAAAGTATCCAGATTATTGCCCATGATCCTCATTTCGATAGGAGCGGATATTGGTGGACCTTGCTGAAACCTTTTGACTTCGATTTTTACACCTGGAAAACTGGCAAGAGCACTTCTGACTTTGTCTGCAAATCTGATGATATCCGGCACTTTAGTTTTTTCGTTGAGATAGACAATAATTTGACCGAAATTGGCAGAGTTCTGACGTTGAAACTCATTGTAGTATATTCTTGGGTTACCCTTGCCAGCATTGGCACTGATGTGATCTATTTCTGTAAAGGTCAAAAGCTTTTGCTCTACTTTACGGACAACTTTGTCTGTGTGGGTAAGATTAGATCCAGGTTCGGTTTCGATATCGATGGTGATAATGGGTTTTTCTGATTCTGGAAACAAACTAAAACCCAATATAGGTATCAGCGTTAAAGACAACACAAAGATAGAAGCTGCAAAAACTAAGGTAGCCAGTTTATGAGACATACACCACTCCAGTAGTCTTTGATAAGGATTATTTACGTATTTTTTGAATGCATTAAAGAAAAAATTTCCATCACCACTGGCAGCATTTTCATGCGGCTTGAGTAGGATGGAAGATAAAAATGGAATAATCGTAACGGATACAAAAAGTGATGCCAATACCGTCAACATGACAGCCATAGGCAATGAACGGATAAAGTCACCTGAGCCTTCGGGAAGATTGGCTAACGGTAAAAAAGCCAGTAATAATGTAGCCGTACATCCCAATATGGCCACCATAATGTGATTGGTAGCTGACACAGCTGCTTCACGTGCAGAGATACCTTTGCGCATATATCGCTCTATGTTTTCTACCACTACGATGCTATCATCTACTAGCAACCCCAAGGCAACAACCATACCAACTATACTCAATTGATTGAGTGTATATCCAAGTAAATCCAACATAAACAGTCCAATGCTCAATGACAATGGAATAGAAATCATCACCACTATAGATGCTCTTGTACCTAATGGCAACAAGGTCAATAATACCAAGAATATGGCTATGGCAAAATCTCTTCCTAGGCCAGACAATCGATATCTTACTCCTTTTTCCTGATCAAAAGCGTTTTCTAAAGTGATTCCTTTTGGCAATTTCTCTTTGAATGCTGAAAGAACTGTTTCTAACTCTTTGCGAACAGTGATGATATTTTTTTTGTCCTTCATAGCTGAGTTGATCCAAATGGCTCTGCGGCTATTGTGCCTTGCGATGTGGTCAGATGTCTCTTCGGTATAGTAAATGGTAGCTATCTGGCCCAAAGTGACTGTCTTGCCCTGAGGAGTCACCTGCACTATGGTAGATCTGATGTCATCAACGGTCTTGTATTCAGAGGTGGTTTTGATGTTATACTTTTTTTGACCTAAATCTATATCACCACCAGGTATGTTGATATTGTTAGCTTGGATCAGCCCTATAACTTGATTTAGGCCTAGTTTCATAGTTGCCATTCTGTCTAGATCCAAGTCTAGGTGTATCACCTTTTCAGGTGAGGCTTGAATTTCTGCCCATTTGATATCCTTAATACGTTCTATATCTTTTTCGAGATTTTGTGCAAGATCTTTCATCAGCTCCATAGAGGCAGTATCAGAAACCAAAGCAGATTGTAAGATGACGACGTCACTCGATGCCGCCTTTTTGATATCAAAACGGATGATACCTTCTGGTAATTCGGGTCGTATTTTATTGATTTCTCTGATGACATCGTTGTTTTTGGATTCTACATCGACACCGAAATTAAACTCAGCCAGCATGACTACAAGACCGTCATTAATTGTGGTGTTGATTTTTTTAATGTCAGCCAATTGATACAACTCTTCTTCTATCGGGTCGGCTACAAGCTTTTCCATATCTGCGGGATTGGTACCGGGATAGACAACCACTATAGAAAATATTGGTGCACCAAATGGAGGGTCTTCTGCTCTAGGCATATTGAATAATGCATTAACACCCAAGACCATGACGGCTGTAAAAATGACCAAAGTAAACTGCCAATTTTTTACAAAAAATTTATTGAAACCCATATGAATATTTTGTGATTTTGTGATCCGTAATCTTATGATTTGTAACACCACTTTTAGCGGTCCAAGTTCGTTTGATCAGTGATCGGGTGATGGAATGATTTGTTATCTAACAGTTCAATATTCGATGGAGTCTCCTTCTTCCAGATACATAGCTCCTGTGGTGATCACGTTGGTAATGCCATCAAGACCCGAGGATACTGCCACTTTATCACCTAATAACTTAGCTATTGTAATTTTGATTTGCTTGGCTTTACCATTTATGGCGGTAAAAACATATGCCGATTGACCATTAGATTTTGTCAAGGCTTCGATAGGTATGACCATAAAATTTTCCTTCTTTTCTGATGTGATGGACAGATTTGTGATCAATCCGGCAGCTAGATTTGCAGGTTGGCTTAAGAATTTGATTGCTACATCAAATGTACCGCTAGCACTGCCACCAACTGATGATTTTTCTGAAATTACTCCTGAAAAATTTTGACCTGGATAAGCATCGAGTCTGATATTGACTTTGTCATTTTTATCTACTCTAGCCCAATCTCTATCCGTAAGACCTGCTTGTATGACCCAGTCACTCTTTCCAACTCCAAGTATGGCATATATGGGATTGCCCGGACCAGTAATTTCACCATTATACATAATTTGTTTGATGATTTTTCCTGAGATCGGAGCCCTAACTTCTGAGTGTTGCTTGTTGAATTGGGCAATTTCTGAAGTTCTTTTAGCTACTTCATAAGCCGTAGTTATATTTTGAAATTGTTCTAATGTAGCAACACTGTCTTTATAAAGATTTCCGACTCTATTTTTGTCTCTGAGCGTTTTTTGAAGTCCTTCTTCTGCTTGCTGAACCTGGGCATTGATTTCTTGCATTTCTAATGTAGCCAAAAGTTGACCTTTGGAGACAATATCTCCTTCTTTAACATAAGTTTTTTTGATTATACCGCCTGTTTTAAATGATGGTCTTGCTTCAGCTTCACTCATGACGATACCTAGTACTTTGATGATATCAGACTCTTGGATGGTATCAATAGTGTGTATTTTTACAAAATTTGTAGCTATTTTGGGTGTGGTGGACGTGGCGTCTTGATCTTGTTTACAAGCAAAAAAACATAGACCCAAAATAGCTATTGAGATATTTAATATTTTCATTGTGATAAGATTGTATTTAATTATTGAATAGGAAAAATGGCTGCTGCATAAATATATTCTGACCACTTGATCCAGGCATTATTTTTAGCTAAGAGATGTTGCATTTTTATTTGAGTATATTGCGTTTGTGCATCTACCAACTCTATGTATCCGGCGGTTCCTTCTTTGTATTTGGCAAATACTTCATCATAAATTTTCTGTGTTGCCTTGATTCTGGTTTCAAAGATATTGGCTTGTTTGATCGCAGTATTGAGATTTTCTTTGGCTACGTTTTGTTGAAGTTTTATTTGGTTTTCGGCTTGTAAATACATGGCTTCAGTGGCCATAATTTCAGCTTTAGCGGCTTGTTTTCTATGGTGATGCTTTTTACTATCATATATATTCATATCCACATTGATTCCGAGTAAAGCATAAGGCTCCCATCCAAAATCAAAATCCTGACTTCCTGCATCCAATTGTGCACCTATTTTGGGTAAGTAATGTTTTTCTTCTCTTTGAACTGCCAGAGATTGCATTATGGTAGCTTGTTTAAGTTGTAAAAGTTCTTCTCTGTCCGCAATATTGTCTAGAACTAAGGTAGGAACACGATTGAATCCGACCAAGCTAGGAATGCTGCCTGTTTCATTTATTCCTAAAACAAATCTGAGTACATTTTCAGCATTTTTTTGATTAGATAAGGCTTCAGTTTTTTGGGATAAAAGTTCTGCGGATTGATTTTCTAATCGCGACATTGCAGTGGGTAAAGCTATGCCATTTTTGATCATACTTTGAGTGGTGCGTTTGGCTTCATTAAGAAGGGTGTCGGCTGACAAATATATTTCTATGGCGTTTTGAGTCATGGCATATTGGATATAGGCTTGCATAGTTTGCTTACTAACCAAACGCTTGAAAGCTTTGATTTCCAGGTTTTTTTGTTCCAACATTTCCATTTTGAGTTTTTTGTTGATGGCCAAATCAGGGTAGTATATCGCCTGAGTCACTCTAAATCTGGCATCATAAAAATTATTGGGCAAAAACTGTTCGTTGACGTTTTCTATTTGGGGAAAAGCATTGGATAAGGTCAGTTGGTTTAACGTGCTATAAACTGGATTGAGCAAATCTCCTACGGGAAAGGCAATGCTTCTTCCACCTGCCGCCAAGGTATATTGAATACCAAATTTTACATCAGGGCCGTACATAGCTTTAGCTTCTAGCAAGGATTTGGTAGCGCTTTCTAGGTGGAAGTTTTTGGCTTTTAGCTCATGGTTATTTTCCCATGCTATACTGACCAATGGTGAAAAGTCCTGAGCTCTGGCAATATTTACCAACAAAGTAAGTATTAATATTTTAATGTTTGTGGACATAACAAGTTGTTTTTTATAATTGATGTCGGATTATTTTTAGATAAAAACTATTTTCTAAAAACGGTATGAATAATAGCATCCAAAGTTTTAGTAACTAGTTCAGAACTTTTATTTCTTTTTACTATCTCCAGTCTTTCCGTTAGGTACAGATTGACCAAACCATGTACACTGCTCCAAAGATGTAAGGCTAAAATGTCTTTTTCAACATTTTTTATTTCCAATTTTATAATGGCATCTTTACACGTTTGAGTCAAAAAAGCAAACATGGCCATACCTTGATCCCAGTCTTCACAACATTTTTCGATATGCTTCATAGGTTTGTCTGAATTGAACATAAGTTCGTACCAATCCTTGTTTTCTAAACCAAATCTGATATAAGCATGACCGATGTTATGTATTCTTTTGACTGGATCAATCTCAGCATAGGCAGTTTTCATATATTCATTCATCACCCCAAACCCCATCTCCATCAATTCGTGCAAAATAGCATCTTTATCAGGAAAATAAAGGTAGATAGTCGCAGGACTATATTCTATTTCATCGGCTATTTTTCTTATGGATAAACCATCCTGACCTTGCGCCAACAAAATTTTTCGTGCAGCATCTAGAATTAAATTTTTCAATTCTATCTTTTCCCGCTCTTTACGCTCTGTAAGCCCCATATTGTTTATTTTAAATAACAACGCAAAGTTAATAAACACTGTTTAGTAAATGATCGATGTATAGATTAATGTATCATTTTTTTCGACGAAAATGACGATCGAAGTATTGGAAATACTGAAAGTCAACTAAAAAAGTGAAATAATTTAGCTTTTAGGAATCATTGTAGGCTTCCTAATAAATTGAATTAACGACAGACTACCCCAACACCAAACCAATAGGACAATGGTCTGATCCCGATTCCTGATCAAGGATAAACGCATTGGATATCTTGTTTTTCATCCTTTCGTCCACCAAAAAGTAATCAATACGCCAACCTAGGTTTTTGGCACGAGCACCAAAACGTGCGCTCCAAAAAGAGTATTGAATTTTTTCCGGATGTAAATGTCTATACGAATCTGTAAAACCTTTGGACAATATTTTGTCCATGCCATCTATTTCTACTTGGGTGTAGCCTGATGTTTTATTGTAATTTTCTTTGGGTCTTGCCAAGTCAATGGCTTGATGTGCTACGTTAAAATCTCCTGTGACTACAACATTTTTTTTGCATCGAAGACCAGCTAAATATTGTGAAAAATCTTCGTCCCACTCAGACCTATAATCTAATCTTTTGAGTCCTTCGCCACTATTAGGTACATAAACATTGACCATATAAAAATTTTCAAATTCAGCACAAATGACTCTGCCTTCATTGTCGTGTTCAGCTATGCCCATATCCCGAGTGACTGAAATGGGTTCTATCTTAGAGATAATTGCCACTCCGGAATATCCTTTTTTCTCTGCGGAGTTGCTATGTATATGATATCCATTCAATGAAGACAAAGCTTCTGCTACCTGATCATCCTGAGCCTTAGTCTCTTGTAAGCAAAATATATCAGCATCCATTTCGGCAAACTGCTGCAAAAAGGTTTTTCCTACCACGGCCCTGATACCATTTACATTCCAAGAGATGAGTTTCATATAGGTCACATTTTATTTAAAGGCACAATATTAAAAGAAAAGGGTGACGGTTGGAAATTATTTTAGTATAAAATCGATAAATCAATAATCGATACCCAAAACAAGCTATAAAAAATTTGAGGTGACAAAGGGCTATAAAATGTTGTTTTTAGTTATTAAAAATTAAAACCTAAAGATACTTTCTTAAAATTTCACCTTAACTCCTCCATTAAAGGCAAACGGCATATTGGGTCTATATCCATTAGGCAGATTGGCTACGATGCTCTTATCGTTGGTGATATTATTTAAGGTAGTAAATAAGGTTGTATGTTTAGTTGTCATATAGTTGGCTGATAAGTCCAAGATCATAAAACTACCTATGGCGTTCGCATCATTGTAAAGTACGGTATCATCAGGTAGAATTAATATATTTTGACCTGGTTTGGTACGAGTCGCACCTACATAGCGGGCTGAAAGTATAACATTGAATTTTTTATGGTCAAAGCCCAAACTACCGGACCATAAGTGTGGTGTGATAAAAGGGATCATGTCCTGCGTCATTATAGTACCACTACCCCAATCCCCACCAGCATTGACAAAAGTTTCCTTAAATCTTGCGTCGGTATAGGTATATGCAAGTTGTATGGGTAGATTACTTTCTTCTATTTTTATTTGGTAATCCATACTGAGTTCCAATCCTTTAATTACCGCATTACCAGCATTAAATATATCTCCTGTACCTGCGCCACCACCTGAGACATTGTCTGAACCCAATATATTGTCATAGTCACTATAAAATCCAGTAAGATTTACATTCAGACGTTCATTTATATATTTATACCCTAACTCATAATTGATGGCAGTTTCTACATCAGCTTGTCGAGCCGATGACGAAGTAGAGGGCATGCCCGGAGGAGAAAATCCTTGGTGAATACCACCGAAAACACTCATTTGATTACTGATATCGTAATGAAAACCTATACCTGGAAGCACAATAGAAATTTTGTTTTCTGCTGATCTTAGGTTTTGGCCTGTACGTCCATTATCAGCATTTCCATAGTTTTGGATGTTGAAGTGGATGTTTTCATAACGGATTCCTGGACTCACTTTAAGGTTTTTGTAGGATAAGTCATAGCTAAAATAGGTTGCTGTGCTTGTGGCATTTCGGATTTGGTTTTCTTGATTTCCGAGGATGCCTGCATTGGTCAAAATCATTTTTCCTGAAGTCATAGTATACACAGATCTAGTTGCATAGCGGTCGGCCTGATCTATGTGGTGACGTACTCCGAGCTGCATTTTATGTTCGATACTTCCGGTATTAAAATAGAATTGGCCATAAGACTGAATTCCCTGTGAAAAAAAGGTTCTGGCAGCACTTTGATAATCAACGTTTCCGTCTTCTTGGCCCACCATGATCTGGTATGGCGTTTGATGTATCCCGGGGCTGGACAGAATATTATTTAGACTTTGGCCTCCGATGGTATTGACTCTGGCCCAATCTCTGAAAGTATGGGTATAATATGCGGTAGTATTTACAGCAAAGTTTTTAAATGGAATGATGGTATGTTGAAGTGAAATATGCTGATGTTTCATGTCCAAAATGTCCTTTTGGGTTGCGGCATATCTTCTGTAAGGATTTATATTGAAGTCATCATAGCTCAATCCTAGATAACTTTCATTTCCGACTTCGCTAGATTGGACAAATTTTAGAGTGATTGACTGTGGAACATGTGCCCCTTCTTTAGAATGCCAGCGCAATTTGCCCATGATATCTTTTCTATCAAAACCTGTATTTCCTGCATTATCCAATTGTTTAAAACCATCACTGGCCAATCGATTGACTTCAAAAACATAATCAAAATTTTCGCGGCTGTCACCTACCCATATTCTTTGTTGATTGGTCCCAAAACTACCATAAGTTACTTGGGCAAATCCTTTGAAAGCATCTGGTATCGGGGTGGAAAGTAAATTTATAGCACCTCCGATAGTATATGGACCGTTTTTGATCTGGCTACTTCCTTTAAGTACCTCCACACCATGCATTCTGGCAAAAGTGGGAAAATAATACGCGGAAGGATCTGCATATGTCGCAGGAGCGATCAAGATGCCGTCCTCCATGAGGGTGATTTTGGTGCATCTATTGACTGATGTGCCACGCATTCCTATATTGGGTCTGAGCCCAAATCCTTCCTCATCTCTGATATTGATGCCGGGGATGGTGCGCAGCACACTGTTTATATTGGGTTGGTTAAGGATGCCAATTTTTCGGATGCTGATATACTGGCCTGATCCAACCATAGATTTTGACTTTTCTCCGATAATATGGATGGGTTCTATTTGAAGGAGACGAAGTGAATCTTCATTAAAAAGGTGGGTCGTATCACTTGGGTTGACATTACTAAATCTATCAACATCATGGACTCCCAAATTACCCAAACCATTGGATTTTATACAAACAAACATCAAAAAGGAAAGTAACAAACGGCTCATACTATTTGGAATTAATCTAATTAAACACAAAAGTATAGGCAGTAAAATTGTTTTCCTAATTTATTTAGACAAAATCTAATTAAAAATAAAAATAATGATTTTCATCATATAGCATAATTTAACATTAAACGATTAAACTTTAAACCGCAATAATCAAATCTTCACAAACTTAAACATACCTATTTTCTCTCCATCCTTCAATCTCACCAAATAAGTTCCACTTTCTAATCCACTTACATCTAAAGATTTGCTTTCCAAACTTATAGAGCGCAATATCCTTCCAGCAATATCATAGATTTCAGCTTTATTCCAGTTTTCGTCAGACTCCAAGTATAAAATATCTCTGACCGGATTAGGATATATATTTACATCAGTGATGATATCTTGAATAAAACTTGGCAATGCGATCGTAGTTTGTGCTTCATTCGTTCGGATAGGGAAATTATAATCAAAATAAATGTCTGCTAAGTTTTTGAGTGAGTCGCCAAGAACAAGCGTACGCAATGTCTTGATCTTGAAAGCGATGTAGCCATCATTGTTGGCATCGTCGAAGGGTAGTTGGATATTTTCAAAGATGAACTCTACTTTGTTGCCTTCGATACGGGTATAAACTTCATGGCTGGCATCGGTGATTTGTAACGTAGACACATTAAATCTTTTGGTATCGATGATGTCTTTGACTACGACATTTTCAGCGGCGTAGTTGCCCGTATTTTCGAAGCGGATGAGATAGTCTACGTACTTGCCTACCATGTCGGGTTTTACACGATCGCCTTGGAGACACGTTTTGTCATTAGGATCGTATGAGCCAACGACGGTATTTTCTAGCGTGAAGATATTGTCCAGGATCGATGCGGTGAGATATAGCTTATCTCCTGCATTGACGGCCGGCGTATCTGTGGGTCTGTTGACTTTGAGTGTGACCGTGATTTCTCTTTTTTCGAATGGCAGTAGATTGTTGAAATTCCACTTGACAATGCCGGCAGCTACTTGATCTGCTGTCTGAGTAGCTGAGATATAATCTAATAATGTCTCATCATAAGTAAAATTGAGCGTACCACTTTCTATTTGATTGCCTACATTTTCCCATACGATTTTATATGATGCATCGAATCCTGGTCGGGCAGGTGGTGAGAGTGGGATGACCGTGATGTTGGTTTGTCGGAAGGTGCCTTTAGGAATGATACAGAAGTTTTGGGTGATGGTGTCGGAGGTGGATGGGAAAGTGACTGTGATTGATGATGGTGTGACTTCGAAGTAGTCTGGATTTTCAAATATTGGAGTGATGGTGTGGGTTCCAGTTTGGACTGAAATTTGGTAATTTCCTGTGGAGTTTGAAATTAAAGATCCTGAAAAACTTCCGTCTGTGATTTTATATTTATAATATTGTAGTTTTATATCTTGATCATCGCATCCATTGATATTTCCATCAAAGGTATTATTTCCTAAAATTGTATAAGATTTTCCAACTGTAGTGAAGGAACAATAGGAATTTACTTCACAATTTGTATAACCATATTCCTGAAGTTTATTTTGAATTAATTGCAATTGATTATCACTGCAGCATATATATTTTAGGGTTGAATTATTTTGGAATTTTAGAACAGTAAAATAATATCTTGGTCCCTTCAACAGTAAATATCTCAATTGATTAGAATCGCAATTAAAATGTGACAGATTATTCAAATTTTGTACATCTAACTCCATTAATTGATTATTAGAACAAAATAAGCTAGATAATGAAGTTATATTTTTTACATCTAGTTGCGTTAATTGATTATTAGAACACTCCAAGTAAGATAATAAGGTTAAATTGTTTACGTCTAGTTGAGTCAACAGATTGTTACCACTCGTTAGCCATCTTAATTTCGTCAAGTTTTTTACTTCTAATTTTGTAAGCTGATTGTTAGAACAAAGCAATTTTAATAATAAAGTTAAATTTTTAACGTTAAGTTCGGTCAATAGATTATCAGAACAATCCAAATAGGTTAATAAATTTAAATTGTTAATGTCTAGTTGAGACAATTGATTCGATGAGCATTCCAAGGTTTTTAAATTATTTAGATTTTGTAAATCCAAATGAGTCAATTGATTTGATGAGCATTTTAAGGAGATTAATTTATCCTGATTTTGTAAATCGAGTTTTGATAGCTGGTTGGATGAACAAGATAAATGATTTAAATCTTTCAAATTTTGTACATCTAGTGTTTTCAGTTTATTAGAAGAACAATCTAATGTCGATAATTTATACAACTCCTTTAGATTCAATTGTGATAATTGATTAACACTACATTCAAAATAAATTAATTTTGTCAGGTTTTGTAAATCTAACTGCAAAAGCTGATTATCAGAACAATACAGTATATATAAATTATTAACATATTTTAAATCAAGTTGCTTTATCTTATTACCACTACAATTCAATTCGAGTAAATACATATTATTATTATTGAAACTTAGTTCTTGTAATTGATTATTACTACAGTCTAATACTTGAATATGAAATAAATATTGTAAATCTAGTTGAGTAAATTGGTTGCCTCCACAATATAAACTTTGTAGATCAAATAAATTATTTAAAGTCAAGGAAGTTAATTGATTTGCTTCGCAATTTAAATAGTTTAGCCCAGATAATTTTTGAATTTCCAACTTTGGTAGCTGATTATAACTACAATCCAAAAAATACAATTTAATAACATTCTCTAAATTCAATTTGGATAGTTGATTACCACTACAATTTAGCCTTTCTAACTCTGTGAAATTATTAATCTCTTCAATGTTTTTAATAGCTCCATTTCTTATGTCAAGGTTTTTAACCAACTTTGCTTCACTAACATCAATCTCCCCATCATTATTCAAATCAGCATCAATATCTCCTACAAAATCCATATCTGTATCCACACACTTTGTATTCACCAATGCATTTTTAAAATTGGGATCAGGAAAGGTGATAATCTGACCATATCCATTAACACCAAAAGCTAAAAGAAGAAGGACGATTACATTTTTCATATCCGTTTGATTTTATAAGTTTTCAAAAAAAGAATCAAATGGAGCGCCTTTTTCTAATCAGAACAATACCTTTCCGCTTGATTGATGACAAAGATAAATCAAAGTTTTTAAACTAATGCTTTGTGATGGGATTTTTTGAGTTTTTTGTCGCGGTCAGATAGCTTTAATATAATGCAATTCCATAGGTTAGCTTATCATAATAAAAAAGGAAAACACCAACATGGATCTAAATGGTGCTTTCCTTTTTTCTGTTTTTTGAAAATAAGTATGCTTACTTACAACATCCTTTTTCGCAAGATTTGCTGCAGTTCATATCCAGACGTACGGTCACTCCTGCATATGGACTTGCTAAATTTATTTTTTCTCTGAATGCCAGCGAACCTGCCAATCTCCACTCAGAAGGTACGTTGGCTATATATCCACCATTAAAAATAATACTGAGTCTTTTGTCTTCTATATCAAAACCAAATCCTAAATCCAAACCTACATCTCCAGATAATACAAAATTATCTACAAAGTAATTTTCTACAGAGGAGTTCAAAACTGATGTTATAGAATTAGGGCCTACACCTTTGACGATATTCATACGGTAGTACCCACCACCAAACTCTACATAAGGAGCAAGTACAAAATGTTTTGAGTTTTTAAATACATTCCATCTAAAATCTTCTTTCAGACCTATACCGGTTACAGAGGCATAGTTGGTGTTGGTCAAGGTACCCAACTGTTGAAAATAGAAAATTTTAGGCAAGTTGTACAATCTGAGTTGATATTCAAAAGCCTCCTGGTCCATCAGAAAGCCATTATCCCCCAAAAGTGTCCGGGTATTACCCAAGGTATTGAAATAGTACTTTCCACCAACGGAGACAATATTACTATAGCAATTGGCACAACAAGGCGTAGTCATTGAAGAATCTGAAGGCATCATTTTGGACTTATCTACAACTATGTCCTGAGCATATGTAAGACTTCCAAATAAAATAAACAAAACAGCAATTAAAAAATTTGATTTCATAAACAAGGATTTAATAATGATTTAAAATATCGAAATGAATTATAGAATACAAGCTTTGAGCATTTCCAGCGTGATCAGATAGGTCGGCTTGACACCATCTAGTCCGAGACTACCTGATGCTAGCGTACTGCCGGTTTCCAGTGGATTATCCGACGCATAATAGGCATATCGCAAGACTACTTCAGGCTTGATATTGTGCCGAATCAATGAAGCAGCCTGTATGGCTTTTTGATAGTGTGCTCCTTCCATTTCGAGTCCTACAGCTTTCCATGATGATTTTAGAAAGTAATTTAGGATATCTTTATTTTGTAGTGAAGTACCCAAGACACTAATCATAGTACCTTCATACACACCCAATCCACTTTCTTTAAAGTGATCTCTAGATAGCGCATTTTGGAAGGGATAGTTATCTGCTGTACCTTCGAAAACATGAGAAGTGGGTATCATGATGTCTCCTTTGTCACCTTCGAGTATACCTGCTTTACCCATGATATTTATAGAAATGACATTCATCGGATGTCTATTTCCTTCGTAGATATAGGGTTTGAGCAACTCATCCATGGTTTCGTAGGCTTGCTCGCCAAAAGCATAATCCATGACTATGATTACTGGACTTGAGTCTTCAGTTTTCTTTTTGAAATGAAGTTCGTCGGCAGTGTTTTTTGCATCAAGCTTAAAGGTATCAAAAATCTGAACGCCTATATTGGTTCCACTAGTGTCAGAAATTTCCAACATTCCGTTTTGAAGCGCGTATTTCTGGACAACATCTCTTAATTCTGAGTTTTCGCTCATACTGAGAATTTCGGCAAATTGCTCTAGATTTTCATATTTCACCTTTTTGCTTAGTGCGGCTTTGGCGTATAGACAATTCATGACGCTATGCAGATTTGCAGATATAATGTGGATAGGCCTTTGATAAAGATTATGGTCCCAAAGCATCTGTTTGATCTTATTGGCCCATTTTTCGCCATAAATATGATGTCCCAAACTATCTCTCAATGCCGGACTAAAGGTAATTTCTCTATCCGTTTGGGTAAGAAATTCATCCATGCTCAGTCGGCCCAACCAATAGGTTATTTCAAAAAGATTATTGACTTCTTTAGACTTTTCAAATCTGGAGTAGGCTTTTTCGATCTCATTGTATGTTCTGCCTAGTATAGTATTGAGATAAGTAAAACCGATTTCTACATTAATCTCTTCTCCTGCATTGATTTGTGCTATCAAGTTTTCAAGCATGAGCCAGGAACGATTTTTTCTTCCTTTACTGTCCATGCTATTTTTGCGTATTTTTTCAGCTTCTATGTACATGAAGGTAAGATGGGTCAGGATGTCATAGATGTCACTACCTCCACGAGTCATTTCTATAAACATTTGCTCATCGTCTACCCGGTAACAATCTCTCTTACGCCTTGGTGGTATATGTTTCTCAAAGTGAGAGTGATCATATCCTTCTCTGGAAATCAATTTGATATATCTACATTGTTCTATCCCATTGGGTAAGCGCTGAAATATATACAAGAGTCCATCCAATTCTACTTTTTCTTCGTCAGCGATAGATCCGTATATTTCTGGTTTTAGAGAAAGCATGGCCTGTATCATGGATTCGCCAGAGACGCCCAATGGCTTGTATCCGCCTCTTAAAAATAAATGTCTCATGGATACATAGAGTCGCTGAATAGCTGCCCGTGATATTTGAGCTTGGGTGCGCTCTTTGGGATGGTGTTCTGTCATCACTTCAATCATTTATCTTCTGACTGCAAATATCAAACCAATTTTTGGGTTAATACATTATTTATTACTTAGAAGTTTATTAGAAATGCTTTCAAGCAGCACAATGTCGTGAGGGCTATTGATCACTACTTTTCCATTTTTTACCTCAGCAGATGTTTCAGAATATCGATCCATGACAAACTGGCCTTCTGCAAAATGAGTTCCGGTTTGAATGATTTTAGGTCCTTTTTTCTGATCTACGGCTATCACCACCTGGTCCGTGTACTTATCCTTTTTATATGTTCGTCCATACACATTTTGACCATAATCTATGTTTTGTCCAGCGCCTACAGCAGGATGATTTTTTCTAAATTGTCCCAATTTTTGCCAGTGTTTGATCAGTGTTTTATTGGATTCCTGATAATGTTCATCCCAATTCATAAATGATCTTAATGTTGCATCACCATTAGCAGCAACGGAAAGACTTCTGGCAGATTCATCGCCATAATATATTTGTGATTGTCCCGGAGTAAGTAGCAATTTGGTGGCAGACTCGTAGGTTCTTTTTCTTTCTTTATCAAAAGGACCACCATCATCATGCGACGAAATATAGTTCATCACAGACTTACCCTGAAGGTCTTTACCCAAAGTATGGGCATACTTATTAAAAAGTTCGCTATAAGTTTTATTGGCGTCATATTTAAAGTCAAAATTGATCAATGAATGAAAACCGTTGTCAAAATAATCTACTTTCTGGTCTCCAAAATCAAACCATCGACCAGCACCTATGTAATAATTATACACTTCGCCCACCATTAAAAATGGTTGATCGTCCATTTTATCTTTTGGGTTTTGTTTTTTCCAATCTTCAAAAGCTTTACTAGATTCTATTTCCAGGTCTTTCCACACATTTTCTTCAGTATGCTTTACTGTATCTACCCTAAAACCATCGATACCAAACTCCCGGATTAAGTCTGTCAGCCATTTGATGATATAATAATATGCAAGCCTGGGATACCCTGTGCGTTTAAAAAAAGCATCCAATTCTTTGACTTCCTGATCATATCTGTCTTCTTTTTTCCATTTTTCTGCTAAGGCCGCCGGAATGCCCACTTCTTTTTTACTTTCCGTTTTTATGTCAGGAAGATTTTTGACTAATGTACATTCAATAGTGGTTTTATAATCTTTGTAAGTACAGTTAGGTTCTGTTCGCACCCAATCATTGGACCATTGAGGATCCGTAGGTGTGACTGGGCCGGTATGATTGATCACAGCATCCATCAAGATTCGAATACCTTTTTTATGGGCTGCTTTTACCATTTCACGTACGTCATCTTCAGTGCCCAACCGAGCATCTATTTTAGTCCAGTCTTTGGTCCAATAGCCATGAAATCCATAAGATATACCTGTACCTTCATCCACATAACCTTCTATATTTTGCAATAATGGTGTCATCCAGATCGCATCTATACCCAATTTATCAAAATATCCTTCATTGATTTTGGCAGTGATACCCTTGATATCGCCACCCATATATCCTCGGTAAGGTGCAGGTGGTATCGGATGTTGAAAATCATTGCTTTTGTCGGCATTGTAAAAGCGATCGGTAAGCAAAAAGTAGACATTGGCGTTATCCCAAGTAAAATGGGGTGCTGTGGTGCCATTAGATGCTTTTTTTCCACTGAGACAACTGGATAGAACCAGACAAAAAGTAAATAGTGTAAGATATTTAGACATGATCGGATTTATAATATGGCACAAGATAAATTAAAATTTCAGAATTAAAATGTTGATCTATCTCATATATTAAACACTTTGACCAAAGGTCAGCAAATTATGATCAGGGTCCAATAAAGAAAATTCCATTTGTCCCCAAGGTTTGGTTTGTAAATGCCCATTGGGATGAATATTTACATTGTGATCCACAAATGATTGGTATAGAGATGTGATATCATCAGTCCGTATATAAATCTGTCCATAATTTTCTTTTGGGTCCAAATCTTTAAACAGAAAAAAATGGAGCTCAATCTTGTCTTTCTCCAAAATAAGGTAATCACCATAATCCGTGACATGGTCAAACTTCAACTGATCAAGGTAAAAGGCTTTGGTTATACGAGTATCCCTCATGGGAAGTTTAGGGTGGATTTCTGTGAGCAAAGATGATTGGTTTAAAGGTTTGAATGAAATAATAATATTTTTAACGAGATCATTTTTTTAGTATCCAGTACTGTTATCATGCAAAGATATATAAACCGAATCATTCAACCAATATTTATGGTACAGCCACAGCAATGTAGTCAAATCTCAGCGCCATATTTCAGCATGATATAACACGACTAACAGCCGTGCAAACTTTTCATTTTCCTATCAAACAAATATCTTGAGGTAATCATTTTATATTTCTTGTACCAAGGCGAACCAAATTTCATTATATTATAATAAAATTTCATATATTTGCCGCTTAATCGTATTTATATCTATAGATGGATCTTCACAATCTTCATAATGACAATACGCACAACAGCGAGGATTTAATCACCCTCAATGGTATGTACAAAGAATATTTTCTGGATTACGCATCTTATGTCATCCTAGAAAGAGCAGTGCCCGACATAGATGATGGACTCAAACCCGTGCAGCGTCGTATCCTACATGCCATGAAAGAAATGGATGATGGCCGCTTTCACAAAGTAGCCAACATCATAGGTCAAACCATGCAATATCACCCGCACGGGGACGCTGCTATTGGGGATGCTTTGGTCAATATGGGCCAGAAAGATTTACTCATAGATTGTCAGGGAAACTGGGGCGATGTACGTACCGGAGACTCTGCTGCAGCACCTAGATATATCGAAGCCAGGCTGACTAAGTTTGCGCTCGAAGTACTTTTTAATCCACAGACTACAGACTGGCAACTTACCTATGATGGCCGCAAAAAGGAGCCGATAACCTTACCGGTAAAATTTCCTTTGGTCTTGTCTCAGGGTGTAGAAGGTATCGCTGTAGGATTATCTACTAAGATATTGCCACATAATTTTATAGAACTCATCAAAGCTTCTATCAAAATACTGGAAGGCAAAAAGCCAACGATATTTCCCGACTTCATGACCGGTGGTATGGTAGATGTAACTGAATATCAAGATGGACATCGAGGAGGAAGGGTCAAGATCAGAGCCAAAATTCAACAATTTGACAAAAGTACGCTCAATATTGTAGAGCTTCCTTTTGGCGTGACCACCAATACGCTGATCGAATCTATCCTAAAAGCCAATGATAAAGGACAAATTAAAATCAAAAAAGTCCATGACAATACAGCCAAAGATGTAGAGATTCAGCTGGAATTGATGCCAGGAGTATCACCGGACATTACTATAGATGCGCTGTATGCGTTTACAGATTGTGAAGTTTCTTATTCGCCAAATGCCTGTGTCATTGTAGACAATAAACCTATGTTCTTGTCTGTATCTGAGATCCTGAAAATTTCCACTTTTCAGACACAGGACTTGCTACGCCGAGAGCTCGAGATCAAAAAAGACGAACTCGAAGAAAAATGGCACCATGCTAGTCTCGAAAAAATATTTATTGAAAACCGTATCTATCGGGATATAGAAGAGTGCGAAAGTTTTGAAGAAGTCATCACTGCAATCGATTTAGGACTCAAAAAGTACGTTGCTACACCTTCAGATCTTTTAAAAGCTGGAGACAGCAGGTTGATGTTGATGCGCGATATCACAGAAGATGATATCCTCAAGTTGACCGAGATCAAGATCAAACGTATCTCCAAGTACAATAAGTTTAAGGCTGACGAAATGATGGCCCAACTTCTAGCTGATCTCGAACAAGTAAAGTACGACCTAGAGCACCTTACAGCATTTACCATAGCCTATTTTGAAAGATTACTCGAAAAGTACGGTAAAGGCAGAGAGCGAAAAACAGAAATCACTAATTTTGACTCCATAGAAATCAAAGAAGTAGTAGCTAATAATGCCAAGCTTTATGTAAACAAAGCGGAAGGATTTGTCGGTATGGGTATGAAGAAAGATGAGTTTGTGTGTGATTGTTCGGACATAGCAGACATCATAGCTTTTACACGGGATGGCAAGTTCAAGGTAGTGCGGATTGCCGACAAAGTTTTTGTAGGTAAAGACATCATCCATACAGCGGTTTGGCTCAAATCAGACGATCGGACGACGTATAATCTCATCTATCTGGATGGTCAGTCAGGAAAAGCTATGGCCAAAAGATTTAGTGTCACCGCTATCACTCGTGATAAGGAATATGACTTGACTCAAGGTACCAAAGGTTCAAAAATTCTTTATTTTACCGCAAACCCCAACGGAGAGTCAGAAATCGTAAATGTGCAACTTACTCAAAGTTCTACAGCCAAGAAGAAGGTTTTTGACTTTGATTTTGCTGATTTGGCTATCAAAGGCAGAGCATCACAAGGCAATGTAGTAACCAAGTACCCGGTGCGTAAAGTGACACAGGTTTCTGTGGGCAAATCGTCATTGGGTGCGATGCAAATCTACATGGACGAAGTCAGCGGCAAACTCAATCAAGACGAACGTGGTAAATATCTTGGGGCATTTGACACAGGCAGCAAACTATTGAGTATCTACAAAGATGGCTCCTATGAAGTCAACGAGCTAGATCTCAATAAAAAATTTGATGTCAATAACCTCGTGGAAATCGGTAACTTTACGGAACAAAGCGTGATATCAGCTGTCTATTTTGAAGGTGAAAAAGGATGGACAATGGTCAAAAGATTTAAGATTGAGACCAGCACCATGGATCAGAAATTCATATTTTTGCCAGAGACCGCAGGTACAAAACTATATTTTGCATCACTCAAAAAGAATCCACTAGTCAAGTATATTTACAATGTAGGCAAGGTCAAGGAAGAAAAAGAAGTCCTTCTGGAAGAATTTATTGACGTAAAAGGTTGGAAAGCCTTGGGCAATAAACTGGTGGATACTAAGCTAACCAAGGTGGAAATGCTTTCTGCTCAGGAAGAAGTGGTAGAAGATATTGCGGTAAGTTCAAATGTTGAAGTAGATAGTGATGCAGAAACAATAAAGCCAACGCCTATTGATCTGAAATTACCATCAGAGACCAGCAAGCCTGCCACTACAGAAAATAGGGACGATGACAATAAGCCGAAATTAAAGCCAGGAGATACGATAGAATTTGATTTTTAGGGTAGGAGATACTTTGAAAAGTATGAATATTTATAAGTATGAATGTGCGTATTTTTCAAGGCCATTGAACTATTTCAAGAATGTGCTACAAAGTCAATCATATCCATATCCATTACATTTTTATGGGAATTTTACAGTTTTCGCGTTAGATTTCTTAGTTTTGTGGTTTATAACCATGATGCTTTTATGATAAAATACATCAATAAGATCTTCATATTGCCCGTCAGGTTTTATCAGATATTCTTATCTCCTATGCTGGGCTCCAACTGTAGATATCAGCCTACATGCTCACAGTATATGATAGAAGCCATAAATGAATGGGGACCGATCAAGGGTATTTATTTGGGTGTAAAGCGCATCGGTAGATGTCATCCCTGGGCAGGTCACGGCCCAGATCCAGTACCTAAAAAGGATATAAAATAGGTCTCGAGTTACCAAGTATATAGCTCTTCCGTTTTTTTGGCATCAAAGATGCTAAAATGTTTTTTCTTTTTATCTACGGTAAAGTCAACGATGTTTTTCTGATCATTAAATAGTTCGGTCAATATTTTGTTGTCAATCATGAGTTCCCTCAAATTTTTAATACCCGTGACTTCCAGATAGCACCATACGGCCATTTTGTCTTTGGATGTTTCTTTTCCCAAAAGTACTAAATGTACCTTCTTATCTTTTACTTTCAAGGTCAATCTGGAATTGATGTATTTTTCCATAGCTTTTTCTCCATCAGGGTGTTCTCTATCCGTACACAAGTACAGACCTTTTTGTCCCGATAAAGCTATAGCATCTTCTAGGTCATCTATAAATATGTGTGCAGATATCTGCAGTTCTCCCGACTTAGTTTCATAATTTATTTCTGATCTGCTCAGATGAAAATCATGGGCAGCAACACTAGTAGTAGTCGTGCTTTGAACCCATACATTCATCATTACCATTAAAAGAAAACCAACCATCACTAATTAATATTTTAAGTTAAGAGGTAACATATTTTTATGTCATACAGTTCAGTGGCTCGTCTTTAATAAAATTTAAATTGATGCTACCATGTGGTGTCTATCTTGATGTTTAAACTTTTGTGCCTTAGCGCCTTGGTGGTAAAAATTTACCTTGATAACTATCTCAACCAATAAAAAAAGCCACATTGCTAACACACAATGCGGCTCTTCCAACTTATTACTATCTAAAAACCTTATACTATAAAATTTTAAACTTGTTATTTTTTGTCACCAACCTCTTCAAATTCTACATCGGTCACATCATCAGTGGCGCCTGTAGAACCTGTTCCAGCATTTCCAGCAAAATCTTGTGCTCCACCTTCTGGACCACCGGCATTTTGTTGTGCCTGATAGATATCTTGTGATGCTGCTTGCCATGCATTGTTCATGGCTTCAGATGCTTTATCTATTGCAGCTATATCTTGCATTTTGTGAGCTTCCTTAAGATCGGTCAATGCGCTTTCTATGGCTGCTTTTTTGTCAGCAGGTATTTTGTCACCGATTTCTTTCATTTGCTTTTCTGTTTGGAAGATCAGACTGTCTGCCGTATTGAGCTTTTCTGCTCTTTCTTTAGCTTGTTTGTCAGTATCTGCATTGGCAGCAGCTTCTGCTTTCATTTTTGCTATTTCTTCCTGAGAAAGCCCAGTAGATGCTTCTATTCTGATATTTTGCTCTTTACCAGTACCTTTATCTTTAGCTGATACTTTTAAGATACCATTGGCATCCATGTCAAAGGTAACTTCTACTTGAGGTACTCCTCGTGGTGCCGGTGGTATGCCGTCTAGGATAAACCTACCTACACTTCTATTGTCACGAGCCATCGGTCTTTCACCTTGTAAGATATGAATTTCTACACTTGGCTGATTGTCTGCAGCAGTAGAGTATGTTTTGGTCTTTTTGGTTGGAATGGTGCTGTTAGACTCTATGACGACGTCAAAAACATTCCCCATAGTCTCGATACCCAATGAAAGTGGTGTCACATCCAGAAGTAATACATCTTTGACATCTCCACTCAATACGCCACCTTGGATAGAAGCACCTAATGCTACTACTTCGTCAGGATTGACAGATCTGTTTGGTTTTTTGCCAAAGAAATCTTCTACTGCTTGTAGGATTGCTGGGATTCTGGTAGACCCACCTACTAAAATTACCTCATCGATATTGCTTTTAGAAAGTCCAGCATCTTTAAGCGCATCTTCACATGGCTTTAAGGTTCTTTTGATCAATGAATCAGCCAATTGCTCAAATTTAGCTCTAGAAAGTTTCATTACCAAGTGTTTTGGTACACCATCTACAGCTGTCACATATGGAAGATTGATCTCTGTTTCTGCAGATGAAGACAATTCGATTTTAGCTTTTTCGGCTGCATCTTTGATTCTCTGCAAAGACATCGGGTCTTTTCTTAAGTCTACATTTTCTTGTGCTTTAAACTCATCAGCCAGCCAGTCTATGATTACTTGGTCGAAATCATCACCACCTAAGTGAGTGTCTCCATTAGTTGATTTTACTTCAAATACACCATCACCTAACTCTAAGATAGAAACGTCAAAAGTACCGCCACCCAAATCAAATACAGCAATGGTAGAATCCTGCTGCTTTTTGTCCAAACCATAAGCCAATGCTGCTGCAGTAGGTTCATTGATGATTCTTTGTACTTTCAATCCAGCGATCTCACCAGCTTCTTTTGTTGCTTGTCTCTGTGAGTCGTTAAAGTACGCAGGTACAGTGATGACAGCATCAGTTACTTCTTGACCTAAAAAATCCTCAGCTGTTTTCTTCATTTTCTGAAGTACCATAGCAGAAATTTCTTGTGGTGTGTATAATCTGCCATCTATATCTATTCTTACCGTATCATTGTCGCCTTTTACAGCTTTGTATGCAACACGACCAACCTCCTGACCAACTTCGCTAAATCTATTTCCCATAAATCTTTTGATAGATGCTATGGTTCTTGTAGGATTAGTGATGGCTTGTCTTTTGGCCGGATCACCGATTTTTCTTTCACCATTATCCAAAAATGCTACAATTGATGGAGTAGTTCTTTTGCCTTCTTCATTGGCTATTACTACAGGTTCGTTACCTTCCATTACTGCAACACAAGAGTTGGTAGTTCCTAAGTCTATGCCTATTATTTTGCCCATTATATTAGATTGTATTTAATTTTTTAATAATAAAATTATGTCAAACACAATATGATATTCAATAGATGTGCCAATCAAATTTTTGAGTAAATTGGATCGATAAAACTGCCAAAATTGATTAGAAATCAGTAATAAAGTCGGAAACTACTGACACTTCGTCATAGTTTACTTAAAATTAAGTTGACGAGTGTATATTCCATTTCTTATGGAATCCATGGTAGTATTGGTGATAGCCATCCCGTCTCTCTGAAAAGTAGCTTTTGAAGAAAACAAACCTCTTGCCCCATTACTTAGATTAGAATACACTGGGATTTCACCGCTTGAAGTTATACCAAGATTGATTTGACCAATACTGATATAATTTTTTATAGGCTGACCACCCGACACAATTTTTAATGTGATATTATCGAATCTACGCGTTACAGGTTTTGCTGGGTCATTTGCTGGTATGGCAGAGCCTAAAAACTGGTAGAAGTTGATACCTTTGAAACTGTGACTGTAGTTACCAACACCAACTTTGTTACTTGTATTTTTACCCGCAACCCAATCTACCGTTTTTCTTAATTCTATGCCTTTAGCATCTATTTCTCTATAATGCATAGTCAAGATGATGTCATGAATTACTGAATTTACATCGGGAAAAAATTCGACTTTGAAATCTGCTGTATAACCAAAAGCCAATGTTGCAGATGCTTTTGGATTAACATCTTGCTTGGCATCAGTCATAGCTCGGAGTATAGGTGTAGATGCTTCAGTCAATATTTGACCATCAGATTTTTTGACTATCAATTTATAATCATCCATTGGGATAAGATTGATATCATTTCTTTTGATTTTGTAAAGATAATTTGGGCTACTGGCAAAAACACCTGTTGGTACTCTTTTATATCCTTCATTATTTCCATCTACACGTACAAGTGTAAAGTCCTTGCTAGTTTTTTCATGTCTTAGTACTACTTGAATATTGTCGTAGTATAAATTTTTGGGGTCTAATGCCAGTTCTTTTCCACCGACAGATTCACTAACAAATGACTTTTCTACTCTTATATAAATTGCGGTGTCTTGAGCGGAGATTACTCCATATACTATGGGCACATCTTCACCTTTTTCTGTGAGTTCAAACTCATTAGAACATGAAGCTAAAAAGAAGATGGAAAATATTAGATAGGTAAAAAGATTCGATTTCATGAATATGTCGTTACTAATTTCTTGTGAAATATGATAAGGTTAGTCTATCATAACTTAAAAACTGGACACAAAGGTATATGTTTTGTGTGTAATTATTGAAATCAAAGACAAACCTTTATAAAATATGTGGTGAGTTTGTCCTTTGTGCGACAAATGGATAGTAATTGAGTCATTATTTTCTGATCAAATAAAAAAGTAAAATGATTTTACCTACTCAAAAACATGGATCTATTTCTGTCCAATTCTCTGAAATATGGATCATAAATATCTTTGATGTAGTATATCATTTCACCAGTGGATTTCATTTCAGGTCCTAAGTTCTTATCTACGCCTGGAAATTTATTGAAAGAGAAAACGGGGACTTTGATAGCATATCCAGTAAGCTTTTTGTCAATAACAAAATCACTAATCTTATGAGTACCTAACATCACCTGTGTTGCCATTTTCAGGAAGGGTACTTGATACGCTTTTGCAATAAATGGTGTTGTTCTTGACGCCCTTGGATTGGCTTCAATAACGTATACTTTATCTTTTCTGATAGCAAACTGAATGTTGATAAGGCCTTTGATATTTAATGCAAAAGCCAGTCTTTTAGCATACTCTACCATCTGACCTACTACGTCAGGACTTAAGGAATAAGTGGGTAATACCGCAGAACTATCTCCCGAGTGAATTCCCGCAGGTTCGATATGTTCCATAATGCCCATGATATGTACATCTTCTCCATCACAGATGGCATCGATTTCTGCTTCTTTGGCTCTTTCTAAAAATTGGTCAATCAATACCTTATTATCAGGCATATGCTTAAATATGTTTAATACATGATTTTCGAGTTCTTGATCATTGATGACAATACGCATTCTTTGGCCACCTAAGACATAAGAAGGTCTCACTAATACAGGATAAGAAATTCGTTTAGCCACTTCGATAGCTTCGTCCACATCATGAGCGACGCCATACTCAGGATATGGTATCTCTAGTTCTTTGAGCATATCAGAAAACCGACCACGATCTTCAGCTATATCCATGTTGTTAAAATCTGTGCCTATGATTTTATAACCTTTTTGATGTAATTTTTCAGCTAATTTTAATGCTGTCTGACCACCCAACTGTACGATGACACCTTCTGGTTGTTCTAGTTCCAGAATTTCTTCCAAATGCTCCCAAAATACTGGTTCGAAATACAGTTTATCCGCAATGTCAAAGTCTGTAGATACCGTCTCAGGGTTACAGTTGACCATAATTGCTTCATAACCTGCTTCTTTGATGGCTAGTAGTCCGTGCACACAGCAGTAATCAAATTCTATACCTTGTCCTATTCTGTTGGGTCCGGAACCCAAGACTACTATTTTTTTCTTATCTGAAGGTATACTTTCGTTTTCACTATCAAAAGTGGAATAGTAATATGGGGTTTTGGCTTCAAATTCTGCTGCGCATGTATCTACCATTTTGTAGACACGTCTGATTCCTAGTTTTTTGCGATGTCTTGTTACTTCGTCTTCTTTGATTCTAAGTACCCAAGCTATCTGAGCATCAGAATAACCTACTTGTTTTAATTCCATCAGAAAATCAGCTGGAATATCTTCAGCCACATTAAATTTCATCAACTTTTCTTCGTACTTCACCAATCTTTTGATTTGTTTGATGTACCAAGGGTCAATTTTGGTGAGTTTATGTACTGTTTTTTCAGGTACTCCTAGCCTTAGGGCGTCTTTTACTCTGAAGATACGGTCATCACTTACTTTTTCTAATCTGGCTAAAATATCTTCAGTCTGTATCCATTCCTTCATATCGGCACCCAATCCAGCTCGATTGTTTTCTTGACTTTGACACGCTTTTTGCAAGGCTTCCAAGAAGTTTCTACCAATAGCCATCACTTCGCCTACAGATTTCATTTGCAAACCCAGAGTAGTATCTGCGCCATAAAATTTCTCAAAATTCCACCGAGGCATTTTTACAATAACATAATCTAGTGCAGGTTCAAAATAGGCTGATGTAGTTTTAGTGATTTGATTTTTAAGCTCATCCAATGTATATCCTATGGCCAATTTTGCCGCTATTTTTGCGATGGGATATCCTGTAGCCTTACTAGCCAAAGCCGAAGATCTGGATACCCGAGGGTTGATTTCTACTGCGATCAATTCTTCAGTTTCTGGATTAAGGGCAAACTGTACATTACAGCCACCAGCAAAATTTCCCATAGACCTCATCATCAATATAGCATCGTCTCTCATCTGCTGGAACGCTGTATCGGAAAGTGTCATGGCCGGGGCTACTGTGATACTATCTCCTGTATGGATTCCCATAGGGTCAAGGTTTTCTACAGTACATATGATGACAACATTATCATTTTTATCTCTTAATAACTCTAATTCATATTCTTTCCAGCCAAGTACAGCTTTTTCAACCAAAACTTCATGAGTTGGTGATGCTTCTAGACCTCGTCTAAGCGCTTCATCAAATTCTTCTTCCTTCATCACAAATCCTCCACCAGTGCCACCAAGAGTGTATGAAGGTCGTATCACCAAGGGGAACCCAATCAGCTGAGCAGCCTCTTTACCTTCCAAAAACGAGTTGGCAATGGCTGAGTCTGCAACTTTCATCCCTATGCTGATCACGTGTTGTTTGAATGCTTCACGATTTTCTGCTAGTTCGATAGCTGCAACATCTACACCGATCATTTTTACACCATATCGTTCCCAAACGCCCATTTTCTCAGCTTCTATAGCTAGATTGAGAGCTGTCTGACCACCCATAGTAGGAAGTACGGCATCTATTTTATGTAATTCTAGTATTTTGATAATACTTTCGACAGTCAGTGGCCACATATATATATTGTCGGCAGTGACATTGTCTGTCATAATGGTAGCAGGGTTAGAGTTGATTAGCGTAACTTCTATTCCTTCTTCTCTCAGAGATCTGGAGGCTTGAGTTCCAGAATAGTCAAATTCGCATGCTTGGCCTATAATGATGGGTCCGCTACCTATGATAAGTACGGACTTGATGGATGAGTCTTTTGGCATTTCCCGATTTATTGTGTGATCGGGGCACAAAGGTAATGTTTTTTGGCTAAGCTTGAAATGCTTATGAAATTATTTTTAAACTAATTTATTTTAATGTTCAATCAATCGAAGTGGTGCAATTTTTGCTGGTCATATAAAAGTTAAATCATCATAATAAATTTCATTGATGTCTAAGAAAGTATTAATAACAGATAAAGTGCATCCAATACTAATAAAAGGATTAGATGCAGCTGGCTTTAAGGTCACTTATGATACGTCTGTGGATAACGGTGTGTTAGATCAGATCTTGGATCAATATGATGGCTTGATCATAAACAGCAAAATCATCATGAATAAAGCTAGGATAGATAAAGGAAAAAAGCTTTTATTTATTGGAAGATTGGGCTCTGGACTTGAAATTATTGATGTACAATATGCTAAAAAAAAGAAGATTAAAGTTTTTAATTCACCAGAAGGCAATAGTAATGCAGTCGCAGAACACGAAATGGCTATGTTATTATGCTTGATGAATAATATACTGATTGCAGATCAAGAGGTAAGGCAATTCACTTGGAATAGAGAACTAAATCGAGGAACTGAACTCAGAGGTAAAACTGTTGGAATCATTGGAATGGGGCATACAGGAGTAGCTTTTGCGGAAAAACTGTCTCCTTGGCGACTCAACGTCATTTGTTACGACAAGTACAAGAAGCGTTTCCCAAGTTCACTGCGTTTTGTACATAAGACAGATTTAGATACTGTTTTGAGTCAATCAGATATTATATCATTGCATCTTCCATTAACAGAAGAAACGAGATATCTGGTTGATGAAAATTTTATATCACGATGTAAAGACAAAGTGATCATAAGCAACACATCGAGGGGTCAAGTTGTAGATACCAAAGCTTTGATTCAGGGTTTAGGAACAGGTAAAATTTCGGGCGCTTGCCTTGATGTTTTCGAAAATGAAAAGCCAGAGTCATTTTCTACCGCGGAGAAAGAAATGTATGGTACATTATACCGTATGAAACAAGTCATAGTAACACCACACATTGCAGGTTGGACACACGAATCTCTAGAGCTTATCGCCCAAGTGCTTTTGGATAAAATCCTAAAAGGTATTTCAAAATGATACTTTTTGATGGGGAATAAAAACAGCTGAAATGTATCGGCGGATACAATTTTGAAGATTATTGCTTAGAAAATTTTGTTTTTCGTTTCAATATTGCTTAACATTGCGGACTTTTTAAGGATTTATTAACATAATCAAAAATTCAGAGTATGAATAGATTATTACTTTTATTTGGAATCCTTCTAGTGGCGGTATCGGGAATAGTAGCCCAGACCACGATAGAAGGTAAAGTGAGAGATGCCAAATCCGGTGAGGCGATTGCCTTCGGATCTGTGGAACTCTACAGAAATGGTGTACTTATTTCCGGTTCATCTACCGATTTGGATGGAAATTATTTTTTTACAGACATTCAGGCCGGTACTTATGACATGGAAGCCAGTTATGTGGGATATGCTCCCCAAAGACAAACAGGTATTGTAATCAATGCCGGTAAAACGAATCGAGTAAATTTTGATATTTCCGATGACGCTATATTATTAGATCTTGGTGTAGAGATCAAGGCTTACAAAGTGCCGTTGATAGATCAAGATAACACGACTCAGGGCAAAACCATTACCCAAGAAAACATCAGAGCTCTACCTACCAAGCAGGTTAACGCCATTGCGGCTACTACAGCGGGTATCTCATCAAGAGATGGTGGAGACATCTCTGTGAGAGGATCTAGATCTAATGAAACAGTTTATTTTCTTGACGGTGTAAGGGTAACAGGTAATCTAATACCTCAATCCGAGATCGAACAACTTCAAGTTGTCATAGGTGGTATCGAAGCTAGATACGGAGATGTAACAGGTGGAGTAATCTCTTTGACGTCTAGAGGTCCATCAGACAAACACTCAGGTAGTTTTGAGTTAGAGCGGTCGGTTGATGGATTTGGGTATAACTTAATCAGTGGTAACGTTGCTGGACCCATCTTTAGAAACAGCAAAAAGCAGTCTATATTGGGATATCGTTTTTCTGGGCAATACAGAAACGTGGCCGACGCTAGTCCTTCTGCTTTGGGCGTATGGAGAGCACCTGAAAGTGTCATTTTATCTTTGCAGGAAAATCCAACTTACTCCATAGGTGGGACTCAATTTCCATCTTTGGAGACTTTAGGAACATCAGACCTGGGAGCACCTTTAAAAGCACGACCAAATGACGAAAATATAGACCTTGACCTTACAGGTAGAATTGATATCAAGTTGGGAAAAAATATTGATATTCAGCTTTCTGGTAACTATAATGATAGAGTCAATAGATTTACACCTGGTTCTTCAGGAGTAAATGGTTCCGGATCTTCTTGGGCTATGCTGAACTGGATCAATAATCCTTTTCAATATTCCAATACTTATAGAGGAAATTTCAGATTGACTCATAAGTTGGGAAAACAAAGTGGAGCTGAAGGTGACGACGCATCATCAGGAGGTATTAAGAACTTTTCTT
Organism: Aureispira sp. CCB-QB1; assembly: GCA_945870185.1. Classification (GTDB taxonomy): domain Bacteria; phylum Bacteroidota; class Bacteroidia; order Chitinophagales; family Saprospiraceae; genus OLB9. Next base: position 23,746 of record CAMBRK010000007.1, on the reverse strand, counting down.
ACACACTTGTGATGGGATATCAAAAAAACAATGCAAGAAATGAAGACTTCAGACACGAAGACAGACTTTTTGATTATGGATATTTTGGTAAGACTGCTAGAGTTTGGGATCGAGTAGATGGTTTTTTTGATGAGCCTAGGACTATTAATGGGCAATCTTATTTCTTTGGTCACTTGGGTTTCAGAGAAAATGTAGGAGAGTATACCTTAAATGATAAAATAAATCCTGTATTAGGGTCATACAATGCCATTAACGGAGTCAATGTAAATGGTCTTTTGAATCAAAATATCAATAGTGCATGGAATAACTTATTTGCAAATGTGGGTCAAGTATATAATAGCTTTGCAAAAAGTGAAAACGATTTGATCTCTTTAAACTTATCCACAGGATTTGACTTATTCCCAGGAAGTTCTGAAAAAGGAAGACACAATATCCAACTCGGATTTATGTATGAGCAGAGTATCAATAGAAATTGGAGTATTGCTCCATTTGATTTATGGAACGTAGCAGAATTACAGGCTAACAGACATATAAATGGTCTCGATACAACCAATGTATTAGGTTTTGAAGACAATCCTACTTTTGGTGAATTTCCTATCTATCAAACTTTTCTTAATTTGCAACAAGATGATAGGTTTTATCGCGCAGTACGAGACATAACTAAACAAACAGATAATGAATATGTCAATGTATGGGATTTAGATCCTAGTCAATTGAGCTTAGATATGTTTTCTGCATCTGAACTCATCAATAGACAAGGCCTGTTGAATTACAGTGGTTATGATTACCTTGGAAACAAGTTAGGGTCTGATGTACGTTTTGATGACTTTTTTACAAGTAGAGACGCCAATGGTAGAAGGTCTTTCGTTGTAGCTCCACAGCAACCTATTTATGGCTCAGTATTTTTACAAGATAAGTTTTCATACAAGGACATTATCTTCCGTCTTGGTGTGAGAATGGATTATTTTGACGCCAATACTAAGGTTATGAGAGACCCATTTGCACTATATGAAATAGAAACAGCTAAAGATTATTTTGCTCGTAGAGGGCTCGAAAAACCCGAATCTGTTGGTGATGATTATAATGTATATGTTACAGACGAAGAAAATCAAAATATCAGAGCTTTCAGAAAAGGAGATCAGTGGTTTTTGCCTAATGGAACAGCAGTGTCAGGTGGTAATGTAATCTATCAAGGTGGACTAGTCTATCCTTCATACGCGGGACTTGATACAGAAGGTAAACAAACTAGACTATTAGACATACAAGCATCAGGAAAGGATGAGTTAGGTAGAGAATATAATTCCAGTTATTCATTTGTGGATTACAAACCACAAATCAATTTTATGCCTCGTCTAGCATTTTCGTTCCCTATTTCTGAAGATGCAGGATTCTTTGCGCACTACGATGTTTTGTACCAAAGACCTCCATCCAATGCTTTTTCTTCAGCACTTGACTTTTATTTCTGGGACGATATATCTAGAATCAACCCAGGTGGCGCTGCAATGGATAACCCCAATTTAAGACCTGTGAGGACGGTAGATTATGAGGTAGGATTCCAACAAAAAGTCTCGGATGTGATGGCAGTAAAAGTTTCTGCTTATTATAAAGAAATGAAAGACTTGATCCAACAAAGAGTATTGGCCAATGTTGCTGCTCCTTTGAATAGTTATAAAATATTTGATAATCTAGATTTTGGTACTGTAAAAGGTTTTTCTTTCAGTTTAGACAGACGTAGAACCAATAACTTAGAAATCAATGCAACCTATACATTACAGTTTGCGGATGGATCAGGTAGTGACGCAAACTCATCAAATGGAATTAACAACAGAGGTCCAATCAGAAATCTAATTCCACTTTCTTTTGACGAGCGTCATAGAATTACAGCAGTGGTAGATTATAGATATGGTTCAGGTAAGTCATATAATGGTCCAAGAATCGGAGGCGTAAATATATTAGAAGATTTTGGAGTAAATATTACATCCTTCTTAGTATCGGGCCAACCATATACTAGAAATCAAGTACCTACTGCATTTGGTGGAGCTGGATTTGCAGGATCTATAAATGGAGCTAGATTACCTTGGAACTTCACAACAGACCTTAATATTCAAAAGAGAATACCGATTACTATAAGCAGCGAAACCAAGAAAAAGATCATGTTTAATGTTTACTTCAGAGTACAAAACCTCTTTAACACTCAAAATATTATCGATCTATATAAATTCTCTGGAGACCCAGATAATGACGGATTTTTACAATCTAGTTTTGGGCAAGACAGAATCAGAGGTGTTGTGGACACAGGTAGAGATGTAGATGCATTTTTACAGGCTTATTCTTGGAGACTTTTAGCACCAGGTAACTTTACGCTACCTAGAAGAATGTATGTAGGTGCTATTTTAGATTTTTAATTTATTCACAATATTAATATAAATGAGATGAATATAAGTAGATTTTTTATAATTCTTTGTGTTTTTGCCCTTATAATCCCAAGTGACCTGAGTGCAAGAAAACCAGACCATATTGATGGCGTAGTTTCGTCAGGGTCTCAAAATACAGCTTGGAGAGCAGTCTGTGTTCGACCTACAAAGCAGACAGAGTTACAAATAAACAATGTAAGAGCAAGATTACTTACAGGTGGAGATGTTTGGTATGAAGCTCAGTATATTGTACCAAAGCCTGCACCTGGACAATTACCCGTATCTGCACTATATGCAGGAGGTGTATGGATAGGTGGAGTAGATAAGTCTAAAAACATTAAACTATCAGCAGTTACGTACAGAGCTGTAGGTTTTGATTTTTTCTCTGGACCATTGGATCTTAATGGAGCCACAGAGAAAACCGTTTGTGACAATTGGGATAGATTTTTTGCAGTAAAAGGGACCAATGTAAAGGCCCATGTCAATAGAGTATTAAAGTGGCTAGAAATTGGAGAAGAACTCGATTGTGACTCCATACCAGAAGATGTACTTTTCTGGCCTGGACAAGGTAATCAAGATTGGAGAAAAAAGTTTAGCTTCAATTTACCTGACCAACCGCTAGGAAATTTTTGGGATCAAAATGAAAACGGTGTTTACGAACCATGTTTGGGTGATTTTCCAACGATTGATATCAGACGTTGTGAGCCAGAAGATATTTACGAAGCCAGAGAGTTGATACCTGACGATATGATATTCTGGATATATAATGACAATGGAGGGGCACAAACTCTTTCAGGACCTGCATCTATTCAGATGGAAGTACAAGTACAATCTTTTGCTTATGCAACCAATGATGAGATCAATGACATGACGTTTTATAGATATAAATTGATCAACAAAGCGAATGAAGACTTGGTAGATTGTTATTTTTCTATGTGGATAGACCCAGATTTAGGTTGTTATCAAGACGACTATATAGGTTGTGATACTTCTAGGTCATTGGCTTATGTTTACAATGAGGATGCTATAGATGGTTTTAACGGTGCAGCTTGTGGTGGAACAAACACTTATGGCGAAGTTATTCCAATATTAGGTATGGACTATTTTAGAGGCCCTTTAGGACCCAGAGTATGGAAGCGTGATGCCAAAGGTGATATCATTTTAGATGCTAACGGTAAAAAAATACTTTTGGAACCAGAACCATTTACTGGAGCTGTAGACACGACCATAGAACTTGGTATGACCTCTTTTACCTACGCTGAAAATGGAGGTATAGGTAGTCCACCACCGCCTACAACGGATCCGCAAAGAGGACGTGAGGATGGATTTTACAACTATATCCGGGGTTTTTGGGCTGACGGTACTCCGTTTACTTATGGAGGTACAGGATATAATCCTGGAAGCACAGATTCTATTAGATATGCCTTTGTAAGTGACCCTAGCGACACTAGGGATGGTGCATGGTCAATGTGTACAGAAAAATTACCTTTAGGAGATAGACGTACGCTACAAGCCACAGGCCCACTTTTATTACAACCTGGTGCTGAGAATGAATTGATTATGGGAGTTGTGTTTGTACCTGATGTACCTCACCCATGTCCAGATATTACCAGATTAAGATTTGCAGATGATATTGCGCAGGCACTTTTTGACAATTGTTTTGATATCACAGATGGCCCTGATGCTCCCGATCTTACTCCTGTAGAATTGGATAGAGAGCTTATTGTAATGCTTTCAAACGAGCAGACATCAAACAATTTTAATGAAAGTTATGAAGAAGTGGACCTTCAAGCTCCAATGGTAGATAATAATAAGTATAAGTTTGAAGGTTATAGAATTTTCCAATTAGCTAATGCTAGTATTACCGGACAAGAATTAGGTGATATTTCCAAAGCTAGAGAAATTGCAAAAGTTGACTTAAAGAATGGTGTAAGAGAAGTATATAGTTGGGTAGGTCAGGCTAACCCTATCATTCCAAACGGGCCCATAGTGTGGACACCTACCAAGGAGGTAACAGGAACTGATAATGGAATTCGAAAATCATTTAGAGTAATAGATGATCAATTTGCATTATCAGATAAGAGACTTATCAATCATAAGCAATATCATTTTATGGTATTGGCTTATGCACACAACAATTGGAAGTCATTTGATATCGTAGAAGGTGAAGGCCAAAAGAGACCTTATCTAGAAGGTAGAGGAAACGTTAAAGTGTATACTTTAGTTCCTAGACCTATTGTTTACGAAGATCTTCAAGTAAATTATGGAGATGGGCCTGCCGTAACTAGGATACAAGGAGAAGGTAACCCGGGTAAAGTATTAGATATGGATCCTTCTATGTATGACCTGATTATCAATAAAACATTTGATGGTAAAATACTTTATAAAACTGGAGCTGGACCTATCGATGCTAAAGTGGTAGACCCACTTAAAGTAAAAAATGGAAAATATAGACTCGAGATTGTAGGTAATTTCCAAGCTAATAGTCAAGGAAGTCTTTGTTCTTTTGATAATAATGCCACTTGGAGATTGACAGATGTTACTAACAACAAAGTCATGTTGAATAATAGACCACTTACTGAAATCAAAGAATATATTATAGGTAACCTCGGCTTTTCCGTTACAGTAGGTAATGAAGATGATCCGGGAGTAACTAGGACTGGTAAAAACGGAGGTGTAGGCATAAACTTAGCATATAAAAATCCTAATGGCGAAATATGGTATAATGCATTGAGAGATGGAGGTAATTATAATCCTAATGCTACAGCTACAAGGTTTTATGATTTTGTAGGAAATGGTTTTATTTCAAATAATGTAAATCAAGATCCAAATTCTGCGCTTTCCAGACTAGATAATGGTTTCTTCGTACCCATATTATCTACCAGATTTTTACCAGATACTGACTTACCTTTTTATGTAAGTCCTTCTCCAAGAGAGGTGATGATTTTTTCGACATCATCTAATATTAATTCCTTAAAATATAGAGATCTCAATAATGTAGACATAGTCTTCACTAATGATAAGTCTAAGTGGAGCAAATGTGTGGTCGTAGAGACAACAGCAAATGAATTAATAACTGCTGTAGGAGCAACCACAATAGGAGGTGCTAGAAACTTTGACTTAAGAAATACACCATCTATAGATCAAAATGGAAAGCCTTTGAATGATGGTACTGTAGGGATGAGTTACTTCCCAGGTTACGCCATAGATGTTGAAACTGGAAAGCGTCTTAATATTTTCTTTGGTGAAAATAGTTGGTATTCTGGCGATAATGCAGAAGTAATGCAAGGCAAAAATCCGATTGGAGGCGACTTGATCTTTAACCCATCATCTGAAGCTGTGATTGAAGATTTTGTTTTAAGAAATCCTAATAATGGAGAAATCTTAGGACAAACTGATCCTAGAGCATGGATCTTGGGTGGACAGCACAACATATATGTAACCAGAAGTGAGTATGACGAAGGTAAAGGGTTTTATGATAGACTTAAGTACTCTGCGAGTGGCGCGAGTCCGTCATTAAATAATAAGCATAGAGTTTTATCATCAGTAACATGGACAAGTGTTCCATTGCCTATAAGAATGTTGCCACTTGAGCAAGGATTGATACCCAATGATCTTACAGTAAAAGTTAGAGTAAACAATCCTTATGGAGAGTCCCGAAGATATGATTTGGCTGCAGAAAGAGCATGTTTGACCAGCGGAGATAAGCCTATATATGAGTTTGAATTCAAAGATGTAGAATCTAAGCAATTAGCAACTCAAGAAGAGTATGTAGGAGCCTTATCTAATGTTAATGTTGTTCCTAATCCTTATTATGCATATTCATCGTACGAAACATCTCAGTTTACTAATATCATCAAGATCACAAATCTTCCTGCAAAAGCAGTAGTGACAATCTATAGTATAGATGGATCATTTGTAAGACAATATAATAGGGATGAACGTGGTGCCATTTTAGCAGGTAATAGTAGGCCAACTTCTACAGGCCAAGTTTTTCCAGACTTGGAATGGGATATGAAAAACTTTAGAGAGATTCCTGTAGCTAGTGGAGTATATTTGATCCATATAGCAGCGCCAGAGTACGGTGAAGAGCGAACTATAAAGTGGTTTGGTATTGGTCGTACATTTGACCCTAGTGGTTTATAATTATATAATATCGTTTGAGAAGCAGACCAACCTGTTTGCTTCTCAAACCCTTTTATCATTAAGTAAAAAGTAACAATATGAATATTAAATTTTACTCCATTATAATCTTAATTGCAATATTTACTACGAGTGGGTTCTCAGGTAATCCCGATCGTCAAGGACAAGCTGGTGCAGCAGAGTTGCTGATGAACCCTTGGGGTCGAAGTGCTGGATTGCATTCTATGAGTACTTCATCTGCGGTAGGTGTAGAGGCCATGCGTATCAATATCGCAGGACTAAGTCGTATTAAAAAGATGGAGATAGGTATTTCCAATAATAGACTTTTTAGTGGATCTGGTATGAACTTAAATGCTGGGGCGATAGGATTTAAAATGGGTAAGTCTGGTGCATTAGGCGTAGAGTTTGCTTCATTGGATTTTGGACAAATACCAGTTACCACCACTGATCAACCTAATGGTACAGGTGGTACTTTTTCACCCAGTTTCTTTCAGTTGGGTGTAGGTTATTCACTGACTTATGCCAATAAAATCTCTGTAGGTGCTTTAGTAAGATTTGTTTCTGAAAGTATTCAGGACGTAAATGCTTCTGGAGTTGCCATAGATGCAGGGGTTCAATATGTATCTGGTGAAAAAGATAACTTTAAATTAGGCATTTCCTTGAGAAATGTAGGTACGCCTATGTCATTCGGGGGAGAAGGTCTTTCACAAAGAAGAAACAATCCAAAGCCTGATGGGGGTGTTATTTATGAGTTGTCATATGATTCAAGAGCTGCTAGTTTCGAGCTACCTTCTATGCTGAATTTGGGAGTTTCTTATGACTTTTATGTAGGTCAGGACAATTTTATCAGAGGTTTAGCAAACTTTACTTCTAATGCTTTTTCAAAAGATCAGATTGGTGCAGGTGCAGAGTTTTCTTTCCAAAATCGATTTGTTATAAGAGGTGCTTATAAATATGATATTGGTTCATCGGATATAGAGACTCAGGGATTATATACTGGATTGTCAGCAGGTGCTTCTGTGGAAGTTCCTATTACAAAAGGCGGAGCCAATAATTTAGGCATCGATTATGCTTATAGAGCTTCGAATCCATTTAAGGGTTCACACAATATTACAGTAAGATTTGCATTTTAAGGAACTTTTTTCCTTTGATGATAGTTTAATACTTATACAAGCATTAATTTTCAACAAACGTTTTCACTTTACTTAAAGTGAAAACGTTTGTTTTTTATTTTATCAAACTTAAAATTTTATACAATGTCAGTTTCATATATGACTCCCGAAGGATATGAAAAATTAAAATCCGATCTGGAGTTACTAAAAACTAGAGGAAGAGATGATGTAGCAAAAGCAATTGCAGAAGCAAGAGAAAAAGGAGATTTGTCGGAGAATGCTGAATATGATGCAGCCAAAACGGCTCAAGGTATGCTTGAGCTTAAAATCAATGATATGGAGAAGGTATTCGCTACTGCCAGGATTATTGACGAATCTCAATTAGATACATCCAAAGTTACTGTATTGACTAATGTGACTGTTATGAATATGAATAATAAAGCTGAGGTAACTTATAAATTGGTCGCAGAAGCTGAAGCAAATCTTAAGGAGAAGAAGATTTCTGTATCATCACCGATTGGTCATGGATTATTAGGTAAAGCTGTGGGTGATACTGCTCAAATACAGACTCCTGCCGGTCTCATAAATTTTAAAATTATTAAAATATCGTTGTAAATGGCTACGATTTTTTCAAAAATAGTTTCTGGGGAAATACCATCCATTAAGATTTTAGAAGACGAAAAATTTTTAGCTTTTCTTGATGTTTTTCCTTTAACTAAAGGACATACTCTTGTCATTCCTAAAAGGGAAACTGATAATATCTTTGACATGGATGATGATGAATTGTCAGAAATGATCGTTTTTGCTAAAAAAGTGGCTCTTGCTGTGGGTAGAGCTATACCATGTATTAAGGTAGGAATATCAGTAATAGGCTTAGAAGTGCCTCATGCACATATACACCTGATTCCTATGAATGAGGTAAGTGACATGAATTTTAGTAGACCAAAGCTACAAGTACCCAAAGAAGAGATGTCAGCAATAGCTGACGCTATTCGTTCTAGTTTGTAATCACTTTATTTTTGTGATTTCCAAGTAAAAAGATCCATCCAGCAATTCCAATAATTACAAAAAGTATAGAAATGTATTGGGCTTGACTCCAATTGAGTCCGAACATTTCATATTTTTCATTTACTCTGATGATTTCAATAAAGAATCTCTCTACACCATTGAGAATCATGTAGGTAAAGAAGAGGAGACCTGGTATTTTGAACTTGTGTTTGTTGAGCCAAAGAATTGCACACGCCAAGAGGCCGAATGTCGTTTCGTAAATGGGAGTTGGATATACTCCAGGATTAAGTTCATGGCAATATCGCATACCACAAGATTGCAGACAGCTATCTTCTACTGACATACCTGCTACTCTAGCAGTATTAAATGCTTCAGGATTACATTGGCTTAACAATACTCCATCATTATTTACATTGTTGGGATAATTGTACGACCATAACCAATCAGGCAGTATCCACCAATCGGGTTGTGCGGCTGCTACAATACCCCAATCTCCATCACCTGATAACTGGCAGCCAATACGACCCACTGCATAGCCTAGTAAGATACCCATACCTGCTATATCCATCATGTAAACTGGTTTGATGCCTATTTTTTTTACATAAAAGTAAACAACAATAAAAGCCAGAATTAATCCTCCGTAGATATTGAGTCCACTTCCCGAAAACAATGAACCTATAGGATCTCTAAAGAATCCTGACAAATCCTCAGTAATTGAGAAAAGCTTACTTCCTAATACTCCTGAAAGTCCTGCAATGATAATGATGTCATTGGTTTTAGTGGAAGGATATTGAAGGAATTCTACAGTTTTAGGTTCGGGGTCTGCTTTAGTGTTGGACCAGAGATAGTATCCAGCCGTAGCTAAAGCTGCTAAAACTCCTATCCACCACATTCCTTGAGTTGAAAAGATAAATGAAGCAGGATCGCCTTTGAATTTATCAAAATTTGAAATCAGGAGAGGAAGTTTAGCTCCAAAAAATAAAGCAAAAAGAGTATTGACTGCAATGTCAGCTAGGGTCATTTTATCAGAATGAGTTCCGATTACCTTTATAGGTAGTACAAGTCCATTCTTTTCATATCTTTGGAGTTCGGACTTTAGAAGGAAGCCGCATGCAATTAATGCCATAACCAGCATAAATCCAAAGGTTTTAAATATCGATGTCCAGTTGTCTACATCTGTGCCAATAATATCGTTAAAGAAATATGATAAATCAGGATACATTTTTATTTTGTTTATTTCTGTGACAAAAGTAGGTATAAGTAGTCATATTTTAACTTCTAGCATAATTTTTGTTATCATATAAACGAATATAATAATTTAGAGATGGGTAGATTCATTTTTTTTCTTTTGGCTTTAACCTTTTCTATTAAGGCTACAAGTCAAGCTCCTGGCCTTGTCTTACAAACAGGTTTGACGACCCTTTATTCTAAAGATCCGAATATTACGAAGGATGGTGAGATGCATTATGGATGGTTGGTCGGTGCAGATGCCAGAATTTTGGAAGGAAATATGTATTTTATAATTGGCGCCCAATATATAAGTACTAGTTTGAGGTCATCTACTGACCCTGAGTTCTTCAGGAAACGGGATTGGACGATGTTAAATGGGAGATGCGGTTTGGGTTTTAATATCTTGAGATTATCTGAAAAATTAGCACTAAGAAGTAAAATATTAGGATCAGTAAATTTTACCATGGATTCACCAAAAGGAGGTTTAGGTGTTGATGGTTATCGAGCATTAAATGATTCTTCATTGGGTGCTGTAACAGGTCTTGGTGTCACTATAGGTATGTTTGATCTAGATTTAGAGTACCAATATGGAATTTTAAATGCTTACAACTTACAGCCAAAATCGACATTTGACGGGTTCACCCTAATGGCTGGTTTTCATTTTTAAGCTACCTGATCGGTATTAGCCTGAATTGTGAGTATCTAGTATTAACTTTTAGTAATTTATTTGTTTAATGAACTTTTAGCTGGTTAAGCTACAGTTCTGATACAAAAATTACCTATGGAAACATAAACAATTATTGTCGTTCTGGTTTAACGAAAGTGAAGCATAGTTCATTAGAAGCCTTATAATCAAAAAAGTAACCTTCTCCATCAAAACATTTCAGAGCATCTAGACTTTTTACTTGGTTCTTGATGATAAAAGCTGCCATAAGTCCTCTAGCTCTTTTTGCATTGAAAGAGATAAATTTTCTGGTTCCATTTTTTATTTCATAAAACTCAAATTTGATTATCGGTTTAGACACGTCTTTAATATTTACTGTTTTCAAGTATTCATCGGAAGCAAGATTGGCAAGAAAAGCGCTGGCTGTGGTTTCTAATAAGTGATTTAATGATTTCGTTACATCATTAGTCCAAAATGAATATAGAGATTTATGTTCTTGGTTTATCTGAAGCCTTGTAGCCATTTCAAGTCTGTAGGACTGTATTCCATCGGAGGGTCTTAACACTCCAAAAAGACCTGACAATATACGCAAATGATTATTGGAATACTCGAAATCTTCCAAAGTAAAGGTATGAGCACGCAGTCCAGCGTATACTTCCCCAGTATAGGAATATAAAGCCATTTTATTTCCTTTACACTTATTCTGTTGAAGTTTTTGATATTCGTCATATGTTTGAGATGCTAATTTTTCACTCAATTTCATCAATTGGGACAGTTGATTTTTGTCATATTGAGACAGTACTCTTGAAAGATGTATAGTTTTATCCAACAACTCCGGTACAGTAACGTTAGTTTTGATGAATGAACCTTCAGTATCCATAGTTTTGGAAGGGGATAGAATGCACACCATAAAGTCAATATTAATTAAGCATTAACAGAAAAGCCTCTTCAAGCTTTAACACTTGGAGAGGCTTAACAAATCTTTTATTGATAATTCTTAGTTACCTTTGATGATATTTGGTTCTGCAGCTGGTACAGCTTTATCTTCCTTTTTTGGAAGAACAGTGCCTATAACTTGAAGTATATGATTATCTGGTCCTTCATTAGTTGTGATCGTGATCGATTTGTTGATAGGACCTGGTCTGTTGGTATCGTATCTTACTTCCATAGTAGATGATTGACCTGGAGCGATAGGGTTTTTGTCCCATGTTGGCACTGTACAACCGCACGAACCCCTAGCATTTGTAATTACTAATGGCTCCGTACCTGTGTTGGTAAATTTTACAACTCTCAGTGGCTCAGAACCATACTCTATGGTACCGTAATCTACTGATAGCGATTCGAAACTCATTTTTGCATTAGACCTAGCAACTGCAACTTCTGCAACTGCTTCAGATACAGCTTTTTGAACGGCAGGATCTTTTTTCATCACAGGTTGAGCCTGAACAGGTGTAGCTACAGGTTGGCCAGTCACTGGTACTGATTTCTGTTGAGCATTTAAGCTAACTACAGATAAAAATAATAAAGAAAATAAAAAATGTTTCATATTTTGATAACTTTGTTTGAAAATGAATACAAATATAGGACTAAAATGGAAAAAAATTAAAAAAAGTTTCATTTTTAGCTGTTAAAAATCTGTTAAGGTGTAGTATATGTACTTTTGTCGAAAAATTTTTGATTTGATATATGCTTTCGTAATTTTGAATGATACAAAATAAATGATATGAGTAGCGCAGTACATATAATGGATAAGATATGAAGGATACAATCTAACGGTGCATACCAAGCGGATAATAAACATCAAAAAAAGTTAAAATATCATCTTTAGGATCCCGCAGTTATTTTCCTGATGGGGCTCGAATCCTATAATAGGAATATAAATCACTTAAAGTATTTAATGCAGTTGTAATTATGACTTTAATTCTTTTAATGCTTTATATAATTATTTCAAATTTAGTCACTTAAGACTAATCCATTAGATTCATTCATGGTATTAAAATAAAGTTTTTTATTTGTTCTTGCTTATGCAAATGGCAATTCAAAATTTGTCTTTTGCCAATACTCAAATGGCCTTGCTCATTGGACTCATTAATTAATTTGAAAAGTTAGGGACACTTAAAATTATTTTTTGAAAATTGTGTTGTATCATTGTGACCATAAATAGGAGGTATGTTCAGATTTTTTTCGTATAGTTTAATGCTTTTGTTGGTTAGGAATGAAATATTTTCACAGCCTATGGTATACAACCCAGTGATAGCCCATAGAGGTGCTTGGAAGAAGAAGCAACTTCCTGAAAACTCAGTAGCGTCATTAAAGTATGCAATAGATATGAAGTGTGCGGGAATTGAGTTTGATGTTTGGATGACTGCTGATAATTTTTTGGTACTGAATCATGATCCAGATTTTGGAGGTAAACATATCGAAAAGTCATCGTATGCAGAATTATCACAAAAAAGATTGGACAATGATGAAGTTCTACCAAAATTGAAGGATTTCTTATATGAAGGTTTTAAAAGTAATCATTTCACTAAACTCGTTCTGGAAATCAAACCGTCTAAAATAGACACTGAAAGGGGAAAGAAAGTTGCCAATGAAGTGTTTAAGCTAGTAAATGCATTAGGAGTTAAAAGCCAGATTACCTTTATTTCTTTTGACATAGCCATTTTGAGAGAACTTTTATCATTGGACCCAAAACTTCATACCCAATACCTCAATGGTGACATGACCCCTGGACAGCTTCATAAAGAAGGCATTTCTGGTATGGACTATAACTTTAAGGTTTTTTATAAGAATAAGCACTGGATTCAGGAAGCTAAGGATCTAGGTTTAATATTGAATGTTTGGACAGTTAATGCTTCTGAAGATATCGATTTTTTTATAGCTCAGCGATTTGACCAAATAACAACCAATGAACCTGAGCTACTTTTTGAAAAGGTCAAAAAAGTGAAGGAAAATCTTGAATGGGAGTTGATATGGCATGATGAGTTTGACTATGAAGGATTGCCCGATGATTCTAAATGGTCATTTGATGAAGGTGGCCACGGATGGGGAAATAATGAAAAGCAATATTACAAGAGCAAAAGTATTCAAAACTCACAAGTTAAAAACAGCAAACTTTATATTAGAGCTTTGAAGGAAACATTCAATCAATCAGCTTACACATCAGCAAAGTTGACTACATATGATAAGTTTGCTTTACAATATGGAAAAATAGAAGTTTCTGCCAAGTTACCTGCGGGAAAAGGAAGTTGGCCTGCGATATGGATGCTTCCAGAAAGTTTAAAAAAAGGAAAGGAATCATGGCCCCTTTGTGGTGAAATAGATATTATGGAGCACGTGGGAAAAGATCCTAATGTTGTTCATGTTTCATTACATACCATGTTGTATAATCATATGAAACGAACGCAGATTACTCATTTTGATACTTTATCGTATGCTTTGGATCAGTTTAATACATATGGTATTGAATGGGATGGAAACAGTATCAGATTTATGGTCAATGGGAAACTGTATTTTGAGACTACTAAAGGTCAAGGACAGAGAAATGTATCCAATGAAGGATGGCCGTTCGATAAACCATATTTTTTGATATTGAATTTGGCCATTGGCGGAAATTGGGGCGGTGATATAGATGATCGTATTTTTCCAAATGAAATGGAAGTGGATTATGTCAGAATTTACAAAAGAAGATAGTTAGGTATCGGTTGGAAATATACATAATAAAAAAGCCATTCTTTCCTCATGAGAAAGAATGGCTTTTTTAACTACTTAATTTTTATTATTTTTTGAATGGGTTGCTCCATTTTGGGTTAGTTGTCATTTCGGTATCAGTAAGTGTATTTAGAAAAGCAATTAAAGCTTTCTTCTCTATAGTCGTAAAATTAATATGTTTTACATTACCTTTTCCATCAGTAAATTTAACATCCAAATGTTTGTGTGGTTTTACACCATTACTGTAGTGGTTGATAACTTCTTCCAAGGTATTGAATCTACCATCATGCATGTAAGGTCCTGTAAGGGCTACATTTCTAAGTCCAGGGATTTTAAATTTGCCATTTCCTAGCCCGTTATCTTTGTAGACTAGATCCAATCCAATATTGGTGGCACCTCTTAGGTCGTTGTTGTTAGTACCAAAAGTACCGCCACCGCCATAAGCATCAAAAGGTCCATCAAGCGCACTGAAGTTATTGCCACCATGACATGAAGAACATTGGGCTCTATCACTGTGAAAGATATCTTTACCCAATTTCTCTAAGTCAGTAAAATTAGAGAAGTTTTTACTTTGACCTTGGTCAAATTTGGCTCTGTTGGATGTGATAGAAGCTACGAACTGAGACATGGCACTTGAAATATTCTTAGGAGTGATCTCTTCGCTACCAAAAGCTTTTTTGAAAAGGGGTCTGTAGTAATCGGTATTATCAAGCTTTTCTACCAAACGGTCTAGATTTTCCATACCCATTTCTATATGATTTTGAACGGGCTGTAATGAAAGGTCGTGTAATGTCTTTGATCTTGAATCCCAAAATAGATTGTTCTGAAGTATAGGATTAGTGATTCCCATACTATTTCTTTCGGTGACTCTACCTTCAAAACCAGTACTTACTTTTAATCCATCTGCAAAAGCTTTTTCTTGGTGATGACAACTGCCACAGGCAACTGTGCTGTTTAGTGACAGTTTTTTATCGTAAAACAGCACTCTTCCTAAGGTAGCTCCCCAAGGAGTGACTTCCATTTTTATATTTTCTTTGATTACAAACTCTCCGTTTATCATTTCAAACTCAGGGAAAGAGTTGTTATTTATAGAAGTACCAACTGGTAGATTCAATGAGTTGTACGCATAAGGCGTCTCAGGCAAAACCGGAAAGAGCGAATCTTCTGTAATTACTTTGGTATCGCTACAAGAAAAGGTAGCCATAATAATACTCAATAAGACAACTGAAAGTTTATTCATTGGACAAATTTTTAAAAATGTGATCAAAATTAAGAGAATAAAATCATATGCTGGTAGTTTTAGTAGAATTTTAACATTAATAAAGTCTCACATTAACAAATAAAGCCACTGGTAGCTCAAATTTAATGGTGATTCCTTCACTTTCAAAATCACTTCCTAGTCTAAGTGCTGCGTCAGTGGAAAGAAATATTCTTTTTGTAAAATGATATTGTAATCCATAATTTTTTGCAATACCTAAGGTTCCTACGTCTTCATCTGCAACGCTTAGAAAGATTTCTAAACCACTAGAATAGGTGATTTTTTTATCCTTGGTGATCGGTTTTCTGGATTCAGCACCTATACCAAGAAAGAAAAATGGGACGCCATTATTAATTATCTCTGACGAAATATCAGCACCAAAATTTACTACAAATGCGCGCTTACTATAATATCTTCTATATTTGATACCTATAGGACCTGCACTGTTTTCACCAAGGTTGAATGGAACAAACTTGGATACAAAAGGGGTGAAATTTATCCCTATTTCTTTGGTGTAAGACCAAAAGTATGGATCGTCTTCATACAAGTCTTCCTCTGCATATACCGTAGTATCCTTTTGAGCATTAAGCACGGTGGAAGTAAGCACAGTGGATATAAAAAGTATAATTCTCAACATAGGACATATCAAAATGAAATATTAAAAAATAAAGATTGGGGCAGTTCAAGTTTTAGATTGGCCCTGCTTTTATCCGGTTCGTCGGATGTACTATTTCCTATAGTGAGTGTTTCTTTTGTCATTTCGTGATATCCATAAAATGAACTTTCTGTGCTTAAAAATAATCTGTCAGATATTTTGAATTCGAATCTCAATACCGGCCCGATTCCTACTCCTAACGTATAGAGATCACTAATAAAAGATGTATTGCCAAGGTTAAAGTCTAGGATTTCTGAATTTTCTTTTTCATAACCTAATAAGAGATCAATACCATAGGAAAACATAAATTTCTTGCTTAGGAGCATATGTTTTTCCCACCCAAACCTAGTATCTACTGACATGATGTAAAGGTTTCTAGTAATAAAATTACCAGTAGAAAAATCATCTTCTTCAGTGTTGATGATATTGATATTGAAGCCAGACCGAAAACTAGAACTTCCTAAGTGTCTTCTGTACGTGATACCATAAGGTGAACTAGCATTATTGGGATTTAGACTAAGAACGTTTCCCAAGACATTAGTTACATTGATTCCTAGTTCATTTTTATGTGGGTAAAACAGCTTGAAATCTTTATTTTGACTAAATAAAGGCAACCAAATAAAAAACAACAGTAAGGTAACAAGATACTTCATAGATCATAAGTTGTATTATTTTAACGTAATCAAAGATGAATATGTTGCTTTTATCATACGATTAGCCATTTCTTTCACTCTCGATAAAATCTCTCACGCTAGAGTATGAAATGGTTTTGTTTTCAAAATTTTGCAATGCCAACTGTATTTCTTTATCATTAGCTTGTAAACTGTTGAGTATGTTCATCATATGCATTTTCATATGCCCAGATTGTATACCGGTAGTAACCAAAGATTTTATTGCAGCAAAATTTTGAGCTAAGCCTACCGATGCTACAATTCTCATCAGTTGTTCTGCCGATGGATTGCCTAGAATTTCGAGAGTATTTTTTGCAAGTGGATGTAAAGAAGTAAGGCCGCCTATAGTTCCCAATGCAAGGGGCACTTCAAGCCAAAATTTAAAAATTCCATCACTAATATCACAGTAACTCAAGCTTCTATATTGTCCATCTCTTGCTGCGTAGGTGTGTCCTGCGGCTTCAATAGCTCTAAAATCATTGCCTGTGGCTAACACTACCGCATCGATGCCATTATATATTCCTTTATTGTGTGTAGCTGCTCGATAAGGGTCGATGTGAGCGATTCTAACGGCCATGCGAAATTTTTCAGCTAGTTGCTCTGCCATCATACCATTGGCAAATGTTCCAAGTTCTGAAATTTTACAGGAGACCTCTGCATGCACTACACATTCGGGAGTATAATTGGAAAGTATAGACATGATCACGTTTAGATCTCGGTCATGATCAGGTATATCTTTGTGTGTTAAAAAGAAGTTTTCAAGGTTTTCTGCAAAGTTTTCTAAGACGGAGTTTATAAAATTGGCACCCATGGAATCACAAGTTTCAAAATGAGCCCTTATCTGAAATAAATATTTTTCCTGATCTGTAAAATCTAAAAGCTCTATATGGGAAATTCCGCCTCCTCTCTTATTCATATTTTCTGTAATCGATGCAGCGTTTATTCTTAGGCTTTCTTCAAGCTCAGGAAAAAGTTTTTTTAATAAATCTCTGCTCCCTTTCCAGATAAAGTGAACTTGACCTACTTTACTAGTACCTAAAATTGTGGTTTTGAATCCACCTCTATCTTTCCAATATTTTGCTGCTGCTGCGGCTGCAGCAACAACCGAACTTTCCTCTATGACCATCGGCACACAATATGTATTTCCATCAATCAAGAAATTGGGTGCCAAACCAAAGGGCATGATAAAGTTGCTTACAGTATTTTCACTAAACCCATCTATAGTTTTTTGTACATGAACGTCTTCCAACCAAAAGGATTGAAAACTAGAAGAAAACGTCGCTTCATTATTTCCATAAGCCTCGTCTATCCATCTAAGCTTTTGAATTTTATCAAATTTTGAAAACCCTGATACACTTTTCCCACTCATGAATTAATATTTTATTTTTAAAAAAGCTTTAGATAAACTTAGTCCATTGATTTGAGCAGTTACATATTGCTGTAGCACTTCATAACTATCCATAGCATATTTCAAAAAACCAGAAGCCTGAGCATAGATAGCAGGAATCTCTGATTTTTCAGTCAAAAAGTATCCATCCAAAAAATCGGCGATTCCACCAGATATGATCAGTTGACGACACTGACGTTGAGCAGCTAGTTTCGTATTTATTTTATTGGCTATTTCTACCATTTCTTGGGCAGAATGTCCTAGTTGAACCAAAGGTTTGAAGTTTTCAACAAACATAGGAGATGATGATCTCAAAATCTCTAAAAGTGCAAAATTAGTACCACCAGAAGCACCAAAATCCACGGCAATTAGTGGTAATCTTAATAACGCTTCTAAACTTTCGGGACCAAAACCTTGACCAACTTCTTTGACAATTATTTTGATATCGATAGAATGAAGGACTTTTTCTATGGTTTCAACGGGGGATTGGTAGTATCTGTCACCTTCAGGCTGTAACCATTCCTGCATTGGATTGACATGAATAATGAGTCCGTCAGCATCTAATTTATCAATAAGCTCTATGATTAAATGAAGTTTTTTATCATTTACCAAAGTTTCTATTTGTGCAATACCTAGGTTTGCATATAATGGTTGTTGATGTGTCCATTTTCTGACTTGGAAATCTTTTAAATATTCATCACTAAATAATAATTGTCTGCAGGAGCCGAGCCCCATGCCTAATTTGTATTCTCCACACGCTTTGGCAAGATTTTCATTTATGGTTTTAGCTTTGGCGGTTCCACCTGTCATGGAAGACACCCAAAGAGGAGCTTTTAATAATTTCCCATCAAACTGGCTTTCAATATGATTGGAATCTTTAGGATGCCCTGATAGCATTGGCTCATAATAAAATCGAGTATCAATTTCTGAAGGCGACACTATAGATTTGAAAGCCAGGTCAATGTGATCCTTTTTGCGTTCGGATGCATTTGGATCTTGGTCTATATTCCTATTATCGTTAGGGTAAGCCATGAATTTTATATAATTAAGATAAATAAAGAGCTCAAAAGTAAGGAAAAACATTCTTTTTTAGCAACAATGCCAAACAATAGAAGTACCCTATAGTTCAAATTTTTTAAAAATCAGTTATCAATCATTGAAGCCAATGAACCGCAAAGTATACATATTCTTAATAATTTTGATTTTTAAGAATACCGAATGTCAAACAAGTCATATTTAAAACTCGAAATGTGGAAGGAAGCGATATCTGAAGAGACGTCTGCTATCAGGAAGCTTCCCACAGATTCTGATTTGTATTTCTATCGCGGATATGCCAAGCTTATGATTGATGACAAAATGCTGCATTGTCAGATTTTGACATTTGTCTTCAGGTAAACCCCGATCATTTCAATGCGCTAAAGAGTAAGGCAATAGTTTCTTTTGAACTCAAAAAGTATGAGGAAGCTATTCAGGATTATACACATATTTTGAAGAAAGAATAAGACAATGCAGAAATCTATGTTTTAAGAAGAACATGTCATTTAGAAATGAAAAATTACGAAAATGCACTAGCTGATTTTACAGAAGCTAATGATGAAAACAAAGATTTTGCAGAAGCTTATTTTAATAGGGCCATCACTTATACAAAGTTATTGGATATGAAAAAAGCATGTATAGATATTAAAAAATCTGCACAGCTAGGATATGCCCCTTCAAATATGCATATAAAAAGTATTTGTAATTGATGGCATAAATGGGTATTACTATTCTTGTATTATTTCTGATACTCCCAAAATATTTAAAATTCCTGATCCTTGGTTTATCACTGTCGATGTACTATTTGGATTTTTATAAAGTTTGACATTTTCTAATATCAAATTGCCGTTGTTTATAATCGTGGTACCATTGGTTGCATTTAATGAAAGGATATGAATACCTTTAATAGTTAAACCGTTTCCAGTAGTGTTGTTGATTATGACAGGATTAGTACTACTCGATATTAAGTGAATATTTTGATTAGGTTGTGCTTCAATGATCAAATTTTTATTGATTATTAAGTTTTGACCTTTGAGATCTATGGTATCATTATTCAAAACAGAAGAAAAACGAATAGTATCTCCAACGCCGGCACATGATATGGCCTCTTTTAGTGAACCGGGTCCATCTTGTCTCGTATGATCTACATTTAATCTACAGAATTGAGTTGCGCATGTTTTTACGCCCCAGTTTGTTAATGAACCTGATGACATATTGCTTCTATTTATTGTCAAAGTCCATATTCCTTTTTGTTGTTGATTGTTTAAAACAGAAAGAGGATTTGATGGTTGATAAGTATTTCCATTATCGGGCGGACAAGGCCAATTAGGTAATGGCGCAGTGTCTTCAAACTGTATATTGTACGATGTTTCTCTATTACAAGGATTGGCCCAAAAAATTGATTGGGCAGATTGAGGATTCTGCAGAGTAAAGTCCAAAGGCTGAATACCATTAACGTAACTTCCTGTAAGGTTTAATAATTTTACACTTTGAACTACACCTTTGTCCAATATATTTAATGTAGAAGTTACAGGGAATGTTCCAAAAGGAATGCTTACAGGCAATGTTTGTGGAAAGTAACTCACACATGAATCGACAGTAAATGTTCTTTCGTTCCAATCACTTAAACCACAATTATTTCCCAATCTTACCTTCCAGTGAACTTCTGAACCATTATAAATCGGATTAGATACTTGAAATGATGTTTGAATACCACTATAAGTTGCAATTACTTCTTCATATTGAGTATCGTAAGCCAAGATCATTTCGTAAGATGTTGCTCCAGCTATATTTGACCAGGTAAGACTTGGTGTGGTACTTATTCCAACAGCATTATTCAGTGGTGATAATAATGAAGGAGATGAAGGGTTAGGATTGACTGTTACAGAAAAGCTGTTATTATTACTTAAGGATCCACTGACTCCTGAAATAGTCAAATTGTAGTTACCACTTGTTATCAATCCAGATATTTCAAGAGTTGCTGAGTTGCCAGGCAAAACCGGGTTGGGAGAAAAAGTTGCAGTTGAACCAGATGGAAGATTGGTTACAGATAGATTTACAGGTTGGTTAAAACCTCCTGCGCCTATAACTTGTACCGTTGAGGAAATTGTCTGGCCTGAGCAAATGACAAAAGAACTAGGATTGGATGTCAAGCTAAATGATTGTGGTGGCGAAGTAACTGTTATATTAATGTTATTCATATCATAAAAGATGTGATTTGTACCTCTTACCATTACTCTACCTTGTGATGTAAGGTTGGAAGGAACTACAATAACTTGCGAACCATCATTGGGTGTTGCTGTTGCAAGTGTTATGGGAAAAGTATTACCACCATCTATAGAAAATAAGATATCTACATTAGCGGCATTAACTGGTGCTACATTAGAATTGGCCACATTCCAGGTGATAGTTCTATTTTCTCCTACTATCCAGGACGATGCTGTATTAAAAGAAGTTACAGTAAATGCACCAGCCGAAGCTGTAACAGTAGAAACAGTGATGTTGATTTCGTTATTGCAACCGGCTACACCAGTAAAGTCCCTGGCTATACCCCGAAAATTTAAAGTTCTAGCTACAGCAGGTAAAACATTCCAAGTATTTGTGGTATTGTTGATAACATTCGTTAATGGAGGAAAGTATCTGGAAGGTGAAGTAGTGGCAAACACACTCCTAAAAACTGGACCTGAAGTATTCGTGGATGCTGGTGGCATAGTTTGGTTCGCAGAATAACTATTCATTTGCTCCCATGCGTATGTCAAAGGATGATTTTCTGGATCAGAAGCACTTAAGGTCAGGACGAAAGGCGTGGATATAGGAATGCTGTAATTAGTCTGAGCTGTTACTGAAGGCGTAGTATTGGTAAATGTATTTACAATTTGAGCACAACTATTCCCGTTTCCAGATAAAAATGTTTTAATTTCCTGAAGACTTCTTGCGTGAAAATAAGCATCACTATTGTTTTGAACATTAGGATTGCAAATACCAGCATACCCCATAATAGTAGATGCACTTCCTGGTTCCATTGCTGCTGCATTGACTCTATTACAATTATTAAATTGAGTGTGATTACCTCCAAACTGATGACCTATTTCATGTGCGACATAGTCTATGGAGAAAGGATCTCCTACAGGAGTTCCGGAACCAGTAAGACCCCTGGCTTTTCCTGTAGAATTACAAACAGAGCCCAACTGAGCTACGCCTCCACCACCTGTGCCAAATAAATGTCCGATATCATAATTTGCATTTCCAATAATATTAGTACATGTGGTTTGGTTAGCATTCAAATCATTAGAAGTATTAGTATAAGGGTCAGTGGCTGCATTATAGTAGAAAATTAGATTAGTATTATTTATCAAAACGAGCCTAACGGCTACTTCAGGTTCATAAACTTCATTAATCCGATTGATAACAGTGACTACCGCAGACAATACTAAACCCGACTGAGAAGAACTGGTAGCCCCGTGATAATTGCTATACTCAGCAGTAGTAGCTTGAGCTAAACGATAACTTCTCAATTGGCAGTCACCAATACGTGCACCACTTGAAGCATCTCTTTCCAAAGCGTAATGATCTGTTACATTACAACCCCAAGATGGTACTTTTTTGTAATCCTTTTTATAATAAACAATTCTTGTATTTTTGTCATTGCGTTGATAATGGTCAATAAAAATTTTATCATCTTCAGGTGAGGAAATTACAGCCCTAAATCCGTGATTAGTATAATCAATTCTAATTCTTCTAAGTTTGTCATTAAGTGAAACACCATAAAAAGTACGAATATCGGAATATTTAGATGCAAGTTCAGATTCCATCATATCATATTGTACAATTTTGAAGGAATCCATTTCCCCATTAGGCATGCCCACATTTATAACTGTACGTGAATTTTGGACATCAATATTGAGTTCATGTTCTGCTGACCACAATAAGTTTTTTATTTCGTCGTCATTGGTATTATATACTATTCCTGACTGCGGTTCAAGGTCTTTTTGACCTCGTATTTCAACATCTTTTGAGTCTATGAGTTGCCAAGTTTGATTGAATCCTGATGTAGCATGTAATATCAATAAAACCAAAAGAGAAAAACGTATAAACATAAAATAAAAAATTTGGTCGAAAAAGTAACAAATAATTTTAAAGCTTGCTTTGTTCATTTTTTTAAAATAAAAAGTAAAAGTTGAAATTGTTTTGCTTGCTTTTCTTTTAAAATGTCAACAATCAACTCCCATAAATAATCGAAAGGAATAATTTCTACTTGTGTACTCTTCTCATCCGTAATCAAGTGAGAATTTTTTAATTTTTTTCTAAGTGTATATTCCGGTCAAACTGAACCACCTATTCCGGTCGAAACTGAACCACTTTGTTTTGTGATTTGACGTGGTTTAAAAAAAAATAAAAACTAAGTACTAACCCATTACTTTTTCGTCGGATGACTCTTTCGTCTTCGACAGGTTTTGC
>CAMBRK010000006.1 GCA_945870185.1 Aureispira sp. CCB-QB1 | reverse complement strand
ACCGCTACGGTTACAGAAGAAAAATAGTCCGCCGCGGCGGATGCTGATTTGCAGACCTTGTCGAGCCAAAGGCACGAAGTTTAGCTTCGGGATACCTGCCTCGCCGTACCGTAGGGCAGGCAGGGATTTTCTAATGCATAATCCGGGTTAAAAAATGTTTCTTGTGCTTGAGAAACCGTATAGTTGATAAGTATCAACAAGCCCGTACACATTAAGATTCTTGTTTTCATTTGGTAATTTTTATTTAATTTTTTAATAATTATAATGTAAATACCTAAAATTTTAGGAGACTCATCAAATCAAGACTTTTAGTATTGATATTTATTTTGGCCTCAAATAAGTCAAGCTTTATCAAAAACAATAGCTTCAAGATTGGCTTCGGAATATTCCACAGATTTGAGTACTTTGTTGTCTTCTTGTCTGAATACCAAATATTCTCCTTCTCTTTCTGTAATATAAGATGCCGTATTTTTTTCATTTAGGTAGTATTTTTGAGTAGCTTGTGCCACTTCTAGTGACTTGCAAGTTTTACTCATATTAGATCGTTGCACTTCGTCAAAGAGTTGTTTAAACTTATTGGCAAGACCAAATTCTAAAACTGCTCCGGATAATACATATTGCAAATCACTTAAGGCATCTGCAATGCCTACTATATCATGCTCCAATATCGCTGTTTTTAATTCATCCAATTCTTCTTGGAGTAATGCAACTCTGAGTTGACATCTGTTTTCGGTTGGGATCGCTGGCGTAAGTAAGACAGGCATTTGAAACATATCATGAAAGGCAGCTACAGAAGTTAGGGCCGCAGGTTCGTCGAAAATTTGGTATTTTTTTGCCATTGTATTTTATCTGTTTGGTTAAAGATGCAAAAGTAATCTATTCTAAGATATACCCAATATAATTTTTGTAAAGTTTGCAGTATTTTGAACTAGTTGAAAGCGATTTTTTAGATGAGACTAATGCGATTATACCTATTCCTTAGCACATATTGAATTAACATTCTTGGAGGATTATTCAAATCGTTTTCAATAATTATTAAATATTAAATTCTCCTTATGTTGTTGATAGATAATGGTTTAATATAGCATGCCAGTTTGTGATATGATAATTATGAACTAAAAGTTACTGTTTATATTTTTGGAAATGGTTTTTTTTTATACCTTTGCGTTGTGAGGGGCATGCGGCCAGCTCCTTCTGAACTCCCCCAGGGTAGAAATACAGCAAGGGTAAGAAGTTGAGCGGCACGGCGTGTTTCCTCACATTTTTATTTTCACACCTAAATATCCCCAACATGAAGTTTTTTATTGATACTGCCAACATAGATCAGATAAAGGAAGCTATGGATCTTGGTATCCTAGATGGAGTAACTACGAATCCATCCTTAATGGCCAAAGAAGGTATATCAGGAGATAAAAACATCATTTCCCACTATAAAAAAATCGCTAAGTTGGTTGAAGGTGATGTTAGTGCTGAAGTCATCTCCACTGATTTTAAGGGCATGATCGAAGAAGGAAAAAAACTAGCTGATTTAGCGGATAATATCGTCGTAAAGGTACCTATGACTAAAGATGGGATTAAAGCTATTTCTTATTTTTCCGAAAACGGAATCAACACAAACTGTACATTAGTGTTTTCTGCAGGACAAGCTATTTTAGCTGCCAAAGCAGGTGCAAGTTACCTTTCTCCATTTGTAGGTAGAGTAGATGATATCTCATGGGATGGAATGAAACTTATTGAAGAAATTGTTTCTATTTATTCTATTCAAGGTTATTCTACTGAAATTCTTGCTGCATCTATTCGTACTCCATTACATATCGTTCAAGCTGCCAAAGCTGGAGCCGATGTAGTTACATGTCCACTAAGCAGTATCCTAGGTTTATTAAACCATCCACTTACTGATATAGGTTTAGCAAAGTTTCTAGAGGATCACGCTAAAGCAAATAAGTAAAAGTACCCTTTCGGGAAATATATCCTAAGTTAAGTTTTTTGTATTATAATGGAAACTCATTGATCAGTTTATGAGTGAACTCCATTATTATTTGGGGTCTGCTAATTACAGCTATCAAAACTCCTGCGACTGCACCATAAAAATGCGCTTCATGGTCTATATTTCCATTTTGATTTTTGGATGCCCAAGTAGAATACCATAAATACAAGATACCAAAAACTATTGCGGGTACAGGTATGATAGCAAACAAGCCCAACATACTCCATGGTTTTAAAAGAATAAACATAAAAATAATTCCAGAAACTCCACCTGACGCACCTACACTAGCAAAATGTGGGTTTTCTTTATTTTTGTAATAGGTAGGTATGTCGCCCATCACGATAATGAGTAGGTAGGAAACAACAAATAATATACCACCCACAGTGGCCCCGAAATGAAAAGATAAATAAGATTCTATAGTCCTTCCAAATTCGTGGAGCACAAACATATTGATAAATAAATGCATGACATCACCATGAACAAAACCTGAAGTCAACCATCTGAAATATTCTCCTTTTCGAGCTTCAATAATAGGATAATGCTTGAGTTGATTAAATAAATTTTGATTGTTGAAACAAGCTATGGAAACTATGCAAGTAATGATGACAAGGACTAGAGTAATGGTCATAATAAGTATTTATGGGCAAATATACTGACTAATAGTCGAAACAAACGAACTTATGTAGTTTTTTAAAGCTGCGTAGGTTGAAATATTTATAAAAAAATAATCAACTTAAATATCGGCTGATTTTTCTATAATCTTCCAAGTGCTATCAGCTAGTAGTTCAATTGTAGCCACAAAATTGTAGGGCATTCTGTTGCCCCATTCACTAGGCGAGACCATAGATATTGTCCATGTCTTATCCTTTTTCTCGTAAAGATAGTAAGTGCTGCCATGTATTGGTTTAAAACCACAATCAGCTTTATAGATTTTCTCAGAGATGTGAATTCGATCATGTATGGCTTGAGCTTGTCGGATAAGCGTCTCTACTTGTTCCTTGATTTGGGTTAGTTGAGTTTCGGTCTGTTGGTACATTGCTTTCATGGCCACACCTTTAGTTTTACCCTTATCCAATGGCTTAATAATAGCGCTACCCACATGATGCGCATAAGGTAATAAATGGGGTGTCTCGGTGATCTTATCCTTATCTATAGGGTTTTTTACATCATTCATAAGTCGATATTGTTAGTTACCAATACAAAATTACAGTTTAAATGTTTTCAAACTAATCAAGACCTCATACTGAAAATTAAAAAATGAATTAAAAAGATAATTGGAATTACTTTTTCTTTTTGATATTTGGATTGAACTTACTACTAGTTTTGGCTGAGTTAGGCTTTGCTTTTGCTTTTATTTTGAGAGGATGTGGTTTTCTAGCGGCTTTAGGCTTTAGGGATTCCGGAGTTATGTGTAGTAGTTTTATCAGTTCTTCTTTTTGAATAGTATAATGTTTTCCAGGCTCAAGCTTACCTAGCTTAAGGTCTTCTATTTGTACTCTGACTAACCGAAGTACAGGGAATCCAACAGCTGCAAACATTTTCCTTACCTGTCTATTTTTACCTTCAGTGAGTTCTATCAGAGCCCAAGATGTTGGAATATTTTGTCTGAATCTAACAGGTGGATTTCTTTCTGGTAATACAGGTGGCTTTTGAAGCTTTTTAACGATACAGGGTCTGGTTTTGTAGGTGCCGTTGTCAAGTTTTATTTCCACACCTTGAGAAATTTGTTGTATGGATTTCTCATTGATATCGTTATCCACCTGTACCATATAAGTCCGTTTATGTTTATTGGTAGGGTGGAGCAAAGCAGCATTAAATGAAGTGTCATTGGTGAGTATAGTGAGACCTTCTGAGTCTTTGTCCAATCTACCTATGGGATAAACATCCTTTTCAACCAACAGAAAATCTGCTAGGGTGATATGATCAGGCCTCTCTTTACTAAACTGATTGAGTACATTGTAAGGCTTGTAAAAAATATAATATTTAAAATCTTGTGTGATAGTAATCAGTTTTATACGTTAAATCTAAAGTGCATGATGTCACCGTCTTCTACTACATATTCTTTACCTTCTACTCCCATTTTACCCGCTTCTTTGACGGCAGATTCTGAGCCATATTGAACAAAAATATTGTATTTTATAACTTCTGCTCTGATGAACCCTTTCTCGAAGTCTGTGTGTATAACTCCTGCTGCTTGTGGAGCTTTCCAGCCTTTCTTAATCGTCCAGGCCCTAACTTCTTTTACTCCTGCAGTAAAGTATGTGTATAAGTTGAGCAATCTATACGCAGCTTTGATAATCTTATTTACTCCAGGTTCATTCAGCCCCATTGCTTCAATAAATTCCATTCGCTCTTCTTTGCTCTCCAATTCTGCAATTTCAGCTTCTATACCAGCACAAATCAGTAATACTTCAGCATTTTCAGTTTTTACGGCTTCATAAAATCTTTGGGTATGCTTATTCCCATCTGCTACTGATGATTCGTCTACATTACAAACATATAATATAGGCTTACTAGTCAATAAGCATAAATCCTTAAACAATTCTTCAAAAGATTCTTCAACTTCAAAACTTCTAGCAGGTTTTTCACTTTCTAGATGCTTCAAGAGCGTATCTGCCCATTCTACATTGATGGCATCATCTTTTGATCCTGATTTAGCTTGTTTTTTTAGCTTATCGATTCTTTTTTCCATTGTTTCAATGTCCTTAAAGATCAATTCTAGATCAATAATTTCCTTATCTCTCACAGGATCTACACTGCCATCCACGTGGATCACATTGTCATCTTCAAAACATCTTACCACGTGTATGATCGCATCAACTTCGCGTATGTTAGCTAAAAATTGATTGCCAAGTCCTTCTCCCTTGCTCGCTCCTTTAATTAAACCTGCAATATCCAGAATCTCTACGCTGGTAGGGATAACTTTTTGAGGTTCCACCAGTTCTTCTAGTTTGTTAAGTCTCTCATCTGGCACCACAATCATACCTAAATTAGGTTCTTTAGTAGCAAACGGATAATTAGCCGCCAATGCTTTCGCTGAAGTGAGTGCATTAAAAAGGGTTGATTTTCCTACATTTGGTAGGCCTACGATACCACACTGAAGTCCCATATTGATCTGGTTTAAAAGCTTATTTTTATTAAGAGCCGCAAAGGTATGAAATTAATACTAAATATTTGCTAAAAGAAATGATGGTGCACGATTTATCAACGATGTGCTTATTTTATTGTGGCTTTATGGCTCGAATCTGACTTTTTTATTTCTTTTAAGTGATAACAATTAAGTTCTTTAAAAACTTATATTTAGAGTAAAATCTACATATCGTAGCATTTAATCTTCTAATTCACAGTCATTCTAAAAGGGTTAACTTTTATTTTAACTATACGTTCATTTTTTTGGTATAGTTTTTATTGTTATATAGTATGAATTGCGAATAAATTTGTTAATTTTGCTCCAATATTAAATTATCATAACCTATATGATATTATAATATTTGTAAATATTTATCAATCAGTATTATAGTGATTTTTGATTTAAAAATTTAGAGTTTTGAAGTTTGAAAAAATTTTAGGTTTGGTTTTTTTAGCTTTTTTATGGATTCAAAAGGATTCTCTAAAAGCGCAATGTGTATTTGAATCAGGCCCTCCGGGAGAAATTTGTACTAGTGCAAAGTATATTTGTGGAAGCGAATTAGATGGGTACACTGGGAAATTGCCAGAAAAAAACAGTGCACCTCAACTTTGGTCTGGAGGCATTTGCAATGGAAATGGTACAGCTCAAAATATTATTTGGTTTTCATTTGTCCCTTGTTCTACTTCTGTAACTTTAGAGCTCAATGTTCATTCATGTTACTTATTTGATATCAAAAACGGATTGAATGCCGGTACACACCCAAATGCCGGAGTTCAAGTAGGTCTGTATAGTGGTTGTAGTAAAAACAAATGGCTAGATTGCTCTCAAAACCCATCTAGTCCACCTGGGGTGACTGGTACTTTTAGAGTTTCATCCAATCAGTTTGTTCCTGGAGAAATTGCTTATCTTTATTTAGATGGCTTCAACGTTGATTTAGTGACTATCACAGTTTGCTCTTTTAGTGTTAAAGTTATTCACGGTATCGACACATCACCAGTAGATCCACCTAATCCTAATAGTTTGACAGAAGGATTTATAACTGGTCAAAATACAATTGCCTGTTCTGAAAAAAATATACCTGTTACATATAATTTGACTGAACCAGAAAGAGCAGTAAACTTTAGTAATGCTTGTGCGCCACCCAATAATTTTAACCCTAAGGACAGTATATGTTATGCTTGGAGTGTGTCCCCTTCAGTGGGTGCTTCTTTTAAAGATAATAAATCCACTGGTAAGAATACTGATATTATTTTTACAGAGCCAGGAACTTACACAATAAGTGCTGAAACCCATTTCAACCCTTTTTATGTGGGAAGTTGTGCCAATGTTGCGGCTGGTAAAATCAATAGTTGGACAGTTACAGTACTACCACCTATTTCTGTTGATGAGCCATTAGAGTATGTTTGTCCTGGGACATCTGTGACTTATTGTGGGAAACTTATTACTAAAGACACTATAGTAATTTGTGATGCTGATCCTTGTAAATTGTTAAGAAAACAATTTGTATTTGGTACTTCAAAACTCAATCTTTTGGGTACTCAATATATTTGTGATGGTGGCTCTTTTAATTTTCAAAATATTGCTTACAATTCAGCAGGCAGCTATACAGTGCAAGATTTGGTAGATTGTTCACTTGAGCATAAGTTTACAGTTGAAGTTATTAGTTTAAATGCATCCATTGTACCTTCAGCTTTGGAATTGAATTGTAATCGCAGCAGCATTATATTAAATGGAATCGTGCAATCCAATGTTTCTAATGGTGTATCATCTAAATGGCTGACATCTAATGGTACTGTAATCGAAAATGCAGCTACTACAGTGATTGACAAATCAGGTAAATATGTTTTTGAAACTTCTTATACTTCCAATGGTACTACATGTGCCGATAGGGAAGAGATAGACATTACGTCTAATTTTAAAAAGCCTGAAATTACTGCTTTTTTGCCCATTGTAAGATGTTTATTACCTAGAGATCCAAAACCGATTATTACCATTATAACCAATGATAATATCATAAATACGCAATGGACTTCTCCGAGAAACCAGAAATTCAATTCCTTAAATATTGAAGTTGATTCCCTTAATGCTAGCACTGGATTGCCTTATAGATTATCTTTGACTGGTGCAAATGGCTGTATTTTGGATACTAGTTTTATCATAAATACAAATTTTGCTAAAGCGGATATTAACCTTCAGTGCGACGAACTGACATGTTATAAACCAATAGCTTTAATGACTGCTGCGGTAAATATGTCGTTTGATTCTATAAGATGGAATAAAATTGATGCCGGATCAGAAGAATTTCATGGCAGCCATATTGATAAAATCAGTCATTTGGTGACCAAAGAAGGTACCTATCAAGTAGATGTGTTGGCAAGCACTAGTAAATGCTGGAGTAAAAAATCCTTATTTGTTGCTGATAAAAAAATAGACCCAACACTCACCATAGATACAAATCTACCTAAATGGAATTGTAATACAAAATCGATAGAAATTACTCCACAATCTAGCTTAAATCCCCAAATGGAATATCGGTGGAGCACGTCAAATGGTAAAATTCTTTCAAAAGACACTGATCTGAAACTTGAAGTGGGTAGCCCAGGGTCTTATGCGATCAATGTGTTGGATAAATCTAATGGTTGCGCTAAGTCTGGGGTTTTAAACATAACGGAAGAGACCAATAAACCTTCTGCTTTGAACTTTACCTATGAAAATCCCCTTTGCTTTGGAGAGTCTAATGGTTCGGTTGATATAAATACTGCAGTAGGTGGTTTTGCGCCTTATACGTATTACCTAAATGGTCAAAAGCTAACCACCCTTAATATTGAACAATTAAAATCAGGTGTGTATAATTTGGAAGTTCGTGATATTCATGAATGTGTTTACCAGAGTAGTTTTGAGATAATAGAACCTCAGCTTTTCACGGTAAAATCAGATGAAGCCTTAACATTGGTGTTTAACGAGTCTACTACACTTTCTTTTACATCTAATTATCCTAATAGTGATATTGATATCATCAGATGGAAAGATGCTGCGGGTAATGTTTTAGGGTCAGATTTTGATTTTGATTATACGGGGTTGAAATCAGAAGAAATATTCTTGGAAGTATTTACAATAAATGGCTGCGAATCACGTGCTTCTATAAAAATTTCCATAGATTCAGAATTGAAATTTTTTGTACCTAATATTTTTTCTCCAAATGGAGATGGTGTAAATGATAGGTTAGAAATTTTTAAAAATAAAATTCCGGCTAATCTGGACAGAGTCTCTATTTACGATAGGATGGGTAATAAAGTTTATGATGAGATAAATTATGCTACAGGTATAAATTCGGATGGCTGGGATGGCACTTTTAACCAGAAACCCGTGCAGGAAGGTGTTTATATTATGATGCTAGAGCTTACTGATTACAATGGAGGTAAGCAAATTATCAAAAAAGACATCACTATTATAAGATAACATCAGCAGTATCGCTGAAGAAGATATTTTTATCAGAATAATAACTAAATTTTTATTCAAATGTCATTAGAGACTGTTAAAACAAAAGCAAAATCATTTGGTAAAAAACTCCTTTGGATTTCAATAATAGCCGCGATTCTGTTTTCCACCATTTATTATATTTATAGAACTTATACAGTTAGTGAAGGTACAAGAACTGGTATTTTGTTTAAAATATCAAAAAAAGGAAAAGTCTTCAAAACATATGAAGGGCAACTACAACTTGCTGGAGCTGCTATTATGAATAAAGAGAGTACCTTTGAGTTTTCAGTAATAAATGAGACCATATATAATGAAATTCAAAATCTTGAAGGGAAAAATATAAGACTTCACTATGAAGAAAAAGTTGATGCTTTTCCGTGGCAAGGCGATACCAATTATATAGTTACAAAGGCAGAAGAGATTAAATAATTACTTCTATTTAAAGCAATAACTCCAATTATGTTGCATCAAGTGTAACTCATTATTAATCCATTCATGCGAATGTTGATGAAGATATTCTCCATTTTGGTGGATCATCGGAGCACCAAATTTTACTTTTACTTCTGTCTTCCATTTAGAAAACTGATGAAGATATTGTGGGATAAACTTTTCTTTTAGCCACAGATCTTTATGGGACCGAAACTCAATAGCGACAGGGACAACTGGTATATCGTTTTGTGCGGCTTCTAAAAAAGTTCCTTTTCTAAAAGGTAAAGTTTTTTTGTGAATGCCTACTGTACCTTCTGGATAGACCAAAATATTAAATCCTTGGTCAATAGTTTCAGTAAGTTTTTCTCTCGTCGCAGATCTAGAATCTTTGTTATTTCTATCTACCCATATAACTCCGGTGAGTTCCGCACCTTTGTTTATAATAGGATAGTTAGCAACTTCTGCCTTTGCAATAACAAATGCTTTTAAGTACCTACATATTACTATAGGATCCGCAAAAGATCTGTGATTACACACGTATAGTGCTGTTCCATCTTGGGGATTACCTTCTTTTATAATCTTTATATTTAATACGGGTATGGCTATATATTTAAGGTAATTCATTCTTAAATTAAGTGCCCGTTCTTTCGTATGTTTAATAAAGATACATGAGATTCCATAAAATAGCATGAATATGGCCATGCTACCAAAAACCAAAATAGCACGTATTAAAGCAATAATATAGAGTATTAAAATCACAATTGGGTTTTATTCAGATTTTTCAGACTTTTCAGGCTTCATTTGTGGAAAGAAAAGTACATCCTGTATGGAGTTCTGATTGGTCATAATCATGGCTAATCTATCCATCCCTATACCCAAGCCTGCAGTAGGAGGCATTCCATATTCCAATGCGCGTAAAAAATCTTCGTCCAATACCATGGCTTCTTCATCACCTCGTTTTCCTAGTTCCAACTGTCCTTCAAACCTTTGTCTTTGGTCGATCGGATCATTAAGTTCGGAAAAAGCGTTACAAATTTCTTTTTTATTGCAAATAGCTTCAAACCTTTCTACTAAACCTGGTTTTGATTTGTGCTTTTTGGCTAGAGGAGACATCTCCACAGGATAATCAGTAATAAAGGTGGGCTGTATGAGATTTCCTTCACATTTTTCACCAAATATTTCATCAATTAGTTTACCTTTACCCATAGTGTTATCAACCGGAACATGCAGGGATTTTGCTGTTACTCTGAGTTGATCTTCATCCATCTCACTGATATCTACACCTGTAAAATGTTGAATCGCTTCGAACATAGTGTAGCGCTTCCAAGGTCTCTGAAAGTCAATAATGTTTTCTCCGACTTGAACTTTTGTAGTGCCGTGAAGATCTACGGCTACCTTTTCCACCATTTCTTCTACTAAGTTCATCATCCACTCATAATCTTTATAGGCTACATATAGCTCGATTTGAGTAAACTCAGGATTATGAAACCGACTCATACCTTCATTCCTGAAATCTTTGCTAAATTCATAAACGCCATCAAATCCTCCTACAATCAATCTTTTGAGGTAAAGCTCATTAGCAATTCTCAAATAAAGCTTCATGTCCAACGTATTATGATGCGTAGTAAACGGTCTTGCTGCTGCTCCTCCATAAAGAGGTTGTAGGATCGGTGTTTCTACTTCTAGATATCCTTTTGTATTGAGATGCTCCCTAATAGAATTATACATTTTAGTTCTTTTGACAAATACGTCTTTGATATGATCATTAACTACAAGATCTACATATCTCTGCCGATATCGTTGTTCAGGATCAGTAAATGCATCATAAACATTTCCTTCATCATCCTTTTTAACTACGGGTAGTGGTTTCAGTGATTTAGATAATAACTTAAGTTCAGTGACATGTACTGAGCATTCGCCTACTTGAGTATAAAAAGCATATCCTTTTATTCCGATATAATCGCCTAAATCAAACCATTTTTTAAACGCATCGTTATAAAGCGTTTTGTCGTCTTCAGGGCAAATTTCGTCTCTAGATATATAAATTTGTATTCTTCCTGTGGCATCTTGCAATTCGGCAAAAGAAGCTTTACCCATAATCCTTCTAGACATTAATCTACCCGCCAGAGATACTTTTTGGTATTGTCCATCACCATCTACATATTGTGATTTTATCTCCTTGGCCGTAGCGTTGACTTCAAAAGTGTCACTAGGGAAAGGCTCTATGCCAGCTTCAATAAGTTTTTGAAGATTCTCTCTTCTGATGATTTCCTGTTCGCTTAGATGTTGCATTATTCGTTGATTGATCAAAATTGGATGCAAAACTACTAAAATACTCTAGGATTCTTGACAAGAATGGGATTTTTTTAATTCATCTCTTAAACTAGGCATCCATATTTAGTATAATTGAATACAATATCTTCAATTAATAAAATAAATATTAACCGGTGAGCATTATTTTTGAATATTGCTTTGTTAATCAAATTTTTTTGTCCACTGATTCTATACCTACTTGATAAACTATTTTTAAAACTCTTTTATAACATACCTAATAAAAGTTATATTTTAGGTTCAAATGTTTGTCCTTAATTTTGTCGCTTAGTTTTACATAACTATAAATATAATATATCGTGAAATCTGTTTTTGAACTCATATTGAAGATCATATTTGTCCTTATTGCACTTTTTGGATAAGTAGAATTACAAAATGATTAACAAAAGAATATTCATCTTAAGGCTATTTTATTGCCATGTTGCAAAATTTTTGATTATCTTTGCGGCTTCAAATAAAATATACAATTGCAAACATTTAAAGATTTAGGCCTA
The DNA here is from genome assembly GCA_945870185.1 of Aureispira sp. CCB-QB1. Taxonomy (GTDB): domain Bacteria; phylum Bacteroidota; class Bacteroidia; order Chitinophagales; family Saprospiraceae; genus OLB9. The sequence continues at coordinate 93,731 of CAMBRK010000006.1, read as the reverse complement.
AGTGATGATATATTAAGGTCACTTGAGGAAATAGGTTTTGTAACACCTACAGAAATTCAGAGCAAATCCATACCAGCATTATTAGAAAATAAACCTGATTTTATTGGGTTAGCTCAAACTGGTACAGGCAAGACAGCCGCATTCGGTTTACCTTTGCTTCATTTTTTAGATACAACCGCTACACACGTTTATGCACTTATTCTAGCACCCACAAGAGAACTAGCTCAGCAAATTGCTAAGGAGCTTGAAAATTTTGGTAAGTACAAGAAAGGGTTGAGAACCCAAGTAGTTTATGGAGGTACTCCCATTACTACTCAGATAAGGGACATTAAACGTAATCCACCACATATTCTTGTGGCTACACCTGGACGACTTCAGGATCTTATTGATCGTAAAGCTATAAAATTAGACCAATTAGAGTTTCTGGTCCTGGATGAAGCTGATGAGATGCTAAATATGGGATTTCAAGAAGATATCGATAAGATATTAATTGGTACACCTGATGAGAAAGTAATCTGGCTATTCTCAGCTACAATGCCTCCAGAGATCAGAAGGATTATTGGTACTTATATGGAAAAGCCCTTTGAAGTAAAAATTCATTCGGAAAGTAAAACCAATGAAAATATTGATCATAAGTATATTTATGTACACAAACATGATAAAGAAGCAGCTCTCAAAAGAGTATTAGATTACCTGACAGATTTTTACGGAGTTATTTTCTGTAAAACGAAGATGGATACCCAAGAGCTAGCAGAATATTTGGAGCAAGAGGGATATCGTGCTGAGCCACTTCATGGTGATATGTCTCAGTCTCAAAGAGATGCTGTGATGGCAAAATTTAGAAATAAAGCAACTTCTATCTTGGTGGCTACCGATGTTGCTGCTCGTGGTATTGATGTAGATTCATTAACTCACGTGGTGCATTATTCTTTGCCTGAAAATCCAGAGTATTATACACATAGAAGTGGAAGGACAGCTCGTGCGGGTAAAAAAGGAACATCATTAGCTATAGTTACTCAACAAGATATAGGACGTATTAGATTTTTTGAACGTACTATCGGGGTAGATATTAAGCATATCAAGGTGCCTTTACAATCTCAAATGTATAATAAAAAATTGGAGAAGTGGACTGAAAAAGTATTGACTACAGATACTATAGAACTTAATGACGAGATGATTTCTAAGGCATCCGAAATGTTCGAATCTTTGTCTAAACAAGATTTAATAGAAAAAATCCTTGCTTTAGAGTTTAACAAACTCTATAAAAAAGTGGAGAAAGATGACTTAAACGTTTCGCTTAACGAAAGAAGAGACGATAGAGGTGGTAGAGATGGAAGACGTGACGACAGAGGCGGCAGCAGAGATGGTAGACGTGATGATAGATATGGAAGTAGAGATGGTAGACGTGACGAAGGAAGAAGAGATGAAGGAAGACGTGAAGGTAGAAGTGATGATGGTGGCCAAAGAGGAGAAAGAAGTAGTAGGGGATATGCACCTAATCCACACATGGAACAATATTTTGTAGGAATTGGCAAGATAGATAATGTACATCCAGGTATTTTGATAGATATACTTGCGGGTCATGCAGGTCTAAATAAAAAACAAATTGGAAACATTGACATCAAAAAAAGTCATTGTATTGTAGAGATAGATAAGAAATTTGCTAAAATGATGGATAGTAGTAAAATATTAAAATATCGAGGCCGTAGAATAACTATAAAGAAAGAAGACTTTAGTTCATAATTAAAATAATAATCCGATCAATAGTAGATCGAAAATAAATTTGTATGGAATCCATAAGAAATATTGCAATTATTGCACACGTTGACCACGGCAAAACAACACTTGTAGATAAAATCATTCACGAATGCAAGGCGATGGATGATAGAAAAGATACAGGAGTACTTATCCTAGATAACAACGACTTGGAGAGAGAAAGAGGGATTACTATTCTCTCTAAAAACGTTTCCGTTCAGTATAATGGCGTTAAAATTAACATCATAGATACTCCTGGTCACTCCGATTTTGGAGGAGAAGTTGAACGCGTTCTGAATTTAGCTGATGGTGTATTATTATTGGTGGATGCGTTTGAAGGGCCGATGCCACAAACACGATTTGTACTCAATAAAGCTGTCGAGTTAGGCTTAAAGCCTATCGTTGTGGTCAATAAGGTTGACAAAGAAAATTGTCGTCCGGAAGAAGTACAAAGTGATGTCTTTGATTTGATGTTTAACCTAGGTGCCACCGAAGACCAACTAGATTTTGTAACCCTTTTTGGCTCTAGTCGCGACGGATGGATGAGTTTTGAACATGACATTAGAACTAAAGATATTACGCCACTTTTACAAGCGGTGATAGATGTCATACCTGAAGCTCCTTATAAGGAAGGTCCTGTACAAATGGGAATCACTTCTTTGGATTTTAACGCCTTTCAGGGGCGTATTGCCATCGGAAGGGTATATAGAGGGGATTTGGAAGAAAATAAAGACTATTATCTTTGCAAAAAAGATGGTGTCATGAAAAAAGTTAGAGTTAAAGAACTTTTTGTTTTTGAAGGATTAGGAAAGTTAAAAGTTTCAACAGTAAGAAGTGGGGACTTATGTGCAGTAGTTGGAATTGATGACTTTGATATCGGAGATTCTATAGTAGATTTAGCCAATCCTGAAGCATTGCCTAGAATAGAAGTGGATGAACCCACTATGAGCATGCTATTCACGATCAATAATTCTCCATTTTTTGGTAAAGAAGGTAAATATGTCACTTCCAGACATTTAAGGGAAAGACTTTACAAAGAACTTGAAAAGAATCTAGCACTTAGAGTAGAAGACGGTGAAACTGAAGATAAATTTATGGTTTTCGGTAGAGGAGTACTCCATTTAAGTGTACTTTTAGAGACTATGCGTCGTGAAGGATATGAATTACAAGTGGGAAAACCACAGGTAATCATTAAAGAAATAGATGGTATTAAAAACGAACCAATAGAAATTTTAGTGGTAGATGTTCCAGAAGTATCTTCAGGAAAAGTAATTGAATTAATTACACAACGTAAAGGATTACTCAAGGTTATGGAACCTAAAGGTGATGTTCAACACTTAGAATTTGAGATACCTTCTAGAGGTATTATTGGTTTGAGAAATAATATTCTTACTGCCACAGCGGGAGAAGCAGTTATGACTCACAGATTCTATCAGTTTGAGCCATTAAAAGGAGATCTACCTGCTAGGCTTAAAGGTTCTATGGTATCTATGGAACAAGGTCAGGCTTTACCGTTCGCTATTGATAGGTTACAAGATCGAGGTAAGTTTTTTATTGATCCAGGTGAACAAATTTACATAGGTCAAGTCTTAGGTGAGCATTCTAGAGATAATGATTTAGAAATCAATGTCATAAAAGGTAAGAAGTTGACAAATATGAGAGCTTCAGGTTCTGATGAAAATATGAGAATTGCACCCAAAATTCAGTTTTCTTTGGAAGAAGCTATGGAATATATCAGAGAAGATGAGTATTTAGAGGTAACACCGTTAAATTTAAGAATGAGAAAGATTAATTTTAAACCAAATTAATTATATTTAAAATATAATAATAAATAACAAAACTCTCATTGATCACTTGACTTAATGAGAGTTTTTTTTTGCCGATAGTAAACAATATTGTCTGACTTAAATTTAAATATTTCATAAAACGAAGGATACATGATTTGGAAAATAAAACCCGAAATTGATGTTGTTAATCAGTTTAATCAAAATACATTGGTTGCACATTTAGGCATTGAGATTACGGAAATTGGAGATGACTTCATCAAGGCAAAAATGCCCGTGGATAGTAGAACTAAGCAACCGATGGGCTTACTACACGGTGGTGCTTCTGTTGTCTTGTCTGAGTCATTGGGAAGCATGGCTAGTTGGTTGATTGAGGCTGATCCATCCAAAAAGGTAGTAGGAGTAGAGGTCAATGCTAATCATTTAAAATCAGCTCAAGATGGATTTGTATACGCAGTCACAAAACCCGTTAAATTGGGGAAAACGCTCCATGTTTGGAATACAGAAGTATATGACGAGCAAGATCAAATACTTTGTATTTCCAGATTAACGGTAATGGTGCAAGGGTGATGTATCGTTCGAAATTTCTTTTTCTTTCCTAATTAGAAGTTTCATCCCTTTTTTTAGGCCATTAATCTAAAATTCAGAATAGTTCATAATCTTATTTTGATTTTATTCGTTTTTATAACCAGTGAACAAATATAAATTTGTTTTGTACTAGTAGACTATTTTAATATATTATTATGCATAATTTCAAGCTGATTGCCGTTTTAGGTTTTTTATTTTTGACCAATACTATTTTTGGGCAGTCAAAATTTACGTTGAGTGGGTACATCAAAGATAAATCTACAGGTGAAACTTTAATAGGTGCTAATATCACAAATCTAGAAAATCAAGAGCAAGGTGCAACCACCAACAGCTATGGTTTTTATTCCATGACCTTACCTTCTGGAAAGTATAAAATAGGTTTTTCATATCTGGGCTACGAGCTTCAAGTGTTTGAGATCGTATTGGATAAAAATATTTCTTATAATATTCAACTTAGTGAAGGAGTTGTGATGGATGAAGTCATCATCTCTGCAGAAAGGGATGAAAGACGGAAAAATGTTGAAGGTACACAAATGGGTACTATAGAACTTCCAGTAGAAAATATTAAGAAGTTGCCTGCTATATTTGGCGAAGTTGATATCATAAAAGCTTTACAACTTTTGCCAGGTGTGATGTCATCAGGTGAAGGGAATGCTGGATTTTATGTAAGAGGTGGCGGTCCAGATCAAAATTTAGTTTTACTAGATGAAGCTGTGGTGTATAATGCATCACATTTGTTGGGTTTTTTTTCAGTATTTAATGCTGACGCCCTTAAAAATACCACGCTTATCAAAGGAAGTATGCCTGCCAATTTTGGAGGTAGGCTTTCTTCAGTCTTAGATATACAGATGAAAGAAGGTAATAACAAGGAGTTTTCAGCAGAAGGAGGTATAGGAGTGATTTCTTCAAGGCTTACATTGCAAGGACCTGTAGTAATAGGTAAAAGCTCTTTTATCGTATCTGGAAGGAGGACTTATATTCTAGACCTGATACAGCCTGCTTTAAAAGGCGGCAATTTTGAAGGTACTAATTATTACTTTTATGACTTAAATACAAAATGGAATTATACCTTTTCTGATAAGAACCGTTTGTATTTTAGCGGATATTTTGGAAATGATGTATTTAGGTTTAGACAACCCAATAGGGATTTTAGGTTTGATTTACCTTATGGGAATAAGACTGCTACACTAAGATGGAATCACCTCTTTTCTGAAAAGACATTTATGAATGTTTCAGCAATTTATAATGATTATCGGTTTCAATTTAATGGAGGGCAAGATGATTTTGTATTCAAACTGTTTTCTGGGGTTAAAGATTGGAATTTAAAGGTCGATTTTGAAAGTTATCAAAGTACTAAACACACCTTAAAGTATGGAGTGAACTACACCTATCATACCTTGACCCCAAATACAGCAAGTGCTTCTAATGGGGAAGTGGAGTTTCAAACAACCTTCAAACCAAAATATGCTAATGAAACTGCCTTCTACTTTTTGGATGATATGAAAATCAATGATAAGTGGGCTATAAATACAGGACTTAGATTGAGTATCTTTCAGCAGGTTGGTCCTTACAAATCAAAGATAACCGGAGAAGATTTTGGTACATGGGAAACAGCAAAGACCTATACAGGGTGGGAACCAAGAGTAGCCATAAACTATAAAGCTTCAGATAATTTCAGTATCAAGTCAGGGGTGACCGTGACATCACAATACTTACATTTAGTTTCCAATTCTTCTAGCACACTTCCAGCTGACATTTGGGTTGCCAGTTCTGAAATTGTTAAGCCACAAAGAGGCGTTCAATACGCTTTGGGTTTTTTCAAGAATTTAGACAATGATAATTACGAAGCTTCTTTTGAGGTGTATTACAAAGATTTAAGAAATCAAATCGATTATGCAGATAATTATGTCAATGATATATCTAAAGAAGTAGAAGAATCTTTTGTTTTTGGGGAAGGGAGAGCCTATGGCGCCGAGTTTTTTTTGAAGAAGTCCAAGGGTAAGTTGAATGGATGGATTGGATACACCTTGTCTCGATCTGAAAGAAGCTTTAAGGATATAGAAGGCGGCAGATGGTATCCTGCAGTATATGATAGGCCACATGACCTTTCTATTGTGGTCAATTATAAACCTCTCAAAAAGTGGGATTTCGGCGCAGTATTTATCTATGGAACTGGAAAATTATTTACACCTGTCAGAGGTTTCTTCTTTGTGGAGCAAAACATCAATTTGTTTTATGGCCCTCGGAATAGCTCTCGATTGGTAGATTACCACAGATTGGATATTTCAGCAACGTATACGCCTAAACCTGATTCAAAGAAAAAATATAGTGGGTCTTGGACGTTTTCTGTTTACAATACGTATAACAGGAAAAACCCATTCTTCGTTAATTTTGATACTAATACTGATTTTCAAACGGGTGTGAGCACGATCACAGGTACTCAGATTACCATATTCCCGATGATACCTAGTGTTACTTATAATTTCAAATGGAACCAAAAATAAATATCATGAAAAATTTCCACCTAGCTTTATGGGCTATACTTTCCATTGCGTTTTGGTCATCTTGTGAGCAATCTTATACTCCAGATACTTTTGAGACTCAGCAAGAAATTGTTGTCGAAGGTTATATAGAAGCAGGACCCGGTGCCAATCCTACATATGTTATTTTGACCAAAAGCATTCCATTTTTATCCACCATAGATCCCAATAAATTTTCAGAGCTATTCGTAAAGGATGCCAAAGTGACAGTTAATGACGGATTGAATACTGTCGAATTGATTGAATTTTGTTTGGATGAAGTGCCTGATGACCTCAAGGACGAAGTGTACGCAGTGTTGGGTTTGAATCCTGATTCAGCAGCTGTAAATATTTGCGTGTATGCTGATATTTTGGGTCAAATCAAAAAAGAGTCAGGACGCAAATACGATTTAAATGTAACTGTTGATGGTAAAGTTCTTACTGCTAGTACTACCATTCCAAAGTATGTAGAACTTTATGATTTTAAATGGGCAGAACCACCAGGAAAGCCATCTGATACTTTAGCTGAATTAAATGTAAAAATCAATGATCCTCTTGGTGTAAAAAATTATTATCGATATTTTACAGCTACAACTTCTGACCCACAATTAATACCTCCATTTGGTTCAGTTACAGATGATGCTATTTTTAATGGGCAAACTTTTGAATTTCCATTACAGAGGGCGCAGAGACGTGGTGGAGGATTTAATCCAGATGCCTTTGGTTTATATAAAAGAGGTGATAGTGTCTTTGTAAAGTGGTGTGGAATAGACAAAGCTCATTTTGATTTTTGGAATACTAGGGATTTTGCAGCAAATAGTGGAGGCCCCTTTGCATCTTACACGAGAATCTCTACCAACATCAATGGTGGACTAGGAATTTGGGGCGGATATGCCGTTAATACTTACAGATTGTACTGTCCTCCTAAATAGTTGTGATAGCTCCTTACAGTGAATTTAATTCGTTCGTTGATTTAAATCATACAAAATATAAAATCTTTTTGATTACATATTCGTTGTTAAAGTTATAAAAATATATGTTATGTACAAGTATTTTCTTTTTTTAGCTTTAATGGGCTTATTTACAAGTTGTGAAGACGATTCACAAATGAATAGTGGTGGTGATAAAGGTGACTTAAATATTAATTTTAAACTTACCTATGGCGATGAGCCTTTCCAAATGTTTAAAAACTATAAGTATCCTGAAACAGGAGATATGTTTTTTATGAGTAGATTATCCTTCTATATTGCCGAGGCTAAGCTAAAATCTCCAACTAAACGAGTTGACATCAAAGACATAGATTATATCAACCTAACCAATACATATACTGGAAGTAGCCCCGCAAATGGATACCAATATAAACTCACAAATGTCGAAGCAGGGCAATATACTAATCTTCAATTTGGAATTGGCGTACCCTCATCATCTAATGCCAAAATGCCCAAGGATTTTGCACCAGGCACCATTCTGAGCAGTTCTGCAGAGTATTGGTCATCGTGGAAGAGTTACGTTTTTTTCAAGGCTGAAGGACTTATTGGTCTTAATGGAACTTCAATAGATCATGAGTTTGCACTTCACACGGGGGCTAATGATGCTTATATCACAATAGATTTGCCCAAAAATATACAAATAAATAAAGGCAATGTCACTGATGTTGACGTCACCATTGACCTTAAAAAGGTATTTTCAGGTACCCAGCTTTTTGATATACGAACTACTCAACAAATACATTCCCTAAGTCAAGTACCACAAATGAAAATTTTGGTAGACAATATTGCTGTAGCTGTAAAATAAATTTACTTACTTTGTCCCCTAGACTGATCTAAAAAACCAGTCACAATATTTGCTTAAATTTAATTTATTCAAATCAACTGTAATACTTTATTATGAGTAGAAAAGTTAGAATGGGCATGGTCGGAGGCGGACAAGGTGCATTTATAGGTGCTGTACACAGGATGGCAGCAGCTTTAGATGGACAGATAGAATTGGTAGCAGGTGCTTTTAGTGGTGATGCTACTAAATCCAAAAATTCTGGTGAAGATCTTTTTATTGATCCCAATAGAGTATATAGATCTTATGAAGAAATGATCCTAACCGAAAAATCACTTCCTGATGATATGAGGATAGATTTAGTTTCAATCGTCACTCCCAATCACGTGCATTTCGGTCCTTCAAAAATGGCCATAGAAAATGGGTTTCACGTCATTTGTGATAAACCTCTCAGTTACAATCTTGAAGAGGCCTATGAACTTAGGAAGGTCGTCAAAAGTTCAGACCGTATTTTTGCCTTGACGCATAATTACACTGGGTACCCTATGGTCAAACAAGCCAAACAAATGGTCAAAAATGGCGATTTAGGCAAAATCAGAAAAGTGGTAGTAGAGTATCCGCAAGGATGGCTTTCCACTTTATTGGAAGCATCAGATCAAAAACAAGCTGCTTGGCGTACAGATCCAAGCCGATCTGGAATTGCTGGTGCTATGGGCGATATTGGTACACATGCTGAAAATTTAGCAGAATACATCACAGGCCTAAAAATCACCGAACTTTGTGCAGATATCAGTACACTGGTTGATGGTCGTCTTTTGGATGATGATGGCAACGTCTTGTTAAGATTTGATAATGGTGCCCGGGGCATTCTCTATGCATCGCAGATCTCGGCAGGAGAAGAAAATAATCTTCGTATCCGTGTTTATGGTGAAAAAGGTGGTTTTGAGTGGTCTCAAATGGAACCCAATACCCTTACAGTTAGGTGGGCTGATCGACCTGTGGAAGTATACCGTACTGGCAGTCACAATCTTTATCCTGAAGCATCAGCGCACACGCGCATTCCAGCTGGTCATCCGGAAGGATATCTCGAAGCTTTCGCCAACATATACAGAAACGTCGCAAAATGCATACAGGCTCGGATTGCAGGAAAGGATGTAGATGCTATTTTTACAGATTTTCCAGGTATAGATGATGGAGTCAGAGGCATGGAGTTTATTTACAAAGTCATAGAGTCTGGCAAAAGTGAACAAAAATGGCTTAAGATGTAATTATTTTTTCTTTAAAGTTTAAGGTTTAAGGTGGAATGCATAACGTTTAATGATGAAGGTTTAAAGTCAATACGATATTATCTAGTTCCTTAATCAAAAGTGATTTATTATTCTAGATGTTGTGCTCAATTTTTAATCAAGCTTTAGCATGACACCGACTTCAATTTGGTCTTTAAACAGCCTTAATCTAAACCTTAATAATCTCAATCTCAACCTAAATAAATGAAAACAATAAAAGGACCAGCTATTTTTTTGGCGCAGTTTATGGGTGATGAAGCGCCGTATAATTCGTTAGAATCTATTTGCGAATGGGTAGCATCTCTAGGATACAAAGGTGTACAAATACCTACATGGGAATCCAGGCTCATTAACTTAGACCTTGCGGCAGAGAGTCAAACTTACTCTGACGAACTCAAAGGCAAAATCAATAGTTACGGCTTAGAGATTACAGAACTTAGTACGCATCTTCAGGGTCAGTTGGTTGCGGTACATCCTGCCTATGATCTGATGTTTGATGCTTTTGCTCCTGATGATCTTAAGGGAAAGCCCCAAGCACGTACAGAATGGGCCATAAAGCAAGTCAAAAATGCAGGTAAAGCCAGTCAAAGATTAGGTTTAAATGCGCATGCTACTTTTTCAGGAGCTTTGCTTTGGCATACGATGTATCCTTGGCCACAGCGCCCTGCAGGTTTGGTAGATCTCGGTTTTCAGGAACTTGCAGATAGATGGCTGCCTATCTTAAATCATTTTGATGAGTGTGGTGTAGATGTTTGCTATGAAATCCATCCAGGTGAAGACTTGCATGATGGTCTAAGTTATGAACGTTTCCTGGAAAAAGTCCATAATCATTCGAGAGCCTGTCTTTTATTTGACCCAAGTCATTTTGTGCTGCAACAGTTAGATTATCTTCAATATATAGATTTTTATCACGAGCGGATCCGAGCATTCCATGTCAAAGATGCCGAGTTTAACGCATCAGGTAAGTGTGGTGTATATGGTGGATATGCAGATTGGAAGGATAGGGCAGGGCGATTCAGATCTCCGGGAGATGGACAAGTGGATTTCAAAGGTATCTTTAGCAAATTGTCGCAATATGGTTACGACGGTTGGGCGGTTATGGAGTGGGAATGCTGTATCAAATCCGCAGCCCAAGGTGCCAAAGAAGGTGCCCCATTTATCCAAAACCATATCATAGAAGTAACCGAAAAAGCTTTTGATGACTTTGCAGGGGCTGCGGTGGATGAGGGGTTTTTGAGGAAGGTCTTGGGGTTGTGATAATATTTATTGATTATTAAGAGTTACAAAGATATAAAATTTCAAAATTAAAGTTATAGGGGTAAATTTAGATTAATTGCATTTGTAATTATTTTAAGCTTAGTGGCTTCTTGCACAAATAACGCCAATATGTTAACAACAGAAATAGTCTCAGAAACTACTACAATTAAAATAGATACTACGGTGATTATTGATACAATAAAAGCAGTAAATGAAACTCCATTAAATAAAGAACTTAAAGGTATTTATAAAGGTGCGTTGCTTTACAGTCATTGGCCAAAAAATATCGTGCCCAAAATATTTTTTGATTCATTAATGATTTTGCGTAAAGGTTCTCCTAGTGAATTCAAAATTGATTCAATCTCATTGAATTTTTTAAATAAATATGAAGTAACTTCAAATTCTGTTGAAAAAGATACATTAAAGTATTTGGAAAAAATTTCTGTTTATCAAGCAAGATGTATTTACGTCGTCAGAAGCAAAAAAACTATCTGGACGACATCAACTCAGCTTCACAACGTTGGATCTGGAGCATTATATTTCACAGGATATTATAAGAAGGATTAATGGAATCCAGTAGTTTGAAATATATAAGTTTGATAGTTATGTCATTAGAAAATAACACTAGCATCTTTCACATATATTCTAATTTTAAAAAAGCCCTTACATCCCAATTACGAATGTAAAGGCTTTCTTATATTTCATTACTCAATCGTCTATCCAGTAATCGCCTTAATACCCGGCAACTCTTTACCTTCAAGATATTCTAACATGGCACCACCACCTGTAGATACAAAACTGACTCTATCTTCAAGGCCTGATTTATTAATCGCTGATGCGGAGTCTCCGCCACCAATGAGTGAGAATGCACCGTTATCTGTTGCTTCTGCAAGGGATTTAGCTACTGCAAAGGTACCGTTGGCAAATTTTTCAAACTCAAATACACCCATAGGGCCATTCCATAAGATGGTTTTGGACGCTTTGATAATTTCTCCAAATTTTGCTGCGGTTTTAGGTCCTATATCCAATCCCATCCAACCGTCAGGAATATGATAACTATCTACTTCTTTGCTTTCGGCATCAGGTGCAAATCTATCGGCTGCAATATTGTCTTCAGGAAGGTAAATCGTCGTATTGTTGGCTTTGGCCTTATCTAAAATTTTATGAGCTAATTCTACATAATCACCTTCAAAAAGCGACGTACCTATTTGACCGCCCAAAGCAGAAATAAATGTATAAGCCATGCCTCCACCGATAATGATGTTGTCCATACTATCAATGAGTCTTTCCAAAAGTTGAATTTTATCTGAAACTTTAGCTCCTCCAACAATAGCAGTCATTGGTTTTTCTGCTCCATGTAGTAGTTTGTTGGCATTTTCTACCTCAGCGGCCATTAGATATCCAAACCCTTTATGGTCTGTGTCAAAAAATCGGGCCATAGTAGCTGTAGAAGCATGCTCTCTATGTGCAGTTCCAAAGGCATCATTGATATAAATATCTCCATGTCTGCTTAATTTTTCAGCAAAATCGACATTTCCTTTTTCTTCTTCAGGATAAAATCTGAGATTTTCCAGTAGTAATAAGGCTCCACTTTGTAAAGCAGCAGATTTTGCAAAAGCATCATCTGATATACAGTCGTCAGCAAAGTCTATAGCTACATCAGGAAAATGAGCTGAAAGGGTAGGGATGATATGTTTAAGCGAATATTTGTTTTCAGGACCACCTTTGGGTCTACCGAGATGACTCATCATGACTACAGAACCTCCGTCATCTAGTATTTTCTTAATAGTAGATGCAGCGCCCGCAATACGGGTATCATCAGTTACTTCAAATTCTGCATTGAGTGGTACATTAAAGTCCACTCTCATGACCACTTTTTTTCCCTTAAAGTTGGTGTTTTTAAAATCTAGCATAAGTGTTGTTTTATGATATCCATTAAAAAAGGCAACTCGTTTGAATTGCCTTTAGTTAAAATTTTATTTTTTGATCAACCCTGCAAAATGTTTTAGGGTTCTTACCAATTGAGCTACATAACTGGCTTCATTGTCGTACCAGCTTACTGTTTTTACCAATTGTACATCACCATTAGTAAGTACTTTGGTCTGAGTGCCGTCAAATAAACTTCCGAAGTCAGTACCAATGATATCTGAACTTACGATTTCATCTTCAGTATATCCAAAGCTTTCATTAGCAGCTGCTTTCATTGCTGCATTAATTTCTTCTACAGTCACTTTTTTTCCTAAAATAGAAACCAACTCTGTCAATGAACCTGTCAATGTAGGTACACGCTGAGCACTTCCATCTAGTTTACCTTTCAAAGCAGGCAATACTAAACCAATAGCTTTTGCAGCTCCCGTACTGTTGGGTACTATGTTTTGTGCAGCAGCTCTGGCTCTTCTCAAGTCACCTTTGGCGTGTGGTGCATCCTGTGTGTTTTGGTCATTGGTATATGCGTGTATTGTGGTCATGATACCTGAAACGATTCCATATTCTTTTTCTAGAACTTGTGCCATAGGGGCCAAACAATTGGTAGTACAGCTGGCGCAGCTGATTACATCTTCTGTACCATCCAGTATATCATGATTGACATTGTAAACAACTGTTTTTAAATCACCAGTTGCTGGAGCCGAAATCACTACTTTTTTTGCTCCGGCAGCTATGTGAGCCATACATTTGTCTTTATCCGCAAAAAAACCAGTACACTCTAATACTACATCTACATCATGAGCTCCCCAAGGAATTTGAGAAGGATCTTTTTGAGCATAGATTTTGATTTCTTCTCCATTTACATAGATACAGTCCGTACCTGCTTTTACATCTTCATTAAATCTACCTTGTGCAGTATCATACTTTAATAAATGGGCCAACACATTAGGATTGGTCAAGTCATTGATTGCAACGACATCGATACCTTCCATGTTGAAAATTTGTCTGTACACCAATCTTCCGATTCTACCGAATCCGTTGATTGCTATTCTTTGCTTTGCCATGTTATATTGATTTAGAAAAAATAATTAATACGTTCAAAAAGTTATACTTGAGATTTCAAATTTAATTTTGTTGACCAAGTTTTATGTTCTCATACAATTTGTAATTTGAGTTAAAGTATGACCGTTTCAAAACTAAATTTTGTATTGCAAAGATACGTGCTTTTTGGAAATCAAATTGAAATATTTGAATAATTTGTCTATTTTTTTTTCAAATCCTTCATCAGTGCCAAAGAATATTACCTCAGTGTGCTTATTTTATTCTTTATGTAGGGGTTTTTAGCCTTTTTAGTGTCTACATATTGTAATTAAACATCAATTGATGTATGTTGAAAAAGAAATTGTCTGCATTTCCGATAATGTCATGCCTTAATGATAATGAGTTGGATTTTGTAATTGAACATAGTAAAGAGGTTGTGTTAAAGAAATCACGGTTTCTATATCAATCAGATGAAGTTTCTGATTCTAATTTTTCCTAATAGAAGGGGTGGTAAAGATAACGTCAAAGACTTTTGATCGTTGGGAAGTGATCAAACTATATTACATCCTAAAGCCATTTTATGCGATTTGAGCCTTGCAGAAGTGGGCATAAGAAATAATAATGCTTCTGTATTAAGCCAAAGAGTTAAAATTTTAGAGGTTAAATCGTGTGTTATAAAAAAATGATGGCGCATAATACATTCTTAGCTTGCTGTAATATCAATTTTTTGGGCAATAAACTGCAATATGTCGATGAAAGATTAAAATCGTAAGCCCTGAATGATGCCCGCAAAAGAATTGTTGATTTCCTAAAATTGCTATGTTATTAGGCCAAAAAATGGGTCTTGAAACGCTTATTAAACACGATTTTTGCCCAACAGGATATTGCTGATTTTACCGCAACGTCAAGACAAACAGTAACTACGGTACTGAATGATTTACGAAAATCTAATAAATTATACTCCAAACGAAAAAGTATTCTGATTTGTGATGTGGTAAATCTCGATTGATTTGAAAGTTTTCACATAATTTAGTTATACTTGAAATTTAGTTAAGAAAAGCCGATTCAAAAGAGAGTCGGTTTTTTTTTATTAAAAAAGTTTGTAAATATAATTTTAAATTATACCTTTGCGGCGCTTTAAAAGAAAGCAAATCAGGAAGAATGGCAGAGCTGGTTTAATGCACCGGTCTTGAAAACCGGCGTGGGTAACACCACCGGGGGTTCGAATCCCTCTTCTTCCGCCCAAAAGCATCTCTAAGGTTTACTTATAGATGCTTTTTTTTTAATTTATTTAATAGGTAATGTTTCAAATTTAAGTTTTATTCTCAATATTATAGTTATGGGTAGAGCATTTGAGTATCGAAGAGCAGCAAAAGAAAAGAGATGGGCCACCATGTCTAGAATTTTTCCTAAAGTATCCAGGGCTATAACCATGGCTGCAAAAGAAGGTGGACCAGATCCTGAAACAAATTCAAAGCTTAGACTGGCTATTCAAGCTGCTAAAGCAGCCAACATGCCCAAAGATAATGTTGATAACGCAATAAAAAGAGCGGCGGGTAAAGATGCAGATGACTTTACAGAAGTTAACTACGAAGGGAAAGGACCTTTTGGCGTTTTGGTTTTTGTAGAATGTGCAACGGACAATACTACACGAACGGTTGCCAATGTAAAATCTTATTTTAATAAATTAAATGGATCCTTGGTGCCTACAGGTTCTTTAGAGTTTATGTTTGATAGAAAAACTGTTGTTGAGTTTGAAAAACCTGAAAACCTTGACCTAGATGAATTTGAACTAGAAATGATCGATTACGGTATGGATAGTTATGAAGTTGATGGCACTACAGTTTATGCGTATGCTCCATATACGGAATTTGGAACCTTAACAAAAGGATTTGACGAAAAAGGGATAACAATTACTAGAGCAAATTTACAAAGAATTCCTACTACTCCTGTAGAGTTTTCAGATGATCAAATGGTAGATATCGAAAAACTACTTGACAAGTTAGAAGATGATGATGATGTTCAGGCAGTATTTACTAATCTTGCCTAATTATTACTTGTTTCTTTGTTTAAAATATCTAAAACCTGGACATAATATTCAATAGCCTTTTCTTTACTACTGGCAATACTTACAAGTCCTATTTTACCATATTGTGAAAGTGCACTGATCAGGTGAAACATGACACCTTCAGCTTTTTCTTGACTATAATGGAGGTCATGTTGTATCACAATATCCAAAAGATCGATTGGGGTTAGACCTTTGTATTGATGGTTTTGGATATTGTCAGTTGCAAAATAATATCTTTTTTCTCCATTGGGTAGAAAATATTCGCCTATATTATAATCGTAGTAGCCTTCAGTGAGAAATTGTAACATGATGAATGGATGCGTAGTACCACCTTTCCTCAGATTGATTTCAATAGCATAGTGTAACCAATCATTGTCTTTTTTGATACTCATAAAGTCAATACCAAACCTTCCTAAAACACCCAAAGCAGCCATGCGTGTGGCTAATGGGTAGCAAATATGACCCAAGGTAGCAGCGTACTCAATGTCTGCGGGAAAAGTCGCACCTATAAAAACTTGACTGCTTTCTCCTCCCATAACTTGATCGTGAGTCGATATGATACATATATTTTTATTTGGATTTATTCGGCATTGTACCGATGGCGAAGTGATGATTTCTCCATCCAGAAATTCTTCCACTACACCGCCCATTTTATTCATTTTACTAATGAAGTCTTTAAATTTTAATTTTTTAGCTACAATCTTAAGATTGGTTTTGAGATGATTCTTAATCCATGAATTAATTTCTTCATGCGTATTATGAATACCATCATAATTAAATATTGCATTTCCATCTCCCGAAAAGCCATCATTTACCTTGATTACAGCTTTTTTAATGTATGGATCCCTTTCAAAAAGTTTTTGAAGCGCTAAAAATATCTCTTCAATACTGTGAATATCTTCAAAACCATATGGATGTAGTAACCCACATTCTTTAAATAGTTTTCTACTTCCACTTTTTGATCCCAAATGATTTAATTTTGCATCTGTGCCATATAAAGGAATGTCAAGTTTTACGGATAAATCCATTTCCAAATCTGTAACATTAAAACATACAAGATGTGAATTTCCCAAGTTTTTTATACTACTTTTTATTCTATTAACTAACCGGGGCCGATTTAAAATTTTTTGAGTTAGGGGTAAACTGCTTGAATCATAACAACTAATTAGCGTGAGCCTTTTGCTGCATTCTTCGATATTAACATGAGGTAACATATGTAGGTAGTAATCAATAATTAGTGGGGAAATTGAAATACTGGAAACAAATGTAATGTGTGTTTTTTCCATCTTAAGAAGCATAAGCATACACAACATTCTTTCCTCATAATAAAAATGCCCTTTAATCTTGGAAAGTATCTCATAATCCAAAGTTAAACTAGGTACTACAACTACTGATTTTTCTTGATCATCCAAAAAATAGGAATCAAAATTCTCACAAAATTTATCCTGTAAATTTTGAAATTCGTTATGTATATCTGAATTTAGCATTATAAAATATGGCTTTACTTTATCATCAAATTTGAATATTCTTAGGTACTATACTTTAAAATCATGAATGTTAATTTTTTAATTTTTAATTTTAAATGAAATCATATTTGACTCCGGCTTATTCTCTAATCTAGAAATCCTGATTATGAATATTAAGGCAATTTAAAACGAAAAGTAAAATGTATACATGACATTTATCATCAATAATAATGATTTGAGTTTGAAAAACGATTACTTTTGCACCATAAAACAGAATGATGGTGGAATCAATAGACAAAATTCAAATATTTGTTACAGGTGGGACCTTTGATAAGGAATATAATTTCATTACCGGGCAATTGTATTTCAAAGATACCCATCTACATCAAATGTTTGAGAGGGGTAGAAGTACATTGGATGTGGATATTAAGACCTTAATGATGCTAGATAGTCTACAAATGACAGAGGCTGATCGTGAAATCATCATTTATAGTTGTAAAAAGAGCGAGTTTAATAAAATAGTGCTTACTCACGGAACTGATACTATGGTAGAAACGGCCGCGACTTTAGCAAAACATAATATTGCAAAAACGATCATCATTACAGGAGCCATGATTCCATATGCTTTTGGAACATCGTCCGACGGATTTTTTAATCTAGGAGCAGCTTTGGCCTTTGTTCAGACTTTACCACATGGAGTATATATAGCTATGAATGGAAGGTATTATAGTTGGGATCAGGTTAAAAAAAATACAAAAACAGGGTATTTTGAGCATCTTTAAAAAGGGTATCCTCATTTTTTATTAAAATATTAAGCTGGACATCTCGGTCGCAATATCATGATCCCGGTTTGGTTGCGATGACGTCCCAAATATTTTTCAAGATGCTCCTTGGTGATGACAACTTTTTTATCATCAGATGAGGCATGCATCAAATGTACTTTTCCCTGTTTGATGATGGCAAATCCTATGTGAATGATGTCCAAACCTTTTTTATTTGTAGTAATCGCGATGATATCTCCATCTTCAACATGATTTTGAAGTTTGATTAAGTTAGTTTTAGGAATATAATAAAACTTAGATGTACTGATTGTATTTTCAGCTGTCAAAATTTTTTCATAATCTTTTATATTGTTAAGTTTCGGATATTGATTTACCTGGGAAGACATGTAATTAATTTTTTTTTGCCATGGAATACCGCCTGCTCTTTCTGTTATATCATCAATAAAACCATTTTGCTTATTCTGAATAATCCATGAAGTAAAATAATGCAATCTTGACCCGTAGCCATCAATAATTCCATTCTGATATCGGATTTTAGTTAAAATCTCTTCAAAATTAGATTGGGGATTTCTTGTTGGATTTTGAAAAAGAGAAAGTGCCAATAGATATTCTATATAGGTGACACAATCAAATTTATCACAATAATAAGTTAGTTTCTCTTCATTATTTTTATCCAGTGTTCCACTATTATAGGCGCTATTTAAGAGCGATGCTCCATTTTCTACGATACATTTTTTTAATAGATTATTACATGATTGGTTTAATGCTTTTTCAGGAAAGCATAGAAGGGTTAAAAAAATAAGAAATTTTCGCATTTGCTTACTTAATTAATCTGTAATACATCATCTCATCTTTCAAGCATTTCATTATAAAAATAATTAAAAAATAACTTTGCTGAAAAGCATGCAGGAAAAGTGTTTATAATAAAAGATGTGGATGCTTGGGATTTGTAAAAATAGGATTATTTCAGCAATCCAGATTTAATTTAATGAACTAATTTTTCTTTTTAAATTATTCTTAGATTTTCTGAACGTATCTAAGATTTTTTATGTTAATGTTTTTATTAGAATGTCTATAATAAGGAAGAAGAATTATAGAGTCTTTTTTCTTTTAATTGGATAAGTAAAACAAGTCAAAATATTTAGATTTCCTATATATGCGTCAACTCAAAATAACGAATAATATTACTTCGCGTGAAAGTCTTGCATTGGATAAGTATCTTTTGGATATAGGTCGGATAGATCTATTGACCATAGATGAAGAATCGGATTTAGCCAAAAAAATAAAGGCAGGAGATCAGGAAGCTTTAGAGAAACTTACAAAAGCCAATTTGAGATTTGTAGTATCTGTCGCAAAACAATATCAGAATCAAGGGTTGTCATTATCAGATTTAATCAATGAAGGTAATGTAGGCTTGATGAAAGCAGCTAAAAGATTTGATGAAACTAAAGGTTTTAAGTTTATCTCCTATGCGGTGTGGTGGATCAGACAATCTATTCTTCAAGCTATAGTAGAGTATTCGAGAATGGTAAGGTTACCCCTAAATAAATTGACGGCTTATAATAAAGTGAATGAAGCGTGGGTTTCTTTTGTACAAAAAAATGAAAGAGAGCCTACAAATGAAGAACTTGCTGAAACATTGGGAGTACAAACTAAAGATATTGAAAATATGCTCAAAGGTTCCAATCGCCACATTTCAGTTGATGCTCCACTTTCTGATGATGAAGGTTCTGCTACCATGCTAGACATGATGACCTTAGGTGATGAAGATAGCCCAGATCTAAAACTTATGGAAGAATCTGTCAGGAAAGAAGTCCTAGAAGGACTTGAAATATTATCTCCTCGTGAAATCCAAGTCATTGTTGCTTACTTTGGTTTAGAAAATGAAAAGTCGATGAACCTGGACGAAATCTCAGAAGCCTTTGATTTATCTAAAGAAAGAGTTAGACAAATTAGAGACCGTGCATTGAGACGTATGAGAAAGTCCATTTCTAGAAATGCAATGCAATCTTTTTTAGGGTAGTAAACGAAATAGTGACATGGATATTGGGGAGTTTTTTAGGTTTATATTCAAGATGACTGTATCTGGAAGTCAGCTAAAAAAGGATATTAAATACTTGAGAAATAATTTAAAGGAATACAAATCCAAATTAGTACCATTTACATCGCATGAAATGGAATTACTTTCGTTAAATCAAAGTAATAAAACCACTTCTAAAGGGTTTAATAAAACTACTAAAGGAATTTTTGATACTATTTATTATGAGCACTTGGTGGCCTATATTATAAAAAACTATTCCAATGGCCACACTTTGACTTTGATTTCTACATCAAAGGATGAGTTTATTTATCTTAATAAAGGTAATTTGACGCACATTTACATGAATAACGAGGAGACTGGAATATTAAACAATCAAGGAGACTTTATAGGATTGGATAATAAAAAACTTGCTTTTATTGAAGGTGCAGATCATCTTCCTACGCATGCAGTTTGGATAGGTCAAAGTAATATTGGTTTTATTAGCAACCCTAAGCTAAAAGAAAAAACAATTCCTAGAGCTTTTAGCTTATTGAAAGAAATGAACGCTCGAGAACAATCAATCTTTCTTTGTTTGACATTAATAAACCTAGTAGATGAATCCCAATAATTTTTCTATTTTGTAAAAACATTTTTGATTTTAAGCAGTTTCTAAATCTTTAATAGGTCCTACTTAATAAAATATATTAATTTTACCACCAATTTGTAAGTTTTATGAGTGTTTTAGATTTAGCTAGAGTAGTAATTTACCGATTCCATGAAAAAGGTTTAGAAATTTTCCTGATCAATAATGATATGGATTTGGACACAGATATTTGGAAAATACCCGAAGGTATGACTCAGCAACTCAAGGATACGGGGAATATAAAGAATTTTATTAATTTAGAACATACCGTTGACGAATCTGGGCGAACGATCAAAACCATAGCTATAGAAGGTGATTGGCACGACATCCCTTCCATCCGTGGGATGTTAAAACATGATATAAAACTAGTCAAATCTATAGTAAAAGAAAATTTACCAGGAAGCGAAAAAGGTGCCTATTTCGCAGTTAAAGAAGCATTTAAAAAAGTAATGCCACAAGAATATAAGGCTCTTAAAGAGCTAAGAGAAATACTTTTTGATCGTAATTCAGTGACTAATATTTAATAACTTTATTTAATGACGATAGAAGGAGCGACTATTCAAGAAACGAACTTAAATCTTAAAGGTCTTAGAAATGTTTATCATGGCAAAGTAAGGGATGTTTACGATCTGGAAAACCAAATATTAATGGTAGCAACAGATAGAATTTCTGCGTTTGATCATGTCCTTCCCAAACCAATCCCATTCAAAGGACAGGTTTTAAATCAATTAGCCATACATTTTCTGAATGCGACCAAAGATTTAGTTCCCAATTGGTTCATGCATTCTCCCGATCCTAACGTATCCATAGGTCGCAAGGCTGAACCCATCAAAATTGAGATGGTAATCAGAGGTTATCTTGCTGGGCATGCTTGGAGAACTTATAAATCAGGAAATCATACATTATGCGGCGTTTTAATGCCAGAAGGGCTTAAAGAAAATGATCCTTTCCCACAACCCATGATTACACCGACAACAAAAGCTTCAGAAGGTCACGATATGGATATTTCTGTAGATGAAATATTAAAGTTAAATATTGTTAGTTTTGAAGTTTGGAATATCTTGGAAAATTATACCAAAGTTCTTTACGCAAAAGGAACAGAAATGGCGGCTCAAAGGGGTTTAATATTAGTGGATACTAAATATGAATTTGGTTTGCTGGATGGTAAAGTCATTTTAATCGATGAAATACATACACCTGATAGTTCAAGGTACTTTTATAAAGAAGGTTATCAAGAGCGTCAATCAAAAAGTGAACCACAGCCGCAACTTTCAAAGGAGTTCGTTAGAGAATGGCTTATTTCCAATGGCTTTCAAGGTTTAGAAGGACAAACCATGCCAATTATGCCTGATGATTTTGTATGGCAAATTTCTGAAAGATATATTCAATTATATGAAATGATAACTGGAAATACTTTTCAAAAAGCTGATGTATCTAATATACAGCAAAGAATGAATCAAAATTTAGTTAACTATCTTGCTTAATTAAATATGTAAAAAAAATAGAGTCATTTATAAGCCATCAGCATTTCTAATTTGTTCAAACTCAGAAGCTACTTTGTCGGTCATCCCAATCACTGCCCCTTCTTCAAAGCTCCTGGGTCTTCCATTTCTAATGTTGATGATATTGATATTGCTTTCCATCATGTCTAATAGTAAAAAGTACTTGTTTTCATTACATGCTCCTTTTCTGCAACCTGTAAGATACAATATCTCTCCATCTTGAGAAATGTTGTTTTCTTCATTCCAATCCGCTTTGAACTCAGCATACTCAGCTCCCAAGAGTTTTTCTATTCTGTTATTTAAATTAAACTTTTCAAATAGCTGAACCTCAGATGCTTTTTTACCTACAAAATTTTTAGCTTCTGCAAGCGATGTGGCTGCAACTTTTGGTGCTTCTGCTTCTATAGAACCATCTGCTTTTTCAGCAGTAGCTACTTTTTTATCTTCATTTTGAGTTTTGCATGAAAATAGAATAAAAAAACTTAATAAAAGAAAAGAAAATCTCATGGTATAAAATTTAAATTTAAAAATATTGCAAAAATAATTTTATTTTGAACGTAGTGCAATTAGATTTGCAATTAATTTAAAAAGTTTTATTTATTATCCAATTTATTTGATAAACCAAATATAAAAGTGAATCTAAATAGGGCCTGCTTAAAAAGTATTTGTAATAAGTTCGTTGTATTAAATTTTTACAAATAAGTTTCTAAAGAATGACATTAGCTAATTTTGTAAATAGATTATGCAGATCTAGTTTTCAAATTATTTACAACTAACTAAAATATGATTAACTACTGTTCTAGGCTTCAAATACGTAACTTTATCATTACTTACTCTACATTTATCGCCAACCAAGCCATCAGTCCCATACCTACTTCCAACGAACTTTCATCTATATCAAATGTGGAAGTATGTACCGGTGACGTGATGCCTTTTGATTCATTTCGAGTACCCAATCTATAGAAACAAGCAGGAATCTCTTGGGAGTAAAAAGCAAAGTCCTCTGAAGTCATCCGCTGATCGAGATCCACTACATTTTCGGCACCCAAGTAGTTTATCATATTTTGTTTTACCTGATCTGATAAACTTGGATCGTTAATGAGGCAAGGATATCCTTTCACGATATTGATATCTGCTTTGGTACCATAAGCATTGCAGGTGTGTAAAATAATATCATGAATGAACTGATGAGCTTTCATTCTCCAGTTTTCGTCCATAGTTCTGAAAGTTCCTTCTATCTTCACTTCATTAGGGATGATATTCGTGGCACCGCCGGTAGAATAAATTTTACCAAAACTAAGAACAGAAGGAATCCCTGCAGGACAATGTCTAGATACTACTTGCTGTAATGAAACAATCATTTGACTGGCTGCCAATATAGTATCGTTGCAATCATGTGGCATAGCAGCGTGCCCACCACGACCTTGGATGGTTATGTATATTTCGTCGGCAGACGCCATGTAAAGTCCTGATCTAATGCCGACCTTTCCAGCTTGTAATGAAGGGAACACGTGCTGTCCAATAATGGATGTAGGAGTAGGATTTTGTAAAACGCCTTCCTGAATCATTATGGATGCGCCACCAGGTAATAGTTCTTCTCCCGGCTGAAAAATAAGTTTTATGCTTTTGGGTAGTTGGTCTTTGATTTCATTTAAAATAAAGGCTGCTCCTAATAGGGATGCAGTATGTACATCATGACCACAGGCATGCATTTTGCCTTCATTTTTAGATTTGTAAATCACATCATTAGTTTCCAAAATAGGTAAGGCGTCCATATCGGCTCTTAAAGCCATAGTTTCTTCTGATTGTCCTTTTATAGTTGCTACAATTCCGTGTCCTGCCCATCCAGTTGTAAAAGGGATATTGTTTTCTTGCAAAAGCGAAGCTATATATTTAGATGTCTCGATTTCCTGAAACGATAGTTCAGGATACGCATGTAAGTGTCTGCGGATATCAATGATTTTTGGTAAAAGCTGTTTTGCCTTATCTTTTATTATTTGACTTATTTCCGCCATTTTTATTGCCAATGATTATGAATTCAATAATTTGAACATTTCCCAACGCTCCTTTTTAATAATTTGACCGCCGCTTTGTAACATTTTAAACACCTCGGTATTGCGATCGGGAAAATATTTTTTTGACGAAGTGTATATATGAAAATGAGATGGATTTTCTTCCAATCCTTTTAAAAGGTCATTTTCATCCATAAAAACCAAGTCACTATCTATTCCAATCAAATGAATCTCTTCCGTATCTAATTTGAAAACTTTAATACCTGCAATGTCGAGATATTCTAAATATTCTATTTTACCCAATGATTGGTCTAAAACAAAGTCACTAAATTGTTCGAGCATTTTTACAGCCCTGATAGGTTCATCACCTTTTATCCGTTGCCATTCTGATGCATCTATGCCATTTACCGCCAAGAACTTAATAAAATCATCTTTTAATATCTCCAGTTCTGCTTCGGTGAGCATTCTAAATTTCATACCCTGATTATGGTTTTAAAATAATCACATCCATTTCTTTTCGTTTGATCATGGTATTGAGTTCTTTGAGCATATTGGTTTTTACATAATACCAAATCTTGAGTTGACCGTCTATTATACCATTGAGTTCGTCCCTGACTTCGAGCATAGATCGGGTGGGAGGAAAGTCATTGATACCCATACTTACCAAGGAATTGAGATGTGCCAATTTATTGGTCAGCTTTATGGGGAAATTTAATGGATCTTGTCCACTCTTATTTTTGGTCTGGTATAAATTTTTCTCTACTTCTGTTGCCAAAGAATCCATTTTGGAAGCATAGGCTTTGATATCTTTATCAGAAATAAGGTCCGTATAGGTTTTGATTTGAGTCTTCATGGATCTGATATCCGCGATAGCTTGATGTGCTTCTGATACTTTATCGTTTATTGATTTTATAAAATCAAATTGAGCTTTGATATCTGCATCGCTACCTTCGGAGTTGGGACTTCTGAGTATTTTGAAAGATTGCTCTAATACCTTGTTTTTATGTTTTAACTGTACTTTGTAATTACCTGTGGTAGCTGTAGGGCCATTTAAAGATCCCCACCATAATATCATGCCATCAAATTTTTTGGCCTTTGGATAGTTCATTCTCCATGTAAAGACATTTCCACCTTCTTGCGCTTTGAATTTATCTTCGTCTTCTTTGGCGTGGGTTGAAAAAGTACGGATGGTATCACCTTTTTCTGTTAGATATATTAGTGTTAAGGTATCTTTTTCTTTATCAAATTTTTCCAAATAGAAATGGGTCATAACGCCACCAGGATGATTGGTTCCTTCTGTTTTGCTTTCTTTGGACTGGTAGCCACCTATTCTGTAACTATCCATAGGTTTATAAAGCATAATGTTTTCTTTGCTTTTATTTTTAAGCGCCTGATGTATAACGGTCAAATCATCGATCATCCAAAGACTTCTACCTTGCGTTGCTGCGATCAGATTATTATTTTTTAAAGCTAAGTCCGTAATGGGTACTATGGGAAGATTGAGTTGAAATGATTGCCAGTTATTACCATCATCATAAGAAAAAAACATTCCTTTTTCTGTTCCTGCGTACAACAAGCCTTTCACGTTAGGATCTTCTCTAAGCACTCTGGTGAAATAATCTTCCCCAATACCATTAACTATTTTTTTCCAAGTCTTACCATAATCAGACGTTTTGTATAAATACGGAAGATAGTCACCTGATTTATACATAGTTCCTGCTATGTAACAAACTGCTGGATCATGAAGACTGGGTTCTACACTATTGATCATCAGGTATTTCGGCATCAATGTGGAAGTAACTTCTGACCAATTCGCTCCACCGTCTTGAGTTACATGGATGCGGCCATCATCAGACCCTGCCCAAATCAAACCCGCTTTAATAGGTGACTCATTGACTGCAAAAATGGTAGCATAATATTCCACAGAAGTATTGTCTTTGGTGATTGGGCCGCCTGATGGACCTAATTTTACCTTTTCATTTCTAGTGAGATCCGGGCTAACTATTTTCCAGGTATGCCCTTCATCTTCAGTCATGTGAAGGTGATTGGAAGCAGCATAGAGCCGTTTAGGATTGTGTTTAGAAAAAAAGATAGGGAAATTCCATTGGAAGCGGTATTTCATACCTTCAGCTCCATGTCCCATAGGGTTGTCAGGCCACACATTGATACCTCTGACAGAGTTGGTTTTATGGTTGACTCGGGTCAAAAATCCATCATAGCTTCCTCCATAAACAATGTCATTATTAAGTGGATCTACTGTGATATGTGCCGATTCTCCACCGGCCGTCTCTTCCCAATCGCTTTCTGTGATACTTCCTCCCGTGGTCCGATGAGCTATTCTAAGTGTACTATTGTCTTGCTGAGCTACATATATTCTGTAAGGAAAATGATTGTCAGTGACCACGCGATAAAACTGTGCAGTGGGTTGATTGTGGTATGTACTCCAAGTCTCGCCGCCATCATATGTGACCTGAGCACCGCCATCATCACCTATGATCATTCTTTGTGGATTTTCTGGTGCTACCCATAAATCGTGATGATCACCATGTGGCGCTTCATGACTACTAAACGTTTTGCCACCGTCAGTAGACTTATGGTAATTGACATTAAGTACATAAAGGAGATTGTCATCTTGGGTGTCTGTATAAATTCTACTATAATACCAAGCTCTTTGTCTCAATGACCTATCTTCATTGGTTTTTTTCCAGGTTTTGCCTCCATCATTAGATCTAAACACACCACCATTTTCATTTTCTATGATGGCATAGACAATTTGATTATCATTGTAGGCTACAGCAATGCCTGAAATGCCCCAAATACCTTTTGGTAGTCCTTCATTGCTACTGATGTTGGTCCATGTTTCTCCACTATCTGTACTTTTCCATATGGCAGATCCATCTCCGCCACTAGATAAGCTGTAAGGAGTCCTTCTGACATTCCATGTGGATGCGTATAAAATACGATGATTAGTAGGATCCATTACTAAATCTACTGCTCCTGCTGAAGCATTGGCAAACAGGACTTTTTTCCAGCTTTTGCCGCCATCGATACTTTTGAAAACGCCACGATCAGGACTATCCTTAAACAAATCACCCATTACGGAAGCAAATACAATATTATGATTTTCCGGATGTACTCTGATTCGGGATATATGTCGGGCAGTTTTCATATCACATGACGTCCAAGTCTTGCCAGCATCTTCTGATTTCCAAAGACCGTCACCATAGGATACATTTCCGCGTACAGTTTTTTCTCCACCACCCACATAGATTACATTGGGATCAGATGCAGCCACCGTGATACTGCCTATAGATCCTCCAAAGTATCCATCAGATATATTTTCCCAAGTACGACCGCCATCTGTTGTTTTCCAAACTCCGCCACCTGTGGCACCAAAATAAAATAAATTGGGTTTTCCGGTCACACCGGTTACTGCGCAAGAGCGACCACCTCTAAATGGACCGATATGTCTCCACTTAACTGAACTATATAGTTTGGAATCCACTCCATTTTCTTGAGTAACTTGAGCATCAATCTTTGTAGAGAACATACAAAGTAAAGATAAAAAGATAGCGCTTAAGATAAAATTACGGTACATACTATGGTGCTTTTAATGGTTGTAATCACAAAAGTATAAAATTAGTTGTTAATCTTATATATTAAAGATTAAAATGACTTAATCTTCATCACCCGATGATAAGAAAAACCATCATCGTCTAAGATGCGAATCAGGTACATCGCTTGTGGCAACTGGTCTAAACTTAATTCAAATCCAATTCCATGTGTTTTACTTTCGACCAATGAAGACTCCAAAGGCAATCCGCTCATAGAGTACACGTCTACTTTAAATGCTGTAGGTTGGTTTGGAGTGATGAACACTTTTCCGTTGCTTGGATTTGGGAAAACCTGATAATTTGTTTTTTCCCGATCATTTGATGATGATGGTTTGGCTTCATCTAGGCTTTCTGAAAATATGGAGTCTGTTGGGAAATTTGTAGAGTCTACTTCCAGCGTTGCATTGTCCTTAGCACATAAGGTTGTAGTTGAAATTCTAAAAGACTGATTATATGTGCAGCCACATTCATTTTCGTAAATACTTGAGTAATTCCAGTTGCCACTCTTCACCATCTGTAGCGTGATATTTCCGCCTTGCCATTTCCACTGATTGCCATGCACATCCAAAATTGGTTTATTTTTGGAATCAAGAGCTCCGGACCACGGAAAGTCTGATTTACAGATTTCAAAAACACTATAATCATCTTGGATATATTCAAAGGTGAATGTTTTACAGAAAACAGGTGAATCTCCTGAACAAGGATGAAAGGTACTTAAACAAACAGTATATGTGCCTGCATCTATAAATATATGTTTAAGGTTAATGCCTTCGGGGCCTTCTTTGGTATATTTTACAGTTTCTCTTGGGCCACTTACTGTCCAGTTATATACAGCTCCACTAATCTCTTCGATCGCAGGAATGAAAAAATAGCTCGGGTACCGCAGTAATTGTTAAGGGTTTAAGTGAAGGACAAAGTGGAGTACAAGCCGATTCAATTTTAATATCTTCTATATAAGGTACCTTACAATAATTAAAATCTCCTGTCACATTGGCATAATAAGAACACACTGAACCTTCATATCCATTTATCCAAAATATATATGTCCTACACGGAACAAGGATACTTGATGAAATAGTTACTGTTTGTCCACTTCCAGTTGCAGATGAATCACATATCTCAAAAGGCCCGCCTGGACTACAAGCATTCATAATACCATATTGTACACCTTTACCTGCGCAATTAAATATGGTAAATTGTATATCGTAAGCTCCTGAACCTGCTACAAATCCAAAAAAAGAAGTGTTTTTATATGTACCTTGACAATGGTTCAACGTTTGTAAATTGGGCGACTGAAAATTCGGAATATTACCGCTTAACTTATTGTTATTTAAATTTAATTCTTGTAACATTGGTAATTCAAGTGCAGGAATTTCGCCAAACAATGAATTCATTGATAATGATAGTTTAATTAAATTTGAAAAATTAAAGTTTGGGATTTTACCTGTAAAATTATTTCCATCCAAAATTAAATTTATAATTTTAGGTAAATTCAGTGTTGGAATTGAGCCGTTTAGCTGATTAAATTGGATTTCAAGGTTTTCTAACTTCGGTAAATTAAAATTAGGTACATTTCCAGTAAGTTTATTGTGGTCAAGCTTCAAAGTCAATAATTCAGACATATTTTCAAAAGAAGGCATAATACCTGTTAAATTGTTGTAGCTTAAATCCAGTGATTTTAATGATAAGAAATTAAAAATTGGTATATTTCCAAAAAACTTATTAGATCTGAGACTCAATGTTTCAAGTTTAGTTAAATTAAAGTTAGGGATATTACCTTGAAGTTCATTCTCGTCTAGTATCAAAGTTTCTAATTCTGCTAAAGGGAAGTTAGATAAAACACCTTTCAGATTGTTCTTTGGTAATGAAACTTTAATTACTCTATAATTAGAACAGGTAATACCAAACCAGTTGCTCATATCTATATTAGGTGGAATATTTGTATTGTTTACAAAAAAAGTCCTATTGGGCCACCCTAATTTTTTAGTCCAATTATCTCCATCAGTTGTTAAATAAAGTGATCTCAATGCTTTATAATCATCGGATGAGCGCACTGTGCTGTCAGAAATAAAGGTAAAATTAAACAAATAAATAGTCCCTTGATCCTTTGGTTGGTTTTAGTTTCCTTAGAAAGGTAAGTGATTCTGTGAGACATAGATTTTAATTTTGATCAAATGTAAAACTTATTTGCTCATGAAGCTACAATATTTTCATAAATATTCAACTCAAAAGTCGTGATCAATACAATTTTTAGAAAATGCGTATATTTTTTTCATAAAAACGGTTTTATGATTACCTTGCAAACTTTTATTAAATGGATGTTTCCAACTTTCAATGACCAAGGTTTATGTTTAGAAATATTTTGTGTTTACTTTTTTTTAGTATTGCTACTTTTTCTTATGCTCAGGATAAAGGTATTATTTCTGGAGCCTTTGAAACCAATGCCAATATTTTTTTGAGGGATTCTGCGATCAATGCCATCAATATACCGCAATACGATCATCAGTTTTTTGGTGGGGAAGCATGGTTGAATCTCAATTACAAGATTAAAGGATTTACTTTTGGATCTCGTTTTGATATGTTTCATAATTCAAACCTTCGTAATCCAACAGGTTCGTACTCTGGAACAGGGATTGGCAGATGGTATGTTAAAAAGGAAATAGATAAAGTAGAGATTAGTGCGGGTTATTTGTACGATCAGATAGGTTCAGGCTTTATCTTCAGGGCTTTTGAAACCAGACCACTTTTTATCGATAATGCGCTATATGGAGTCAGTGCCAAGTATCAATTTAATGAAAATTGGCACCTGATGGGTTTTGCGGGTAAACAAAAAAATGCTTTTGAAACCTACACAGGCAATATTAAAGGTATTCGGACTGAAGGATTTGTAAGTTTAGGCACAGAAGAAAATCCATTAACGCTTGCTCCTGGTTTTGGTTTTGTAAATCGTACACTGTCAGATGAATATATGAATGCCGTCGTGGATGTGTTGCGTACCTATCAGGAAGCTGATCGATTTAAACCGGTGTATAATACCTATGCAACAACAATTTACAATACTTTGAATTATAAAGGTTTAAGTTTGTATACTGAAGTGGCACTTAAATCCAATGATGTTTTTAATAATCCCTTTGCTGAAAAACAAGAATTGGTAGGTGATAATACTTTAGGCAAGCTGGTTAAAGCTCAAGGTTCTGTTTTTTACGGGAGTTTGTCTTATGTCATGGGTAATCTAGGTGTGACTGTGGAAGCCAAGAGAACAGAAAATTTTAGTTTTCGAGTTGATCCTAATTTAACATTGCTCAGAGGAATGATCAATTTTTTGACACCACTCAATCGTCAAAACACTTTTCGTCTGACGGCCCGATACAGTCCTGCAGCTTTGGATATATCTGAGATGGCTTACAATTTTGATGTTCGTTATAAGTTTAGTAAAGCATTGAGTGCCAATGTCAACTTTTCAGATATTAAGACTTTGGAAGGTGACAGGTTGTTTCAGGAAATTTTTACAGAGCTGATTTACAAATATAAAAGAAAATGGCAGCTGACTTCAGGGTTGCAATTGGTGACCTATAACCAGGAAATTTATGAAACTAAAGCAGAAGTTCCTTTGGTGAAAACAGTGGTGCCGTATATTGACCTCTTATACAAGTTTACACCCCAAAAATCACTTAGGGCGGAGTTTCAGTATATGGAAACCAAGCAAGATTTTGGTAGCTGGTTATTTGGATTGCTCGAATTTGGTTTGGCTCCACGTTGGAGTTTTGAAGCATCAGGTATGTATAACAATAAACCGAAAAAGGCTAATTCTAAAGGAGAAATAGAAAAAACACTTTACCCAACATTTGGCATTGTATTTTTCAATGAAGGACAGAGATACAGCCTGAGATATGTAAAACAAGTGGAAGGTATCGTATGTAGCGGTGGAATTTGCCGTTTAGAGCCTGCATTTAGTGGTGTAAGGTTTGCGATGAATACAACTTTTTAAATATCAAACGTAATTCAAATGAGAAATTTTAGTCTTTACATTATACTGATAACCTTTTTATCTCTGAATTCATGCACCGAAATAAGCCCTGAAATAGGAGAAGCATCCATTCCAAGTACGGAGCGTGTAGTCTTGTTGGAAGAATTGACAGGTGCATCATGCCCCAATTGTCCTAAAGGTACGGCTGCGGTAGAAGCCATTCTTAAAAAATTTCCGGGAAAGGTAGCCGCAGTGGGCATTCATGGAAAGTTTTTGTCAGAACCCACAAAGAAAAGTAAGTACGATTTCAGGTTTAAAGAAGCAGAAAATTTGGAAAACTGGCTCAGACCATGGTTGGGCAAACCTGCTGCTACGGTCAATAGAGTAGAGTTGGGAGATCCCGACCAAAAATATGCTACCGTAGTCACAGGCCAATGGGAATCTATGGTAGTAAGCGAATTAAATAAACCACATCGTTTATCCGTATTACTAGATGCCAATTATAATCAAACAGATAAATCTATTGAAATCGATGTTACAACCATTCCTTTGGAAGATTTGGACGGTAGCTACAATATTACAGTATATATAACAGAATCAAAAATCATTGATGCACAAATAGATGGAAATGTAATCAAAGACGTTTTTGAGCATAATCATGTGCTGAGAGCTTTTACCACAAAATTTGATGGTGATGCCTTAGCCACAAACATGAAAAAAGGTGAAAGTATCAAAAAGAAATATGTTTTTACACCACCGATTGTAGAAGGTCTGTGGGTAAAAGAAAATCTGGAAGTGGTAGTCGCTGTACACAAGTCTAGTTCTAATGATAGAGAAGTAATACAGACCGCATTTAAAAAGTTGAAAGGGTAGTGTACCTGGCTTTGAAACGAATTCTACAAGTTGTGATAAAGGATGAATATTTCGTTTTTCGGATTGTACCTTTATTGATTTCCGTTTTACTTCTTTCATTTATATTCTACGAGTACATTACTGATACCTTAGGGATATTGTTATTATATTCCCTTCCATTAGGATTTTTATTTTCTTTAATTTCTATATTCATACCTACTAGCACCCAATCCAAGTATGTATCTAAAAAGCTTATTCCTTTGGCCATTTGGTTTATCACATTGGTATTTTCATGTATCTCATTCTACTTAGGGCCTGCTTGATGTAATATAAATTTATGATTATCAATTTTATAAGTTCAAATTTATTGGTTTCGATGCACAGGAATTTCTTCAAAACTTCTAAATCATTTGCACTTCATCTAAACTTTTGCCCTATGCGGGCGGCAGTCACTTTTTTGCATTGCCAAAAAAAGTAACCAACCCGCCTGCCTACGGAGTCGGGCAGGAAAAGACCAGTTCAAAAAAAGGTAACTGAATGGTACAGCTTTGCTGTATTTGAGTGATACGAAATCACTCAAAAATGAAGGCACTGATCTAAACTTAGATCAGCTACGAGTAATTCTAAGTTCATTCTCGAGTCAAAATGCTTTTTCTATCGCCTTGGACATCAATTATTAATTCTAAATATTCTACCTAGGCGATAGACGCACTTTTGACTCTTCATTCTCTATCGCTTGTTTTTTGAACGATTTCCTGGACCAATAGCAGCCTTTAAAATGAAGGATTTTGACTTTTTCAGCAGACCCTACTTATATGATTTATTTAATAATTTATCACCTGTAGTGTATTTCACCGAGTATTATTGGGAAGAAGGTATCTATTTGGAATTTAGAGAAAACATGACATTTAAGGCTATTAATTCTGATTTTGAATCTGAAATTTCTTATGGTAACTATGAAGTTAAAGATTCGTTGATCATTCTCAAAGATGATGTCTATTTTGGTATGTCTAAAATGAAAGATACCCTAGTGATCCAGGATGAAGGAATAAAATTTGTATTGGAGAAACCTTGGAGAGTTAGTTCTGGTGTTTTACCAATAAAATGACGCAGTTTATCTTTTTACGAAAATAAAAAAAGGACACCCCTATATGGAAGTGTCCTTTTTATTATTTGAAATACAATATAGGATTGTATTACCGTAACTTATTCTTCTTCTGAAGCAGCAGCTGGTGGTACTACTGGTGCAGCTTTTGGAGCTGGTGCTGCCTTAGCAATCGGTGCTATTGTCTCTTGCACTTCATTCAAAGCAGGAATGATACTTATCCAAGTTCTGTCGTTTTTGCCTCTTTTGAAAGCAACTGTTCCAGCTACTTGAGCATGTACCGTGAAATCTTTACCTAAGTACGTGTTTTCACCAGGATGAAACCTAGTACCTCTTTGTCTTACCAAGATATTACCTGCTTTAGCGTATTGTCCACCAAAGAGTTTCACTCCTAGTCTTTTACTTTTACTATCTCGTCCGTTGTCCGAACTACCGACACCTTTTTTATGAGCCATTTTTCTTTTCTTTTTTGATTAGATAATAAACTGCCAACCTCGAGGTTACGCAGAGATAGAATCGATTTTGATTTTAGTGAAACTTTGTCTGTGACCGTTTTTCTTTTGATAACCTTTACGTCTCTTCTTTTTGAAGACGATCACCTTGTCACCTTTTTGGTTGCCGATGACAGTGGCAGATACTTTGGCATTGCTCAATACCGGCATGCCTACTTTTACAGATCCATTGTTGTCTACCATCAAAACTTGATCGAAAGACACAGATGCACCTGCAGTGGCTTCTAACTGGTGGACAAAAAGCTCTTGACCTTCTGTCACTTTAAATTGCTGACCAGCTATATTTACGATTGCAATCATTGTGAAAAAATTTATTTGTTTAAAAATGAGCACAAAAGTAAGGATATATTTTAAATATGGTTATGCTTTTGTCCAAAAATGTTTGAAATATTCAAAAAAAAACATCAATTATGGCGTGAATTTATATCCCACTCCTCTTACAGAATGAAAAAAGTGTGGTTCTCTAGGGTCTACTTCAAAGTATTTTCTAAATGATAGTATAAAATTATCTATGGTTCTTGTAGATGGAAATACGTCATATCCCCATACGGTTTGTAGGATTTGGCTACGGGACACTACTTCGTTTTGTCTTTCTATCAGGAGTTTAAGTAATAGTGTTTCTTTATTAGTGAGATGAAAGTTTCCTTGTACACCACGCCCTTCATAAGTCGCAAAATTGATGTAATTGGTACCGAAATTATATTCTTGAAGGTCTTTTGCCGCTTCATCCGTACTTCTTTTTAGTAGATTATTGACTCTGAGTAATAATTCTTCTAGATTGAATGGCTTATTGAGATAATCATCAGCACCCATCTTCAGACCATGGATTCTATCAGCTGAAGTATCCTTAGCAGAAACGATTATTATCCCAACCTTCGCGTTTCTGATTCTCACCTGCTGGCATATCTGAAATCCATCCACTTCTGGAAGCATCACATCCAAAATTAATAAGTCAAAGTGCTGCTGATTAATGATTTCTAAAGCTTTTCGTCCATTATCAGCTGTAATAACATCAAAACCATCTATTTCCAGATTGAGTTTGATCATTTTTCTTATTTGTTCTTCATCTTCTACTACAAGTATACGCATGGGTTGCCTCAATTTATTTTTGGTAAAGTAACGGTAAATATAGCACCACCTTTAGGGTTATCTGAGATTTGTATAGTTCCACGGTGAGCCTTTACAATTTTATTTACAATATATAAGCCTAAACCGGTTCCTTTTGTTTTTCTAGTTTCTTCATTACCAGTACGGTAGAACTTATCAAACACTAGAGCCTTTTCTTTGTCCGATATTCCTATACTATTGTCAGCCACTTTTATACACCAATCTTTAGCCATTTCTTGTGTAGATATGGATATTACAGGCTCTTGGTCAGAGTATTTGATGCTATTTTCAAATAGGTTTGTAAAGATAGACACTATAGACTCATAATCCGCCATGATCAAAGGGTTAGCATCTTCCTTAAAGGTGATAGAAGTCTCTGGGTAGTTGTTATTAATTCTTGCGACACAGTTACTTATTATGGTATTTAAATGACAAGTTTCAAAATTGTAAGCATAACCTGTTTCAATCTTTGTCGCCATTAGCAAATTGTTGATTAATTTCTCCAACCTATTGCTTTCCGTTAAAATACTTTCATATAATTCATTCTTTTTCTCTTCCAGGATTTTTCTTTTCATTAATGTTTCAGTAGTCAAGTTAATGGCTGCAATTGGGGATTTGAGTTCATGAGTGATGGAGAGTAAAAAGTTTTTTTGATTTTGTGTGTTCTGGATTTCTTTATTGTAAGCTTTTTGAATAAACCACATGCCAATGATGAGCGAAATTCCAAAAACCATTCCTTCACCCAATATCATATATTTATTTCTATAATATTGTTTGGTTATGATTTCAATTTGCTCTGCTTGGTCAGTTTGGGACATTTCAACGATTTCTATATTTTTTGTATAGATCGTTTCGTTATTTTTTGAAAGAAGTACCGTCCACCAAATTAATGCTAGTAGCATATAGCACATGACTCCATAAGATAAGAACTTCATATTAAGTTTAAACTAGGTTTATAAAAAGAATGGACACACAAAGTTATATAATTTTGTACATAAAGTAACTTTGATTATGAAAACTGGTAAAAATCTTAAATTTATTTCATACTTTTAGTGCCCCTGTTACAGTATTACTGATGAATTAAGACCTAATTTTTTAGATTCCTGATTTCTTTTGATTATTATTTAGTGTCCCGTTTCTGTATTATTCAAACTCACCAAATTTTATCAAATAATGAAAAATCTGATATTTGAAACCTTATTTTAACAGTGTTCAAGTCATCATGTTTATATTTTTGGCATAATTATTTCTGTATTACCATTGTTGATCATAAAATTGGATGCATAAACAATCATATTCCCAATATTTTTATAGAATCTTGTTGGACTTTAACAAGGTGAATGTACCTGGTTTAGGTCTTTTCGCATTGGACCAACATACAGCAAATTATACTGATAATCAACTCAAACTTAGTCCACCTTTTAGTCGCATTCAATTCCATACCTTTGAAGATTCGGATTTTAATATTTCTAAGTTGCTTATAAGAGCTGGCTTGAACCGTGAAATGGCATTAGGCATAGAAAAATTCTATGAAACCAAAGCACTACATGCAAAAGAAAGCAATACTCCATTTGAACTTGAAGGATTGGGAAAGGTTATTTCCACCACATTTTTGCCTGAAAATGAAGCCTTATTTAACGTATTTGAAGGCTTAGAACCTATATCTTTGTCTCCCTTACCATCAGGCGTGAAAAACATCATACATGATGAAGCTTATTTGTACGAACTGCAAAAATCACAATCATACAGAGAAGAGCCTTCATTTTTATCTCAATATCTTTGGCCAATGACCATAGGGCTTGTTGCGTTATTTGTTATTTTATTTTGGTTATTTAGCCCGAAAACGCCTCAGCTTATAGAAAATTTAAATCAAAAAACAGATATCCCTAAACTTGACGTAATAGATTCTTTACTAGATGAAGATACTATAATAACAGATAATGATTTTACAAAGTCAGATTCTTCGACACTTGTTGCAAGTGATTTGAAAAAAAATCTACAAAACCCAACTACAGAAAAACCTTTGGATGAATCCAAGCCCATAGGTAAAGTACAAGTTGATCAATGTGTGATTATAGTTGGAGCATTTAAAAATGCTACATATGCCAAACGTATGGAAAAATCTATTTTAAAAAAGGGATATCAAGTTTACTCTTCTGAACACCAAGGTTTGAAGAGAGTAGGTGTTAGGTTTGATTGCAAAGAAACCAGTCCAGGTGATTTCAAAGCCAAAATAAGGATTCAATTTAATCGAGAAGCCTGGAGCTTAAGTGATACCATTTGATTTTTTGTGGGACACAAATATCTAAATATATATATCTGTTATTGATAATATGCATATCTTTGTGCTTATTTTGAAGAATGAATACACGTTTTGATATAGAATTTTTAGAAGATGTCACTGAAAAGCTTAAAGCTGTGGCACATCCTATTCGTTTTATGATGGTAGATCTGCTACATCAAGAAAAGGAACTATCTGTGACCGATATACATGAAAAATTAGACATAGAGCAAGCTGTAGCTAGTCATCACTTAAGGATATTGAAAAATCAAGACATTGTCAAAGTGACGCGTGATGGTAAAAACTCTATTTATTCACTTGCTAAAGCAGAATATTATCAGATTGTGGCTGCAGTATTGTAGATGGGTAACACTTATCAACATAGCGGAAATAAAATCATTTTGTTATTATATAATGAATCCAAACAAAAAACGCACCTTTAAAGTAATTAAAGATGCGTTTTATGTTATATATAAATAATTTAATTAACTATTAACTATTGAACAATCCATCATACTGACTGCCTGATTCTCGGGTATGAATCTCCGGTTGTTTCAGTTCCAAAATATCATCTGTTTTTTCTTTTCCACCTAAGAGTAACAGTGTCGAATTCTTTTCGTAATCCTCGAGCATTTTTAATCCTTGTTCTTCGAAAACTCCATTTTGGAGATCTATAGAATTCATAAAATTGGATGACATTTCCATAAATCGTTCCATTTCGCCTACTTTGTTGGCTACATCATCAGCTATGACTTCCATAGCTTGGTCAAACATAGCTCGTTTGTCCGCATCACCTTTGATGATACTCATCGCAGACCTCATCGCTGAGTGACTCGCTCTGATCGCTTTGCGTTCCTGTTCTTTTACTTTGACCTGATCCGTAGTATCTTCTATCAATATTTCAGAATTTGAATACATCTTTGTCAACACCCTGTAAAGAATAGACATTTTGTTGTGCAAAGCAGTATATTTTTCATTACTTTCTTGTAATCTAGCCGCTTTTCTACTGGCAAGAAGCATGGCACTATCATTATTTTGCTCTTTTGCTTTTTTAGCTATGAGCATATTATTGGTGATTTCTTTGTTGTTTTCTTCTACGATAGTGACAAGCTTTCTCATCTGCCCTTTCAGGTTTCCTATCTGAGTTCCCATTTTTTGGAGATTGTCTTGTAGGTCACTGATATAGTTCTTCAGAATACCGATAGGATCAATGGTCACAAAAACACCGGTGATCCATCTCATCACACTTTTATACATATAAGACACAAGGGTGCGCCATTTAGGATCCAGTACCATGTAAAGGATGACTCCCAATACGGCTAGTAATGCAATGATGCCCAAGGTATTGGTTAACATACCTAAAATAGCTGCACTATATTTGAATAAGATGAAACCTATACCACCAATGATAGCAGCTAAAAACAAAACTCCTGTTGTACCTTCAGGTTTTTGCCAAAAGGTTTTGGGTTTAAATTCTGTATTCGGAAAATTTGCCATAAGACTTTTTTGATTTGATTTGTAAAAATAACAAGTTTTTAATAATCGGAGTTTAATTTGCTACAAGAAATTATAAAATTTGGTCATATAATTTACTATCTTCTTCGATTTCACTATAAAGTTTGTCAAAAGTTTGTTTAAATTGATCTCTTGTTTCTTCTATCTTTGCTTTGGACGCCTCCATGAGTTGGTTGATATTTATGATTTCAGTTTCCAAAATTTCTTTTTCTGCCATCATTTGTTGAATCTTTCTTTGATTATCTTCTATTTTTTCTTTAAATTTATTGATTTCCAGAGCTTTGGCATCTATATTAGTTGCTATTTGGTTTTTTAATGCTACGGCAAATTGTTCTTTTTCCTTATTTAAAATGTTTTTGTAGTGTTGTACCGTAAAAAGGAGTTTTTCTTTGGTCAGCCCCATGGTGGATGCGGTCAGGAAAGCACTTTTGGAAGCGGTACTTTCATCCATTCCCAATTGGCATAAGGCTTTGTAAGATTGTTTAAATTTTAGATAATCGAATTCCTTGATTTGCCCTTCTTTGATTGCAGTAAGAAGTTTCATGACTACCTTGTCATTTAATAAATCCTTGGTGTCAAAAAGCTCTTTAAGATTGATGGTCATTTGTTGATTTAATTTTTTATATTTTCATGCAAAAATAATACTCTGTAACATGGTGCGACATATTTATCGATAAAACATCAAAAAATTCTGTCAAATGTATAGGAAAGATCAAAAAGTGATCTTTTGATCCTTTCCCATTTTACCTTTCTTTGGTTCTTATATATTCAAAATGCCTGTGCAAAAACTTGTCAAACATGGCTTCTTGGACGGTATTAGTTATGTCAAACTCATTATTGTACATTCCTTTTGTTGTCCTTTGTCGTGATGCTTCGAACAAAGAGACTGCACATGCCACACTGATATTGAGGCTTTGAACCATGCCATATTGTGGAATGATGAAGTTACCGTCCAATTT
The DNA here is from genome assembly GCA_945870185.1 of Aureispira sp. CCB-QB1. Classification (GTDB taxonomy): domain Bacteria; phylum Bacteroidota; class Bacteroidia; order Chitinophagales; family Saprospiraceae; genus OLB9. The sequence goes on along the minus strand of CAMBRK010000006.1, from coordinate 53,400 downwards.
ACTAAGTGCTTTTTCAGAAATTCCATGTTGCTCATTGCCAAACATTAGAGCCACAGGCTTAGACAGGTCCAAATCATATAATGAATGGGCTGATTCGCTTAGATGGGTTCCATAGATAGCATCGTACTTAGACCTGACCGCATCAAAACACTCGTCCAAGTTTCCAAAGTAATGTGCTTGTACCCATTTTCGTGCTCCTGACGATGCGTTTTTACCTATTTTTTGTTTCATCAGATTGTAGCTTTCTTCGGTGTATAAAACATAGATTTCAGATATGCCTATGGCATCACAACTGCGAATGACGGCTCCAATATTATGAGGATCATGTACATTCTCCAAGATTACGGTGATGTTTTGTCTTTTGGCAATGACATCCTGAAACCTTGATGTACGTTCATGGGTTATAGTGTCTCTACTTAATATGTCCTTTGCCATTTTCCTCCTTTAAATTCGATGATATCCAGAAATTTATTTTCATAATAATCAAAACCAAAGGCATCATCAGTAATCTTTGATTCGTCAGATGTAGCCGTTTGGACATTAAAAGTACTTTGTAGATAAGTGGTTGCTTCGTATATTAGATTTTGGGGGAAGTCGATACCGTATTTCCAAATATTTCTACCTAGGTAAAGCATCAGATCATAACCTTTGACAGCATCTGCGTTGGGTATTTCTCCATATCTTTCGAGATACGATCTTCTGAAGGCTCTTATTTTGCCATGATCTTCGTCAACAAAGTCAGAAATGACTATCTTCATTTGTAAGGCATGGTAAAAGTCAAAATCTACTTTGTCAGAATCATAAAGTAACGGCATGCCTATAACTGAAATATTTCTGCTTGCTTTCTCAGCTGATAACCTTCTGATACATGAGTAAATAAAACTTTCATCATCAAAAGAATAATGGGGAAACAAAACAGCTTTTACAGTATGACTTTTAAACATGTTAAAGTAAGCAGTTGGGCCATTTTTAAGACTGTCTGTATTGACAAAGTAAGAGCTGAAATAGTTATTATTTCCTGTAACTTTAGATGCTTCTTCCTGAAAATATTTTATCCAGGCATTGGTATCTTTATTGTTTTTACCCACGATGACGACTTCTCCTGCATTGTAATGCTGCATAGCATATTCTACTAATTTTAAGAAGTGTAACCTTAAGTTTGGCTTCATTTGGATGTAGTAAGGATTTTCATAGGTCAGTTTCGAACTCGTATGCCAAGGAGAAACCAACGGGATTTTTCTGTTTTTGCACTCTTCTGTCATTAATTTCAGATCATCTCTTTCAAAGGGTCCAATAATCAGGTCTGGGTTATCTGAAAATATGGAACCGATCTTTTCGGATGTTTTAAAATCTCCTTCTTGAGTATCTACAACATCTACATGGAGCTTTATGCCTTCATCATCTAATTCTTCAAAAGCAATAGACGCACCTGCATAAAAATGTACGAACCTTGAAGCCGCTGGGTCGGATGTCTCATCAGAGTTGAGTGGAATTAAAAGTTTTACATGATAGAACTCTTTTTGATTCAGTCTCGGCACTTCCAAACTTGTTTCAATGGATTTTTTAGTATCGGAAATGTTTTCCCATTGAATTGTATCCACCTTTACTAGTTGGCCAGCAGTGGTTGGCTGAATGATTGTGTCTTGTACTTGAGGGGATACCCGATTGGATTTTACTATTTGTGTTCCTTCTGCGGACAAAGCCTTCTTAGGTGCTGAGCAAGAACACAATAACAAAAATAAAAGCCACATAATATTATTCCCACTCAATCGTAGCTGGTGGTTTTGTGCTGATGTCATAGACTACTCTATTTATGCCTTTTACTTGATTAATGATATCACTAGATATTTGTGCCAAAAGTTCGTAGGGTAGGTGGCTCCATTCTGCGGTCATGCCATCTAATGACTGGACACATCGCAATGCTACTGTAAATTCGTAAGTACGCTCATCTCCCATGACCCCAACTGATTGAACAGGTAAAAGGATAGCGCCTGCTTGCCAGACTTTGTCATACCATCCTGATGAACGCAAATGCTGGATATAAATCTTATCGGCTTCTTGACATAGCGTTACTTTTTCTTTAGTGATTTCGCCCAAAACTCGGATACCTAATCCAGGACCAGGGAAAGGGTGTCTGTCTAATAAGTGTGCAGGCACGCCCATTTCTTTACCAGCTCTTCGTACTTCATCCTTGAAAAGCATTCTTAGAGGCTCTACCAGTTTGAGTTTTAGCTTTTCAGGAAGACCTCCTACATTGTGGTGCGACTTGATAGTCACTGAAGGACCATGCACAGATACCGACTCTATGACATCAGGGTATATAGTTCCTTGACCTAGCCATTTTACGTCTGGCATTGTATGTGATTCTTGTTCAAATACGTCGATAAATGCCTTACCTATGATTTTGCGCTTTTGCTCTGGGTCAGATACCCCTGCTAATGCATCCAAAAACATATCATTGGCCTTGACGCCTTTGATATTGAGTCCCATGCCTTCATATGATTGCAAAACTTCTTCAAATTCGCCTTTTCTTAATAAACCATTATCGATAAAGATACAATGAAGTCTATCGCCTATAGCCCGATGTATAAGAGATGCTGCTACTGTAGAATCCACACCACCTGAAAGCCCCATCATGACATGGTCGTTTCCTACCAGATTTTTGATTCTTTCGATAGATTCTTTTACCATGGATGCTGGTGTCCAAGTTGCCCCGCAACCCGCTACATGATGTACAAAATTAGAAAGCATAGCTTTACCTTGCAGGCTATGAGTCACTTCAGGGTGGTATTGCATGCAGTATATAGGATATTTGAAAGCATCAGGTAACGATCTATATGCGGCTACGATATCAGAAGTTTTTGCTATGATCTCAAAATGCTCTGGAACTTGGGTAATGGAGTCACCGTGAGACATCCACACTTGGGTAGCTGGATCTATATCATTAAACAAGACATCGGGTTCTATGACAGACATGATGGCTTTTCCATACTCTCTCTTGTCAGACCTGAGTACATGACCACCCAACTCATGTGAGATCATCTGTGCACCATAACAAACGCCGAGTACTGGATATTTATTGATGACTAGACTCAGATCAAACTTGAGGGCATTATCATCCAATACCGAAAATGGACTTCCCGAAAGAATTACTGCTTTGATGTCATCTCGTTTTGGAAATTTATTGTAAGGATATATTTCACAATATACATTTAATTCCCTAAGCCTTCTGGCAATCAATTGGGTATATTGAGACCCAAAATCTAAAATTAATACAAAATCGTTCATCGCACAAAGATATAATGTTCTGTAGACTAAAAGAAAACTAACAATAGAATAATATTTCTTATGATATAATTCTTCGTATTGAGATGAAAATTCGGACTTGAGTCAAGCTCAAACGATAATAACAATAATTTTAAAGATCACTTTTTATCATACTTTCAGTCTGGTCCCCAATAGCATCTGTATTGAGCACAATATGATGTAACTGAAATCAAAATGTTAAGACCACTAATCCAATGTAGGCAATTTATCCAATTCAAACTTCTGCATTTTCATAAAAGCTTGGATAGCGATAGGTCCTTTTTCAGGGTCTGCTACTAATTTCGAGAGATAATCAGGAATGATTTGCCATGAAACTCCAAATTTGTCGGCAAGCCAGCCACAACGATCATATCGGCCTTCATGGCCTAATTGCTCCCAAAAGTGATCGATTTCGGCTTGATCTTTACACTCGACTACGAAAGAATTTCCAGGAGTAAAGTCATCTTCGCTTGGCATAATGTTGCTCATGGCATTAAATACGACACCATTAATTTTAAACTGGGCAAAAAGAAGGCTTTCAGTGGGCATGTGAGCTTCGGGTGCAAAAGGTGCTTCTACCAATATAGTAGATGGGGCAAATATGGAGGTATAGTACTGAATAGCGGACTTGACCTCATTCTTTTTATTATTGACAAATAGTAGGGTAGGGACGATCTTTTGACTATGGTTTATATAATCTATGTCCAATTGCCAGTTTACTCCATATTTATCCATGACCCATGCATATTTTTCTGACCATGCATACTTACCCAAAGGCATGATTTGATGTCCACCCTCTGATAAAAGGTTATACATTCTTTCGATTTCAGCAACATGTCCACAATAGACATAATAGGATACAGCAGGATTTACGCTGTAGGTAGGTCCACCATTCATAGCCATAAACTTACTGCCCGAAAGCTCAAAGGTGGAAGAGCAGTCATTTCGATTATCGATATAAATCACAAACCGCACACATGCTAATATTGCAATACTATCTTTTTTAATGGCATAGGTAAGAATTAGTGGGACATATGTTGTTTGAGCTTGGATAATAAATATCAACATGAGGAAATCATTAATGAGATGCCCATCATTCCTCACAATAATGGTGATACATCTATATTTTTCTTACTTTTGTGCCTTTTAGCTTTCAGGTTATTTCAATATATTATGGTTTCACCTTTGGATATGTAATATACACGATGAAAGCATCACCCACGCAATGCATTGATGAACAACAAATATAACAGCATTTATTTTCCACTCAGGATTTTTGGATTTTATTGGATAAGCTTGCTCCTTTGGAGAATACTTTTCCTTTATTTTAATGAAGGAAGTGATTATCTTCAAGTCATTAAATCTGCTTTTAAGTTGGATATGTCTATGGTAGGCGGTGTTTTTTTGATCAGTGCCATACCATATTGGTTATTTATGGCCTTTGGAAAACCCATCTTTCTCCAAGTTACTAAAATCATTCACATCATTTTGTGGATATTCGTGTCTATTGTAGAGTTTTCATCTATCTTGCTATACAAAGAGTGGGGAACTACCTTGGATAATCGGGCCATCAATTATCTGCTGCATCCACAAGAAGCTTGGGCGTCAGTAAAGGATTTTGTACCTTTTTCAGTAATCTTTTTTGGTTTACTCATATTCGTTTCTGGTTTCAAAAGATTATCTTATCTCTTTGAGCATTGGCAACCTGTAAAAAGTCATTATCTCCAATCCATATTCTTTTTAGTACTCAGCGGACCCTTAGCATTTTTGATTTTGCGAGGTGGCTGGCAAAAGATTCCCATAAAACCTTCTGATGCGTTTTACTCACAGGATATGAAACAAAATTTTGCGGCTACCAATAAAGTATGGTATTTTTTATATTCCATGAAAAAATCTGGAAAAATCAATACCATTCATACGGATCAGGAAATAGAAAAATATGCACGCCAGTATCATGATCTCCAATGTATCCAATCTCCAACAGATAGCGCTTGGGTAGACAAAAATATAGTATTGATCATCACAGAAGGTTGGTCAGCAGATATGGTGGCTTATTTATATGGCAAAGAAACGGTGACTCCATTTTTCGATTCATTAAGTCAACATAGTATCCGATTTACCAATGCATTTAGCACCGGATTCAGAACTGATCAAGGGCTAGCGAGTATGTTGAGTGGAATACCATCTATGCAAAGTATCAATGTGCCCAATGTTTTGGATAAAGTCCAAAGTTTACCTTCCTTACCTTTAGCCATGAAAAACTCAGGTAGGCATACTTCTTTTATTTATGGTGGTGACCTGAATTTTTCAAATTTATTCAATTATTTGACCGTATTGGGCTTTGAAAAGATCATCCGTGACAAAGATTTTGATGGTAATGAATTATCCACAGATTGGGGCGTGCCGGATCATATTACGGTAGCAAAAGCTATGGAAGTAGTCTCTGCTGAAAAAGACAAGTTTTTTTCCACGGTTTTGTTGTTGAGTTCTCATTCGCCTTTTGAAGTACCGATTCCCAATATTTTTAAGGGTCCAACCATAGTAGATAAATACAAAAGCTCTGTGATGTACAGTGATTATGCTTTGAAAGTATTTTTTGATCAAGCCCAAACCAAACCTTGGTTTGAAAATACAGTGTTTATCATTACTGCTGATCACGGTAGTACCCACTCCGGATGGGCCAAAGTAGAAGATCACCAAAGATTTAGAATACCACTTATTGTTTTTGACCCGTCACAGCCTCAAAAAGACAGTATCCATCAGACGCCATGTAATCATTTTGATTTGCCATTGACGATTTGTCAAATGACAGGAGTGGCAGACACTTCTTTTGTCTTTAGCAGAAATATTTTTTGTAATGATGTGAATCAATATGCTTTTTGGAATGTAGATGTGGCATTCGGCAAATATGGTTTAAAAAATCAAGAAATAACCCATGAAAAGTCGCCCAACGCTGCCTCTGAAAATGAACCTTTATTGTTTTTGGATATGGTCAAAAAGTGGTTTAATCAGCTATAGTGATATATGGTACCATAGTACACTACCGATTTAAGTAATTGTGGTTCAGTTTGGTGATAATGAATAATATATTTAGGATATAGATTTAATACATTAAAATTATATGTAATTTATAATATCTTGAATTATAAGTATTAAAATCTAAGGGATAACACCCATATTTCAAAAATATTTCTTATTTCATATACTATCAATTGATAATATATATACTTTTGTCGTAATATGTAAATTTTATCTTATTACTCACAAAAGTCTCGAAAGAATGAAAACACACATTTACCATTTTAAAAGTATCGTTTTAGGTCTTTGTTTATTGGCAATCACTTCATTAAATGCAGATGCCAAAGAAAAACCAAACGCTTGGCCATTTACACTCAATTGTCCGCCCAATGTATACATTAGCTGCACGGACAATATTACCAATCTGTCTATTTATGGGAATGCTACCTATATGTATGGTCCACACACTTACAGCGCGGGCACACCTACTGTTCAATATAATCTGAATAGTTGCAATGCGGGTACTATCACTCGAACTTGGATGGTGGAGGATCATAACTGGGTATGGCATAGTTGTACACAGACGATCTTTGTGTCTACCGGAGGATCAGGTGGGCCCGTGATTGACTGGCCAGAAGATGTCGAACTCACAGGATGCAACCCCAATACCAACCCATATCAGATGCCAGGTGGAGACGCCAATTATCCTACATGGGAATCGGGTACTTGCTCTATGTTGGGCAGGTCTTACAGTGATATGCTTTTTACAGTCAATAGTCAATGTAAAAAGATCATGCGTACTTGGAAGGTTTTGGATTGGTGCAACTATACACCTAGTCAGGGATATGGTATATATACCAAAGTGCAGATCATTTATATTATCAATAATACGGCGCCTGTAGTCAATTGTCCGGCAGAAATAACGGTGAATACATTCAATTGTAAAGATGCAGAGGTCACTGTAAATCCATTAACGGTGAATCCAAGTGTTTGTGGAGGTAGTTTTGAGATTACAAACAATAGTCCACATGCAAAATCAAAAGGAAGCAATATTTCAGGTGTTTATCCCGTAGGTACTACAAAGGTTACGTACACAGTCAAATATGGTTGTGGTAAAACTAAAACCTGCATCACCAATGTGGTGGTAAAAAATGCAAGCAGACCTACACCTTATTGTATTGGTCAGATCGTGACTACCCTAATGCCGATAGATACGGACAAAGATGGCAAAGTGGATAATGGTATGGTCGAAATTTGGGCCAAAGATCTCAACAAAGGAAGTTTTTCCAAATGTGGTTATCATCCACTGAAATTTTCGTTTTCAAAAGATGTGAAAGAGACATCCAAAACATTTACCTGTGATGATTTGGGCAGCAATAAGGTTCAGATGTGGGTTACTGACAGTCGTGGTGGTCAGGAATTTTGTGAAGTTGAAGTAATCATTCAGAATAATGGCGCTAACATTCCTAATTGTAAACGCAAAGTGGTCACGCCTGTAGATCCATTGTATAGAGTTAAAGGAAATGTATTGACCCTAACAGATACGCCGGTCAAAAATGCAACCATGACTTTTAGATATACAGACCCAATTGTCAAGTATACTTTTACCTATGACACGACCGAAACCTTAGAGTTGGATTCATTTTATAATTTTTCGGGGTATAAGCTTTACAGGTATATTACAGTGAGGAAGATAACTGAAAAGAAGGATTCGACGATACAGTTTGTGAGTAAGTCAACTAAGACCAATGCGGTTGGATTTTATTTGATTGATAGCCTTCCCTTGAGAAATAAAAAATTGGAAATTACCGGATCTTACTCTGATGCACCAAAAAATAATTTAGATCATAAGGACGTAGAGCTGCTGACTAAGTTTTTATTGGGTGAAATTACCTTTTCTAATTATTTCCAATACCTGGCTGCTGACATCAATGAAGACGGCAAAATTGATATTACAGACCAAAATTTGTTGATGGAATTGGTGACAGATAAGATCACAACCTTGCCTGGTATCAATCAATGGTATTTATTGGATAAAAAAGCCACATTTGCTAAACCAGAAGATGTATTGAAGGGACCTATCCCAACCGTGGTAAATTTGGACTCCATAGCGGCTACTCAAGCACCTATCGATTTTATTGCAATCAAAAAAGGAAATATTTCGGTTGATCCAGGTTCTTTGCAGCAATCAGTATTGGAGAGTAGATCAAGCTTTGATGATGGTATCATCTCAGTGTTTCCCAATCCTTTTACAAATGATGTCACCTTTAAGGTAGAGCATTCTAAAGACGTGCAAGCATCATTGAGTATCTATGCTTTAAATGGTCAAATGGTATCTTCTCACTCGTATCAACTTTCCAAAGGAGTCTATGAAATCAATGTTTTGTTGAATCAATTGCAAGATGGACTATATTTTTACAAATGGAACTTGGGTGACCAAATCGTTTCTGGTAAAATCAATAAAATAAAGTAATACCAAAATTCAGAAATACTCAATCATTGATTTTTTGAGTAAAGGCTAAAAAGCGGGGTACTTAACTGAAGTGCTTCGCTTTTTTTGTGTTTGAATGTTTGGCTTACAATGTGGAATATAAGTATAAAAACAATCAAATTCTGAAATATTAATACCTTTGTTGTTTGAATCTCAATAACACTGAAATTTGCAACATTTTTCGCATAGAATTTTAAAGTGGGAGCGGGTAGGCCAAGATTATTTTTACCCTGTTGCTTTTGCTTTGATTGGGCTGATTTACTTTTTTAATCTTTTTATAGACATCATGGATGTAGATGCTGCACAGTACGCTTCTATATCTTGGGAAATGCTACAAAAAAAGAGTTTTTTGGAGGTGTATCACCAAAATAAAGACTATTTGGATAAGCCACCACTACTTTTTTGGCTGAGTTCGCTTTCCTTTTCTATTTTGGGTGTTTCCAATTTTGCATACAAACTACCTTCAATATTGGTATTGGTTTTGGGGATATATTCCACTTATAGATTTACGATGTTGCACTATGATATGCGCAAAGCAAAACTTGCAGCGTTAATATTTGCATCATCTCAAGCCCTATTGTTGATATCTAACGATGTAAGGACCGACTGTTCATTGGTCGGATTGGTAATTTTTGCGGTTTGGCAACTTAGCGAATATATCCATGGAAAATCGTACGTCAACTTATTTTTAGCATCTTTGGGTATCGGTGGTGCTATGTTGGCTAAAGGTCCCATAGGGTTTGTGCTTCCTTTTTTAGGCATAGGTCCCGCCATGTTCTTAGCAAAAAACTGGAAAGCGATTTTTCGTCCGCAGTGGCTGCTGTTGGTTTTGGTAGTAGGTTTGATCATTTTACCCATGTGTATAGGTTTATACCATCAGTTCGATCTACACCCCCAAAAATCCGCCTATGGTATCCAAAGTCCTTCTGGCTTAAAGTTCTATTTTTGGACGCAAAGTTTTGGACGCATTACGGGTGATAGTGCATGGAAAGACGACTCCAACCCTTTATTTTTTATTCAATCCATTTTATGGGATTTCCAACCGTGGACGATTATTTTTTTTATAGCATTATTTTATGTTTTGTTCAAACCATCATTCAGAGCTCCTGAAAAGATCAGTGTTATTAGTTTTTTGCTTGGATTTTTTGCTTTTTCTTTATCACAATATAAGTTGCCGCATTATATTTTTCCATTACTTCCATTCGCAGCAGTGATTACAGCGCATTTCCTCGTAGAAGCATCCGAAAACTGGGAATGGTTTAGGTCATTATATAGATTTCAGGTATTTCTTACTAGCCTGTTTTTTGTGATTATTTTGATCAGTTACTTTTTGTTTTTCCCACCTGCGAATTGGCTGATTATTGGTTTTTTTATAATCACATTGGGATTATATCTTTATGTGGTATTAATGTCCAAACAATCTCATTTACGAAAGTTAGTCATGGTCACCATCGTGAGCTTTATTATGTTTGGTATGCATACTAGTACTTACTTTTACCCCAATTTATTAACCTATCAATGCGGTAAAAAAGTAGGACAGTTTTTCAGAAATCAAAATGTTCCTGTAGATATGTCATATTATTATGGTGTCCATATGCATTCTATGGAGTATTATGGGCAGCGAATCATGAAAGACCTCCAAAAAAATGAAATACAATCTTTGCCAGCAGGAGCATTTGTATTCACAGATGAAAAGGGTATGGCTGAGATACGTAAGATATTACCTGATGCAGTAATCGTACAAAGTTTTGACCATTATAAGGTGACACGTCTGAACTTAAAGTTTTTGTCCAAATCTACCAGGTCAGACGTTTTACAAAAACATTTTGTGGTCAGGGTACATTCAAAATAAGTAAAGTCTTGATAGAAGATGAATCATCCATTATTGTTAGATGCATCGTCAGTCTTTAAATATGCGGCTTGATAATGGCCCACGTGGATTTCGCTTTCTTTGATCCATGTTTTGTGTCTGAAATAATTGAATATCCCTAAGACTAATACTACTGCAGAAATAATAAAAAGTAATATTTCAAAAAAGGCATATTTATCTCCATGAAATAAGTTTTGTAAGGTCAGACCAGCCATTAAGAAGTACATAGATGTTCTGAGAAAAGATAAAAATGTACTTTGATTGGCCAATACAGTACGTTGCAAGGCCAATTTTTCTCTTAAAATCAAATCTCTGTTTACTGGAAGGTTGTTTTTCAATTAAAGTATTTTAAGTGAATTAAGAGGATAACTAAGTTATTAAAAATAAATAAACGAGTTGTATACTGTTTTGTTCATCTTGATCTTGACAGAGCTAGAGTCAAATCCAACAAATGAGCCAAGCAAATTCTGTTGGCCGACAATGAACTTTCATACAGGAAAGGAAGATTAATAACTCCCAAATATGATCTAAATCATCTTTTGGTAACATAGGTTACATCCCATTCATTTAGATGTCCTTACTTTTGCACTATCTAAATATTTAAACCATGTTATTTCAACACATATATGACAAAAGTTTGGCGCAAGCCAGTTATCTAATAGGTTGCCAGAAGGTAGGTGTGGCAGCCGTTATTGACCCCAAAAGAGATGTAGATACTTATATTGATATTGCTAAGCAAAACAATATGAAAATCACACACATCTTTGAGACACATATACACGCAGATTTTCTTTCGGGTGCTCGCGAACTGGCAGCACTTACAGGTGCTGAAATGTATCTTTCTGATGAAGGTGGTCCAGACTGGCAATATCAGTTTGCACACCAAGGACTTAAAGATGGAGATAAAATCGAAATGGGAAATCTCGTATTTGAAATCATACACACTCCTGGACATACACCCGAGAGTATTAGTATTATGTTGACAGACACCCCTGCAAGTAAAGAACCGGTTATGATATTTACAGGAGATTTTGTGTTTGTGGGCGATATAGGCAGACCCGATTTGCTTGAAAAAGCAGCAGGAATTAAAGGCACACAAGATGTAGGAGCTCTTCAGATGTATGACTCTATCAAAAAGTTTGATGCTTTGCCAGATTATATTCAGGTTTGGCCTGGCCATGGTGCCGGTTCTGCATGTGGTAAAGCTTTGGGTGCTGTACCCAGTACGACTGTAGGTTATGAAAAAATCAGAAATTGGGCCCTTCAATATAAGGAGAATAAAGGCGGATTTGTGGATTACTTATTAGCCGATCAGCCGGAGCCACCCAAGTATTTTGCTATGATGAAAAAGCTCAATAAGGTTGACCGACCTTTATTGACAGCTGTACCTAAATTGAATGAGTTATCAACTTCAGCATTAATGGATGCTATGGAGAAGGGGATCAAAGTTATAGATACCCGCAACAAAACAGATTTTGCAGCAGGTTTTATCCCTGGCAGTATCAATATTCAGGGTAATAATGCTTTTGCTACTTGGGCTGGTTGGTTTTTGACCTATGAAGAGCCTTTTATATTAGTTGCAGACCCTTCACAATTGGATGATCTCACTAGAAAGTTGATGAGAATTGGTTTGGACAACATTTTGGGTTATATTTCTTCGGTTTCTGTATATCCAGAAGCCTTACAGACGGCCAAAATGATAGGTTTTGATGACTTCAAAGCTAAACTTAATGATAACAATACACAAATTATTGATCTAAGAGGTGTAGCTGAGTATAATACCGGACATGTGAAAGGTGCTGAAAACGTTTTTGTTGGAACCATACTTCAGAATACAGATAAAATTAGCAAAGACAAGGACGTAGTGATTCATTGCCAAGGAGGAGACAGAGCATCTATTGCATATTCTTTACTGGTAAAAGAAGGTTTTACAAATGTCACCAACTATTCCCCGGGAATGAATGAGTGGTTAGCTAAAGGAGAAGAAGTCATTTCTTAGTATTTTATAAATATATCTTATGTTCTCTATATTTAATAATCTTTTTAATGCTTCTGACGATAAGGTGGTCGAGAAAGAAGCCCTTATTGTGGACGTACGAAGTAAAAATGAATTTGCTTCGGGGCACCTGGAGGGAGCCATCAATATTCCATTGGAATTGGTGGAAATGAAAGCTGACACCTTACGCACTCACCCGCAGATTGTAGTGTACTGCAGGAGCGGTAACAGGAGTGCGCATGCAAAAAAAATCCTGTCAGATTGTGGCATTAATAGGGTCATTGATGGAGGTTCCTTAGCTCAGGCTCAGGAATTGATGAAAGGCTCGGGTGTGCATAGTGATATGATAATTAAAGAATCTCTTCCGGAAGTGTCGTTGCAAATTTCAGGACTAAAAGACGAAAATGTGCTTAAAATCCTGATTCCTACCGACTTTTCAGTACAAGCTGATTATTCTTACCTTATGGCAAGAAAGTTGGAAGAACATTTATCAGTGGATATCCATTTTCTGCATGTGATGGATGTACCCGATACAGTCACCATGAGTGAAACAGGACAAGTAGAGACCTGTGGTGAGATAGATGTCAACTACATTAAAGATCAAAAAAGAATCGCAGAATCCAAACTTCAACAATTAAAAGAACAGTATGGTGATCATATTTCTGTACATTTTAAGTTGGGAAAAATAACAGATACTATTCTGGAGTTTGCTGAGAGTCAGCTTTTTGATCTGATCGTGATGGGTACAAAAGGGTCTTGGGGTATTAAGGAGAAAGTATCATCCTCACAGGCTCAAATGATTGCCAGAAGATCGGAAATTCCGTTACTTTCATTAATGTGTGATCGTTCTGATCTGGTCATTAAAGATGTGCTTTTTGTTCATGACTTTATGGATAATGATGATACGAAAATGCCCTTAATGCATAAGTTTTCGAAATATTTTGACGCAACCTACCATCAACTCTTTATTCATAACGGGGCTTCTCCATTGGATCAGAATGTTTTATTTGCTAATATGGACAAATATGCAACTTCACATGAGATAGGCACGCATTTTAATCATGTTGTAGTGTCACAAGACATAGAAACAGGAGTTAAGGAATTTCTGAAAAAACAAGATGCTGACATTGTATTTATAGGCACACACGGGCAAGGAGGTTTTTTCCACAAAAGTGCTGCTGAAACGCTCATCAAACACCTGTTCAAACCTATTATTTCTTTTCATCTCAAAACAAATTAACATAAATTATGAGTGATTTTTTAACGCAAAGTTGGTCGTGGTGGTTTTCAGGATTAGTGATTTCTGCTACCATGTTTACACTTTTGTTTTTTGGTCAGTCTTTTGGTTTTTCATCCAATCTCAGGACTATATGTGCAGCTGCAGGAGCGGGTAAAAATGTACAATTTTTTAATTTTAATTGGAGAAACCAAATTTGGAATCTAGTATTTCTCACAGGTGCTATCATCGGTGGATTTGTTTCGGTTTCGTTGCTAAAAAATGACCAACCTATGCAACTTGCAGATGATACCCAAAAAGATCTTCTGGAGCTAGGATTTAGTACGCCTACAGATATACAGCCAGCTGAGTTGTTTAGTATGGAAGCTATAATGTCAATCAAAGGTTTTTTCATACTTGCGATTGGTGGACTTATGGTAGGTTTTGGAAGCAGATATGCAGGTGGGTGTACTTCAGGACACGCTATCAGTGGCTTATCTGATTTGCAACTACCATCATTAATAGCCGTTGTAGGGTTTTTTATGGGCGGACTATTGATGACTCATCTTCTTTTTCCAATGATTTTTTAATCGAGCCGTCAAATTTAACGATAATTAATAAGCAAATCAACAATAAATGAAATTTATAAAATTCTTAATAGCTGGTATTATTTTCGGTATTGTGATGGCGAAATCTGAAGCTATTTCTTGGTACCGAATTCAGGAAATGTTTCGTTTTCAAGCTTTTCACATGTATGGTATCATAGGCGTTGCCGTAGTACTGGGTGTCATCGGGGTGTGGCTCATTAAAAAATATAACATCAGGGATTATCATGGCAATCCGATAGTTTTTTACCCTAAAGATAAGTCTATTCCAAGATATTTGATAGGTGGAACTATTTTTGGAGTGGGATGGGCACTAAGCGGTGCATGTCCAGGACCAATGGTTGTAAATATAGGGTATGGATTTTTTGCTATGGCTATTGTTTTTCTTTTTGCTATTGTAGGTACTTACTTATATGGGGTACTTAAAAATTATCTACCACATTGATCTTTTTTAATCATTTAGTAAATCGTAATTATATAATGCTTAATTAATAAAAATATGTTCAATTTTTTAAAATCTCTTTTTACTCCAACACCATCCGTGGATCTCAGCGAAGTGATAGCCAGAAAACCTTTTCTAGTTGATGTTCGTACTCCGGGTGAATTTGCACAGGGGCATCCAAAAGGATCCATCAATATACCTTTGGACAGGATTGGAACGAGTATAGATAAGTTTAAAGGTAAAAAAGACATTATCGTTTTTTGCCGTAGCGGAAATCGGAGCAGTCAAGCCAAGTCTATTTTGGAGTCTAAAGGAATAACCAATATTGTAGATGGTGGACCGTGGGAAAACGTAGCACAGTACACTGGGTAAAGATGAGATTTATTATAGTAAAAAGAATGGATCAAAGCGTACATGAGTTCCTTTATTAGATTTGGGGCACTAGCGTACCAACAATGCACATGATTTATTTCTGTAATGTCTAAATGGAAGTGTTCATACTTTAGTGTATCTTTGCACTAGATAAATTTTTAAAAAAATCAAACAACATACTCATGTTACAAATTTTACAACAACCATGGCCTTGGTATATAGCTGGACCACTTATAGGACTGACCGTTCCTGCGTTGCTTATTATTGGTAACAAAAATTTTGGTATTTCTTCATCACTTCGGCATGTGTGTGCTGCTTGTATTCCTGCAGGTATTGATTATTTTAAATACGAATGGAAGAAGGAAATATGGAATCTGCTGTTTGTTTTAGGTATCATTATAGGCGGTTTCCTGGCTACAGTATATTTGAGCAGTGGTGAAGAGATTATTATCCATGAAAATCTTAGAACTGAACTTAAGGGATACGGTATCACAGATTTTTCTAATGCCTTAATTCCTTCAGATGTAGTGAGTTGGAATCAACTGTTTACCCTTAAAGGTATGTTGATGATTGTTTTAGGAGGCTTTTTTGTGGGATTTGGTACCCGTTATGCAGGTGGGTGCACCAGTGGACACTCCATAATGGGGATTTCAGCGTTGAGTTGGCCATCTTTAGTGGCTACTATATGTTTTATGCTGGGAGGATTTATTGCAGCTAATTTGTTGCTCCCTATCATTTTATCACTATAAAAACCTTACAAAAATGAATCAGTCACAACAAGAAGATTTAAAAAAACGCGAACTTGACGCTATGTGTGTCAATGAAAGTCAATTGTCACATCCGTGGTACCACAATATCAAGTATTTAGTTATAGGAGTGCTCTTCGGCATTGTATTTGTCAAAGCGGAGATCGTTTCATGGTTTAGAATACAGGAAATGTTCCGTCTTCAATCTTTTCATATGTATGGAATTATTGGCAGTGCTATTGCTGTAGGAGCTTTATCTATCTGGATCATCAGAAAATTTAAAATCAAAACCATGTATGGTGAAGATATCGTCATCGTGACCAAGCCCTTTAACAAAGGTGTTATCTTCGGCGGACTTATGTTTGGTATAGGTTGGGCTATTACTGGAGCATGCCCAGGACCTTTGTTTGCCCAGGTTGGTACTGGTGCGTCTGTTGTTTTGGTCACAGTTTTGAGTGCCATATCTGGCACTTGGTTTTATGGATTGCTCAGAGATAAACTTCCACATTAACTTATTATATAAATCAAATATTGATATGAAACCTGAAAATTTTAAGCCATCTGAGAATACTTTTCTCCATATTCAATCATTAGTGTACTTAGTAATCTTAGCGGTTATTGCGGTGGTTTTTTTTATTTTTCAAGTTTTTAATGAATCAGGTGAGATCTTCCCACTACCAAAATTTTCAGCTATAGCTATAGACTCATCCCTTATAGCTCAAGATAATAAATATACTAAAGATACAGATAAGTTTTGGGTTGCCCCTGAGCTGGAATCATTAAAGGGCTCAGCTTTGGAAAGTCAAATTCTATATGGTAAAGACCTTATAGCCAACACATCAAAATATCTAGGACCAAAAGGTAGTGTAGCACAGATTTCTAACGGGATGAATTGCCAGAATTGTCACCTTGACGCGGGTACGAAGACATTTGGTAATAATTATGGTTCAGTATCTTCAACTTTCCCAAAATTTAGAGCCAGAAGTGGCACTGAAGAGAATATTTATAAGCGTGTCAACGATTGTTTTGAAAGAAGTCTCCATGGTCAAGCTTTGGATACAATGAGTGCCGAGATGCAGGCTATTAAAGCATATATGTTGTTTTTGGGGCAAAATGTTGAAAAAGGCGTTGTTGTGAAAGGTTCGGGGTTGAAAGATCTTCCATTTTTAGATAGATCAGCTGATCCTGAAAAAGGTAAGACTATTTATACAGCAAAATGTGCATCTTGTCATTTGGTTGACGGACAAGGTATCAAAGCTGCTGATGGTGTAAGCTATACTTACCCTCCACTTTGGGGCAAACATTCGTATAATGATGCTGCGGGTCTTTACAGGTTGTCCAATTTTGCTAAGTATATAAAATACAATATGCCATTAGGCGCATCTTACCTGGCTCCACAGCTTTCAGATGAAGAAGCATGGGATCTTGCTGCATATATTAATAGTCAATTACGTCCTCATAAAGATACCCCTGATGATTGGCCGGATATTACTAAAAAGCCTGTCGATCATCCGTTTGGACCATATAGCGATGATTTTGACGCCAAACAACATAAATTTGGACCATTTAAACCTATTGTAGAAGCAAGGAAACAAGTAAAATCTAAATAGGAACTGCTGGACGGCTAACCTTGAAAATAATTACACACAAATAAATAAATCATTAAATACAACTAATCATCATAATGAGCAATCGAAGATCTTTTTTAAAAACCGTAGGAGCGGTGAGTGCTGGAGCTGGGCTAATAAGTCCCCGCATATTTAATGATGAAGAAGCACCAATCGAAAACGAGGTTAATAGTAAAAGCGAGTTTACACTTACCATTCTTCAAACTACAGACGTACATTGTCAAGTACATGCACATGATGAGTTGTTTTGGGAAAAAGATACCATAGTTTTTCGAAAAGCAGGTGGCTATGCTCATTTTGCTACTTACCTAAAGAAACAAAGAAAAGCCAATAAAAATTTATTTTTAATGGATACTGGCGATATGTTTCAAGGTAGTGAATTGTCCGTAAAAACCACCGGGAAAGCGATATCACCTATACTAAATGCTTTGAATTATGACTTATACCTTCCAGGAAACTGGGAAGTGATTTATGGAAAAAAAGAGATGCAGCATTTGTTAGGAGGATTGCATGGACCCAAAGTTTGTGCCAATATGTATCACGACTTAGGAGAAGGTAAGCGTGGAGATCATATATTTCCACCATATCACATTTGGCATACTAATGGTGTGAAAATAGGGTTTTTAGGATACACTGATCATTTGGTACCTATCCGCCAATCACCCAACTATAGTAAAGGTATCCTCTATACCAAACCAGAAGAAAATGTAGCACAATATGTAGATGTACTTCGAAATCAAGAGCAGTGTGACTTTTTGATCATCGTAGCACACCTGGGACTTTCACAACAAATTCACTTGTCCAACCTAGAAGTGTGTAAGGGTGTAGACTATATATTGGGCGGAGATACACATGAGCGGGTACGCAAACCTATTCAAGGAAAATACGCTAAAGTTGTCGAACCGGGTGCATTTGGTTCTTTTTGCGGTAGATTAGAGCTTACTGTCAAGGATGGAAAAGTAGTCAAGGATGAATACCACCTAGATGAAATTGCTGTCACCAAATATAAGGAAGATAAAGAAATAAAGTCTTTAGTCAATCAATTGGAAAGCCCATTTTTTGCTGATATTAACAAGGTAATAGGATATAGTTCCGTACCACTCTACAGATATTTTGTAATAGAAAATACTATTGATACGATGATCTTAGATGCCCTGCGTTGGAGGTTGCCTGAGATTGACATTGTATTGTCCAATGGTTTTAGATTTTGTCCACCTAGATCTACACCTGACGCCACGGGAAATATTCCCATCACCAATGGCTTTATATTCGATATGTTACCAGTCGATAGTCATATCAGGATAGGTAAAGTCACAGGGAAACAGCTTTTAGCATGGCTCGAAAAAGAGCTAAACAATGTATTTGCTAAAGATGCAGCTAAAAGATTTGGAGGTTGGGTTACTAAATTTAATGGTATGGTTGTCAAGTTTTATGCGTTTAAAGAAGAAGGCAATCGAGTTGAATCCGTTAAGATAGGTGGTAAATTATTAGATCCAGATATGGTGTATAGCATTGCAGCTTGCGAACGAGATGGTGATCCGGCCGATATGGTTTGTAGGATCAAAAATGTGATGGAGCCCCAAAATATGACCTATACTTTGCATGAAAATATGAAGGCATATCTCAAAGCGTCATCACCAGTAAATCCAACACCTAAACGAAATGCTGTAGCACTAGATGCTCCTGAAACATTGCTTTCCCAAGTGTACGGAGTAGATTATCAGTTTCATTAGATCAAGACATCTATACAGCAGACAGGTCCAATAAATCCAGTTCCGCATATTTTTCAAAGTTTGGAAATGCCAGCTTGGCTTCTATCAATGTAGCAATAAAGAGTTTATCCTGTCTCAATTGATAGTAGCAAAGGATCTTATTGTAAAAAATGTCAGCTACATTGCCACTTGAAAGAGTCATTCTATTGAAAACATCCAATGCTTCTTGATGGTACCCGAGATCATAGAAAAGTCCCGCTATTTCATAAGATGCACTGATGGGCTCATTGATATCAAAAAAAGATTGATCTATTTTGTGTAAAGCATCTGAAAGATTGGATCTATCTTCTTTGGTCATTGAATCAGACTTTTTCTTAATGAAAGGCAGTAGCTGTAAAAATAGGGTAGAGTCATAATGACCCAATTTTATGCCGGCAATTAATTCTATCAATGAAAGTTCTTTGACCAATCGATACAGCATTTTTTTAGTCACATTATAATCATCAGGTCCAAAATCGGAGACGTATTGGTCGTAGGCTTTTAATGTTTCAGTGTAAGCTGCAGGATTATTTACCATAAGCAAACAAGCCATCTGCAATGATGAATCACCTGATGCAGCAAATAATTTAAGTCCTTTTCTTACATCACAATATCGACCTAATGCGTGAAAATTTACATACAATGAGAAGCTACCATGCCTGATGATCTCGGGTTCGGGCCTTCCAGCTAAGTCAGCAATATTTGCAAAGCCTTTGTCCATGGAGATCAAAAGGAGGCCTTCCTTTGAAAAAGACCTAAGTATATCCAAACACTGTAATGCAAGACGAGGGATAAGTACATACGTTTCTGTAAGTTTTTCACTATACTCTGCTAATAATTGAGCAATAAATGGATTATTTTCTTGATTTTGGTTGATCTCGTCTTTATGAACGGTCGTTTTTAAATGCTTTAAGAATGTTGTTGGCGTCTCTTTATCGATTTCTTGATAAGACTCTACGGTCAAGTTGCAAGGAAAAGTCTTACCATGTTGGATAAAATATAAATCATTGGGAAGGGAATCAAAAAAATAATTTGCTATGGCTATTAATGGGTATTGAATAGACTGTTGATGTATGGTGATTTTACTTCTTTTTAGTACAATTTCTTTACTTTTAGTACCGTCAAAATAGCCTGTGTCCAAAAGTCCAAGATCCAAATATTTTTGAAACTGATGATGTTGATCAAAAAATGTAAGATTACTTTCTACGATGTCTGTCAATACATAACAGTAAGATGGCAACGCAATATTTTCTAATGAAATTAAATACTCCAGATGCGACAAGATATGAAATGCTAATCGCCCGTGTCCGGAACCCAATTCGACAATATAGATTTTTTCAACGGTTGTTAGCTTGTTTTTGGCTATATCTCTGAGGAACCCTAAGATCAAGCCAGCATAAGTTTTGCCTACATAAGCATTGCTTGTCATATTGTGAGGGACAGTACTTTCACTCCACGCTGAAAGACCTGCATCTTGATAATAGGTACGATTGATTTCCCATATTATGCTTTCCGCAAAAGGTACATTGGCTTCTAATATCTTATATTCTACAGGCATGGTTTATGTATAAAGTGACAAAATGTAAAGTATGGTATAGATTTTTGAAAGGTCATTAACCTAAATGAAATGAATGATTTATACCTGTTTATTTAAACTAGATTTTAGGTTTTCATACAAAGATTGGCTGTCGGCAAGGCAGAGATGTTACAAAAAATAATTATGCCTTAAAGGTGAAAGCTGATGCGCTAAAATATGTGATAGAGTTTATGCAATAAATATTTAAAAAACTATTAAATCTCCATGAATTTGACTAACTTTGATGGAAATTATCCTAATTAAGTAAAGGTAAGTAATTCAAGTGAGAATATCTTAAAAACTAGCAGATTATATTTTGTAAATACTCATTTTGATTATATAGGTGTTGGGGAATTTGTAAATAAAGTGCTGCATATCAATTTGTTAATTTATTTTTTATTATAAATTCTGATATGTAAAGGTGGAAATATTTTTTCATCAATTTTTGTTGGTATATAATTAACAATGGGTAATAATTTTTTGTCGGAAAATAGGTATAAAAAGACACAAAAAAACACCTTAAATTAAAACAAATTATACCCAAATAGTCTTTTATTATTATAAGATTTTAGTTTTTAGCATTTTTAACAAAATTTATTATCAATATAAAATAGTATCAATAATATGAAACGATTTCTCTTAATTTTTATATCAGTTTTAGTGACCATTGGAAGTTTGTCTGCTCAATCTAAAAGTAAGCCTAATACACAAAAGGCAAAGCCACATAAAATCGTATTTCAGATGGTGTCCAAAGACACTGCTGATCATAATGCGATGGTCAGACAACTGTATAATATTCAGAAACTAGCACCAGGTAGTAAGATAGAAGTAGTTTGTCATGGCCCAGGAATGAGTTTTATCCATAAAGACAAATCACTAGTTTTAGATAAATTGAAAGATTTAGCTATAGCCAACAAATTGGATTTTGTCGCATGTGAGTTTACTATGCAGCAAAAGAATATTAAACGAGAACAGTTGCTTGATGAATGTCGCATCGTTCCAGGCGGTATCCTTGAAATAGTGGAGAAGCAGGAAAAAGGCTGGAGTTATATCAAGGCTGGGTATTAAAAACTTACCAATAAAGCCACTTTAGTTTTTGGTATCTAAAGCTTTTTATGTTTCATGCGATTTTGTTAGTTAGAAGCCATATGAACTTCCATCGTAGATAAATTATTCTAGTAACAAACAAAAGAAACTAATTGGCTGTATAGATCATTTTTATATATTTATTAAAATTTTAATTTATTGAAACATTTAATTATTTTCATATTTTTTGCTATGTCATTAAGCTATGTCCAATCTGCATATGCACAACACCAAGATCTTCAGGAGAAGCCCAAAATTTGGCAATCAGATAGCAAACAAGTTTCCGATTCTCTGACCATTCTTGGTGCTTTCAAAAATGGAACAGTACATGGTCATTTTAGGTATTTCTTTTCTGCAACACAAAATCAAGGTGATCTTTCTGATTATTTTGCTAATGCAGTTGGTGGTGGTATCCGATACGAAACTGGAAACTACCATGGCTTTAACGTTGGTGTCAGTGGGTTTTATATTTTTAATTTCGCTTCTTCTGATTTGCTTAAAAAGGATGAATCTACAGGGCAAGCCAATAGATATGAACTAGGTCTGTTTGATATTGCCAATACTACGTCGATTGATGAGATCAATAGGGTAGAAGAGTTCTTTGTCAAGTACCAATACAAAGGGCTTAAAACTGTTTTCGGTAGACAATTGCTCAATACACCTTTTATAAATTTGCAAGATGGAAGAATGCGACCTACAGCAGTAGAAGGTATTTGGCTGGAACAATCGATTGATAAACAACAATCATTCCAAGTGGGTTGGTTATATAGTATTGCACCTCGAAGTACAGCGAAATGGTATACAATGAGCGAAGGTATAGGTGTATTTCCTGGAGGAGTGGACCAAAATGGTCTCAGATCACAATATGCTGGGAATGTAGAAACAAAAGGTGCATTTTTGGCCAACTATAAATGGCAACTAACTCCCAATATTCAGATCAATGTCTGGGATATGTTTCTAGAAAATATTTTTAATACTACCTTACTACAGATAGAAGCTGAACATAAATTGTCTGCGAGCAAAGTTTATGCAGGATCTCAAACTGCGCTACAAACTAAGGTAGGTAATGGAGGAAACAAAGATCAAAGCCTATCTTTCAATACCAATACAAAAGATGTTTTGGTCATAGGAGCTCGTGCGGGATGGAAAAACAAAGTATGGGATCACAGCCTGAATTTCAATAGAATAAGTAACGGTGGCAGATATTTAATGCCTAGAGAATTTGGTCGAGATTATTTCTATACGTTTATGCCTAGAGAAAGAAATGAAGGTTATGGAGATATTACTGCAGTCACTTTAAAAACCATTTACAAACCCTGGGCGAATACAACGATTAATCCGGCATTCGGATATTTTGCAATGCCCGATGTGAAGGATTTCTATCTCAATAAATACGGTGTGCCTTCATATACTCAATTAGATATAGATGTACGACATAAGTTTGGTGGTTTGCTGCAAGGGTTGGAAGCCCAAATCCTTTATGTCCATAAATGGAATCAAGGCGAAACATATGGCAACAATAGATTTGTCATCCACAAAGTAGATATGGATTTAGTCAATGTGGTACTGAATTTTAGGTTTTAACTAATGTTGGTTCTGGCCAGTCAAATAAATCTGCCATTCCAATTGCATTGAACTGCAAACCCATTTTATAAAACTACTTCTATTCCATAAAGTCACACGGCAATTCCATAAAGTCACTTGCTCATTTCATCATATTTCTTTGGTATTTTACAAATGCACAGTGCCAGTTTATCAAATAATAAACTATATAGTGTTCTACAGATGGCGACTTTATAGAGACATTTTTTAGAATTTAAATTGGTCAGGATGTCATAGGGTAGACCGTATATTAATGTAAGGGATAACCTATTCATAAGAGCATCGTATATTTTTTAGTATATGATGAAATAAAAAAACCTGAGAAACTACGCGTGTAATTTTTCGGGTCGTGCCACAGATATTTAATTTTATAAAATGCTTTAGATTTTTTTATTTTTAAAAGCTAAAGCACCTATTTGTTTGTATTGTGTACTTTGTGCGCCATAAAGGCTTTTGACATACTTTTTGGCTTATAAGACCAAGGCAACAATACCTGTATCAGGATGATATAATTTTTCATCCCGCATTCTGATCGCATTGCTGTAGGTGGTAAAAGCAGCTATCCATGCTTTTTTCGCAGATTGCAGGATCGTGACTTTAGCTTGCAATTGTACTACTTTGAGATCGTTTTCATTCGGATTATACTGTGGTGTTTGCTGTAAGAGTTCGATGAGATTGACCAAATGGTCTATCAATCGGTCATAAGATTGTTGCGATGTGGAGATCGTTTTTGGTGCCATGCTGTTTTCTGTATTCGTCATTTCGGTGCTGGCTTTCGGTGTTTTAGTGCCCCGCATTTTTTTATTGTTGCCTACTAGTGTAAAGTATTTAAAGTTTATGCTGAGTCGTTTTTAATATTTTGTCAATTTTTTTCATTCAGTCTTGACCGTAAAGGATCTTGGTTGAAATTTTATGGATCATCAATTTAAAAATAGACTAATTTTTTATAATTCCTTTGACTATGCATCGGAATATTATACATTTGTGAAACAAATACTTTACTTATGAAGAAATTTTTAGTTTTCATCTTGTTTTTGGCTCCTTTGTGTTCCAATGGGCAAAGTCCTTGGACAGTAGTAGCAGATAAAATTGACCCTAATAATTATTACGGGGTTACTATCGCTAACGGCGTGGTAGGTATCGTTTCATCTCCAGAACCGCTCAAGGTTAAAGATGTAGTTTTAAATGGAACTTACGATTACTACCAAAGAGGTCGGGTGTCCAATATCCTGAAGACATTTAACCATGTCAATATGAACTTGGATATTAACGGGCTAAGGGTAGGCCTAAAAGATATCAATGATTATAAGCAAGTTCTCGATATGTATAAAGCTTCCTTGACTACTTCATTTAATGTAGGCTCTAAAGCAAAAGTCAGTACCACTATGATGTCATTAAGACATCTACCCTATACTGCACTTAACATTGTAGAGATCACTGCGCTTGAAGATATACAAATCACCCCAATGAGTGTGATTGAAGCACCCAATCACTTGATGGATGTGCGCAACTTTTATGCAGAGATCGATAGACCGCATGTCACCATACCTTTATTAACTTCTGTAGGTAATAGTCCTTCAGGTAAACTTAAAGTTGCAGCTAGTAATAGTTTTATTTTCGAAGAAGGTCATGGTAAAGAACCCAAAATAATACATGAGGACTGGGATTATAACATGCACCTAGCAAAATTTTATAAAAAACTTAAAGCAGGAGAAACCTACAGATTTAGTGTAGTGTCATCTACTGTTTCAAGTGCTCAGTACGAAGATCCCTATAATGAAGCTGAGCGTCTAACCATATTTGCTATGCTAGAAGGTAGAGAGAGATTACTGAAAAGACATCAGGAAGCTTGGACAGAAATATGGAAAGGAGATATAGAAGTAACAGGAAGTCCTGCCATCACTCGAGATATTAGATTTGCACTGTATCACCTGTATTCTTTTGCAAGAGCAGAAACTTCCTTTAGCTTAAGCCCGATGGGATTGTCTGGCTTAGGATATAATGGGCATGTGTTTTGGGATACAGAGTTGTGGATGTATCCACCTTTGTTGATGCTACAACCAGATATGGCCAAATCATTATTGGAATATAGGTTTGAACGCCTGGAAGCAGCAAAGAAGAATGCCTTCTCACATGGTTATAAAGGTGCTATGTTTCCTTGGGAGTCGTCAGCCAATGGCGATGAAGATACTCCTGTATGGGCACTTACCGGACCCTTTCAGCATCACATCACAGGTTGCGTTGGTTGGGCATTTTGGAAATATTATGAAGTAACTAAAGATAAGGAATGGCTTAAAACCAGAGGTTGGCCAGTACTTAAAGAAGTAGCTACATTTTGGGCGAGTAGGGTAGAAAGGAACGGACCCGGTAGGTATGATATCAATAATGTAATCGGCGCCAATGAGTGGGAAGAAAATATTGACAATAATGCTTTTACTAATGGTATGGCGAAAACTGTACTAAGATATGCTACACAAGCTGCTTTAGAATTGGGCATAGAGCCTAATCCTGACTGGAATCATGTGGCAGATAACATTCCCATTTTGAAATTTCCAGATGGAACCACCAAGGAAAATGCTACTTACAATGGTGTCACCATAAAACAAGCAGATGCTAATCTTCTCGCTTATCCTCTAGAAATAGTGTCTAATCCTTCAGACATTAAAAAGGATTTGGAATACTACACCCCAAAATATGCTAAAGACGGTCCAGCAATGGGTTTTGCTATCTTAGGTATATTATATAATAAGTTGGGTGAAAACGAAAAAGCCGCAGAGATTTTTTCAAGTAGTTATAAACCGAATGAAGTCCCACCTTTTGGCGTTATCGCAGAATGTGCAGGTGGTACCAATCCTTATTTTGCCACTGGCGCAGGTGGTATGTTACAAGCTGTCTTGAGTGGTTTCGGAGGCTTGCATATAGGCCAAAACGGGATCACTCAAAAAACATCTAAGCTTCCTAAAGGCTGGAAAGAATTGGTTGTCAGAGGTGTTGGAGTAGACAATAAAACATTTATGGTCAAATAAGATGTCAGGAACAATTTGAGGGGATTGAGTATATTTGTGTATTAGAATTGATCATAAATGACTATGAATTTACAAGTTTTAAAAAGCGTTTTACTTGAAGGGTTCCTTGATTAATATGACATAGATGATTTAAAGAATTAGGAGAGATTGAAGTGTTTATTACCAAGGGCTAAACCCACCTTTAAAATAGTCTCCACATTAAAAAAGCCCTGAAAGCCTGCCTGCGTTGCTCTTTGGCAGGCAGGCTTTCAGGGCTTTATAATTTAAGTGTTTTTTTTACCGAAGGGCTACACCCTCTGTTAAAATGTTACGCCCTTTCAGGGCTAAAAAGAATACGTTGTATACCATTCATTTACCTTCTAAAACTAGTCTAACTTTACATTATCCTTAATGGTTATAACACCATTATTGTTTATTGAATTTCCACTCGTCGTATCTGGGTCTATGATGGTAACATTTCTCAAAATCAGATTACCATTATTAAGTATCGCATCGATATTAGCGGAACTGGCTGTTAATTCTAGATTTTCTAGAACTACAGTAAAACCAGAAGATATTTCAAAAATTCTATTTACTCCAGAAATACCGATTTTGGTGGGCGAATTGAAGCTTCCAGTTATCCGAATATTCTTATTAATTACTATAGCAGAACTTAGCGTTATGGTTTGACCATTTATGGCAGAATCAAAGAACAGATTACTACCAGAAGGTAAGCAAGAAATTTCATCTCTTAATGTATGGGCACCTGAGTTTGAAATAGAAGTTACAACATTAGAGCAACCAGAAGAGCAAGTTACAGGCTGGGTAATATAACCTGATTCTACAATAGTTTCGTCGCTTCTAAATCTCATTGTAAGACAACCACTAAGATTTGTTGCTGTGAATGTTCCCGGAGCTGTCGAACCATAATATCCACCTGCTGGAAATCCAGAAATTGTTGGAGGATTGCCACTTCCAAATAAGGCACTATTTGTATCTTTACCATTATGAATGTAAAGAGCATCATTATTAGATTCTACATTGAATGGACTTATGAGATTGACAGAAACTGCGCTAGCTCCATTGGTGGCTTTAGGGCAAATTGTAGTTATATTATCTTCATAGTCGGAATAATTACCTCCAGCTCCTCCTGAATCGACGAAAACAATTCCACAGCTTTCAGGCGTTTTGAATGATTTTGTTTTCCAAATTGAATATGTATTATTGGAACATTTAGATCTTATATGAACATAATAGACAGTGTTATTAGATAAACCTGTGACTAAATAGTTTGGGTCAGTGGTCATTAATCCTGATGTAGGTTGCGATGGATTTGTATTTACTACTATTTCATAAGAATCCGTTATTGTTGGATTAAAGGGTTCCCAGCTAACATCAGCAGATTGAAAGGCAGCATTGGTAACAATGTTTAAGACTGCACTACATGGAGACAACGTTGGAACAAATAGACTTGAAGACCATAAACCACGCCCATAAGTTCCAGCATATAAAGTATTCGTATTATAATTGATATCAAGGTCGAAAATCTCAACATTGGGGATCCCATCAGAAAAATTAATCCAATCATCTAAGTCATGATTGATATAAAATATACCTACATCCATTCCTATATACAAGCTTTCTTCCAGTTGATTATTGTGAATTGCAACATTTACAGGTAGATTTGGCAAAGTTCCACTCACATTGGTCCAATTACTTCCTCCATCAAAGGATCGATAGACTTTTTGGCCTGCTGCATAATTAGATCTTGTAATCCAAATAGTTAATGGTATTGAAGGATGAATAGTAATGGATGAAATATCTGTGCCAGGTAAATTTAAAGGCACCCATGTTGTTCCTCCATTCTCAGTACGATAAATCTCATTGCTTTTACCCACATAAATAACCTGTGAATTAGAAGGTGCTATTTTAAGTAATGTTTTGGTACCAGATCCAATTTGAGCAGAGGTGCCTATAAAAGTCCGGGTGTTTCCCCGATTGGTGCTTTTATATAAAGAGTCATAAGCAGCATATATGGTACTCGGTGTAGTAGGGTCTATTTCATGAGGTGTTATCCAAGAACCTTGTATATTATTTCTGATATTATTTCGAATATCAATATAACTTCCCCAATTATTAGTGGTCCTTACTAGAACGCCATTTTGAATACATCCATATTGAATATTGGAGTTCACAGGATCTATGTTACATTCCATACCATCACCACCTACCACATCTGACCAAAGATTTGCATTGTTTCTCATTTTGGTACCATTATCTTGCAGTCCTGCAATTACCTTATCATCAGATTGGGAAGCTCCTATTCGATAAATCTGACTATGTACAAGAGTATTACTTTTATCAGTCCAAGTTGTTCCACCATTTAATGTCCTATAGATCCCGCCATCATTTCCGTTCCATAGTGCAGTATTGTTCTGCCAAATAAAAACATGTTTATCAGCATGTACCGTTGGGTATCCTGCGATATCGTTCCAAAAAGTATTCAATGCCCAATTAACACCACTATTGGTAGATTTCCAAATGTTTACTCCTCCGACATATACAGTATTTGCATTTACAGGATCTACAGCTATACATAGGTCGTACCATCCTTGGCCTCCTGCTTCAGTCCCCGTATTATCATAACCTAAAATGTTAGGGGAAGTAGATTGGTTTACAAAAGTGGTACCTGAATCTGTTGATCTAACGAGAGCATTAAAACCACTGTCAGAAGATTTTGATGAAATAGCATATAAGTAAGCGGCATTTGCAGGTGTCACTCCTAAATTTATTCGACCTGAACCAACCACTTCATGAGCAAATAAAAAAGTATCTCCATTATTAGTGGGAAGATTACTCAATAATATTTTAATCATAAAATAAACTGGAATTAAAAACACTATGAGTATTAAGACACTACCAGCATTTCTTGGCCACCTAGGCCGAACAATAAACTAATCATAGATTTATATTTTTTTCAAATGTATATAATTTTTACGAATTCCGAAATAATTATACTCCAACAAAATAAAATCAATGCATCATAGGAGCACAAGTGTACTTTTGATATGATAGTGCTAAAGTTTATAAAAAAATTACCATACCTTTGACTTAGTATAAATGCCAATTAAATTTTTAAACTTAAATAAAAGTCCAAAAGTATGTTTCTAAGATTTATTACCATTTTTATCTGTACATTGTTTTTCACTATTGGTTATAGTCAAAAAACTTTGAATACAAAAGATATAACAACATCAAATTTTGATCTCAATACAAATCTCAAACCTGTAAAATGGAGAAGCATTGGCCCATTTCGAGGTGGAAGATCAGTTGCTACATCAGGTGTATTGGGCGATATTCATACTTATTACATGGGAACTACCGGTGGTGGATTGTGGAAAACTGAAGATATGGGCATCACATGGACTAATATTTCTGATGGGTTTTTCAAAACGGGATCTGTAGGAGCTATTGCAGTCTCAGAAAGTGATCCAAATATAGTTTATGTGGGTATGGGCGAACATGCCATACGTGGCGTCATGACACACCATGGTGATGGCATGTACAAATCCACAGACGCAGGTAAAACTTGGAAAAAAATAGGCCTTGATCTAAGCCAGCATATAGCAAGAGTCATCATTCATCCCAAAAATCCAGATATAGTATATGTGGCTGTTCAAGGGGCTTTATACAGTCCATCTGCGGAACGAGGTATATATAAATCGATTGATGGTGGTATGAGTTGGAATAAAACACTTTATATCGATGATAAAACTGGATGTGCTGAACTATCTATGGATATGAATAATCCAAGTATTCTTTATGCGGCAATGTGGGAGCATGGTCGTCAACCTTGGAAAATAACCAGCGGTGGACCAGGCAGTGGTTTATACAAATCTGTGGACCATGGAGTTACCTGGTCTAAAATCCACGAAGGCTTACCTACAGAAATGGGTAAAATGGCAATATCTGTTAGTAGGTCAAATTCTGATAAAGTATATGCTTTGATAGAGAGTGATTCCAAAAAAGAAGCAGGAGGATTATTTGTTTCATCCAATGGTGGTAAGTCGTGGTCATTGGTTACTAAAGATCATCGGCTAGTTCAAAGAGCTTGGTATTATATAGAATTGTACATTGATCCACTAAACGAAAATACGATTTATGTATTAAGCGCGCCAGCACTAAAATCTATAGATGGAGGAAAAACATGGGAAGTTATGAACACTCAACATGGAGATCATCATGATTTGTGGATCAATCCATTGAATACAAAAAATATGATTATGGCAGATGACGGAGGCGCTTGTGTCACTTTCAATGGAGGTAAATCGTGGTCAAGTCAAGACAATATGCCTACTGCCCAGCTGTACAGAATCAATGTTGACAATCAATATCCATATCGGATTTATGCTGGACAGCAGGATAATACTTCAGTAGTCATTGCTAGTAGTGAACCAGGTGGTAGTGGGATTTCACGTACTAGTTGGACCTACTCAGCTGGTGGTGAAAGCGCGTTTTTGGCCTTTGACCCTAATGATCCCAGATATGTGATGGGCGGAAGTTATCTGGGCACCATAGAAATTCTCGATACCAAGGCTAAAGCAGGCACAAGTGTCATGGCTGCACCAATTCAATATCTTGCCAAGGATCCCAAAGATATGAAATACAGGTACAACTGGAATGCACCAATCATCCATTCGCATCACGATAAAGGTACTTTTTACCACGGTGCTCAGCTATTATTAAAAACCACTGATATGGGCAAAACTTGGAAAGAAGTATCTCCAGATCTTACCCGAAATGACAAATCCAAACAAGGTCCTGGCGGAGGGCCATATACCAATGAGGTTGTAGGTGCAGAAAATTATGGAACATTGGCTTATGTGGCTGAGTCCAAGTTGGAAAAAGGCGTGATATGGACAGGAAGCGATGATGGTTATGTGCAAGTGACAAAAGATAATGCTGTATCATGGACCAATGTCACACCGAAGGATTTGAAGGAGTGTTTGGTCAATGCTATCGATATTTCATCTTTTGATAAGGGTACGGCTTACATCGCCACTACGAGATTCAAATTTAACAATCATGCACCAGGTCTTTATAAAACAAATGATTATGGCAAGACATGGCAAAATATTAATGGTAATCTTCCGCAAAATGCTTTTACACGCGTAGTACGAGAAGATGACAAAAATAAGGATATCCTGTATGCAGGAACAGAACTAGGTGTTTTTATATCATACAATGGTGGAAAGGAATGGCATGCTCTACAACTTAATCTTCCGATTACTCCAATCACAGATTTACGAGTCCATCGCGACAACCTTATAGCTTCTACTTCCGGGAGATCATTTTGGATTCTTGATGACCTATCTCTGATAAGACAAGGGAAAATAGAAGCCAAAGAAATGATGCTTCACACACCATCACCCGTTACTTTGACAAATGGTAGTAGTGAATTGAATGAAACCAACGAAAGTTTTACAGGAAGCCACCCATTTAGAGGAGTAAATCCGGCTACAGGTATGGTACTTTATTATCACTTACCAGAGTTGAAATCTAATACTGTACTCACGATGATGATTAAAGATTCGGCAGGAAAACTAGTCCGACATTATTCTTCCAAAGCAGATTCTACATTTAAAAAATATGATGGTGGACCTTCTGCAGAACCATTGCTTACTGTAAATAAAGGCCTCAATCGATTCGTATGGAATTTAAGGCACAGCACCATGCCGGGTGTAAATGATGTTTATATTGAAAGTAGCTTTGCCGGCCATAAAGCGATTCCCGGATCTTATCAAGTTACGTTATCTTATGACGATAAGTTAGTAACTGTTGCTACAGAAATCAAAAGTAATCCAGCTTACGCTACTGTAAAAGAGACTTTTGATGCTTATGATAAATTGATGTCAGGCATGGAACAAAATGTGACAGAAATGCACAATAAAGTCAATACATTGTATAAAAAAAGAACACAACTCGAACAATTGCTAGCCACGATACCTATGGATGAAAAATATAAGGACATCAAAGCGCAGGGCCAAAATATTGTGAATATTGCAAAACTTTGGGATGAAGATATGGTTCAGCGTCTTTCTAAAGCGTATGACGATGTAGAAAATTTTCCTAATAAATTTACTGCAGAATACATGTTTTTGATGAATCAAAGTGAGAGCGATATCGTACAAGTCAATCAAGCTTCATTGGATCTTCTTTCGGAAATGAATGCAAAGTGGGATACTCTAAAGCTAAAAGCAAACGAAATATCTGAGAAGTTGATTCCAGCATTTAACAAAATGCTATGGAATGTTGGAATTGGTGGTATTTGGTAAATGGCGTGACTTATTCTGAAGTTTCAGAATAAATATTTTCTCACTTCATTATTCCTTTTATTTTCACCAATAAAACTTTGATGGATTAATAAAGGCAGCTTACTAAATGATGTTAAAAAAGTCAAAAGGATGACATTTAAATTTATGTTTCGTGGTAGTTTTTTACTTGTTCAATTCTTTGATACTTTTGTTATTTACTGTTTTTTATAAAATCATCCATAAAAGTAGGATTTAACTTAAGTGATTGAAGATTAATGATTTTATTGAATTTTCGCCATTAACTCTACTAGCCTCACATCTTTACGTATATTTTGGACTATCAGTTAATGAAATTTTTTACATGGAAAATAGAGTTTAAATTTTTGACTTTGTCTTTTAATTTCACAACTGGAATAAAAAGGTTCGTTACTAATATCTTACATCATATTTACTCCAAATAAATAATGAACTAAATCAAATCTTGATATGTTTGTACCGTAGTTTATTTAATGAAATCTTAATAAAATAAAGTATATGTATCGCTTACTTGTCTTTTCTTTACTTTTATGTTTTACTACCTTAGGTTGTTACTACGACTCAGAAGAAGACTTGTATCCCAATGTAACTTGTGACACGACCAACGTTAAATACTCAGTAGATGTCAAGGCGATCATCAACAATAATTGTATAGGTTGTCATAGTGCTGCTGCAAATCAAGGAGGTATTCAGCTTGAAAATCATGCTGATGTCCTCAAATATGCCACAAACGGTAAATTGATAGGTTCGATAAAACATACTTCATCATATGTGGCTATGCCGATTGGTGCGTCTAAATTGAGTGATTGTAATATTGCCAAAATGGAAGCTTGGGTAAATGCAGGAAGCCTCAATAATTAACAACATAATTATAAGCGAATGAAAAAGTATTTTCCTTACATTCTGATCATTATCGTCAGCCTAGGCGTAGTAGGGTACAATATGTACAATAAAGATCATAAAGAAACCAAAGACGCAACATCAGATGTAGTCATAAGCCCCAAAGAATTATTGGCTATTTATGAGCGAGATGAAGTCGCAGCAAATGCCAAATATTTGGATAAAATCATAGAAGTCAAAGGTATCGTAAAAGAAATCCATAATATATCGAATGGTGGAAGTATTAGTTTAGATACCGGAAATGAGATGGCTTCCATTATTTGTGAGTTTGAGTCCGCTGCTGCTTATGCAAACGTCAAAGTTGGCGATGAAGTCAATGTAAAAGGGTTTTGCACCGGCAAACTGATGGATATTGTGCTCACCAGGTGTTCATTGTAATACACCATAACATATTTAACAAAAGATTAGGAGGCTAATCTGTATGCAAATTTTTAATAAATCGTCTGAATTAGGATGTGGGTCGTGAAGATTCCAAAACATTTAATAAAAAAAATAAATTGAAACGTATGTACAAGATCATTTTAGGATGTTTAGTATTGGGTCTAAATATCAGCAACGTAACCGGCCAGAAATATTTTACCAAAACAGGACATATTACATTTTTCTCTGATACGCCTATTGAAAAAATAGAAGGTCATAACAAATCTTCCAACTGTGTCTTGGATCTTGCTACAGGTAAGTTGGAATTTGGAACTTTGATTAAAGGTTTTCAGTTTGAAAAAGCCTTGATGCAAGAGCATTTTAATGAAAACTACATGGAAAGTAATAAATTTCCCAAAGCCACTTTTAAAGGACAAATTAGTGACTTTAACAAAATAGATGTCTCTAAAAATGGTAAAATACCCGTTAAAGTGACAGGTGACCTGACCATACATGGCGTGACTAAAAAAGTAGCCACAGACGCTATCCTTACCGTGGTCAATGGTAAAATAGAAACTAATGCAAATTTCAATATTTTAGTGGCTGATTATGGTATTTCCATACCGGCATTGGTCAAAGATCAGATCGCAAAATCCGTCAAAATAAAAGTAAATGCGACCTTGGAACCATTCAAATCTTAACATCCACACACAAACACAAATTAAACAGCACCTATGATGCGTATTTTTTCATTACTTTCTGTATTCTTGTTAACATTTTCTTCATTTGTATCTGCACAAGAAGATGATTTATTGTCACTTTTGGGCGAAGAAGAAACCACGGACTATACCAATGCCAGTTTTAAAACCAATAGAGTCATCAACCTACATTCATTGGAAAATACAGCAGAAGGCGTATTGGATTTTAAAATAAGCCACCGATTTAATCCTGTGAATAACGGCTTTTATGATATTTTTGGATTGGATGGTGCCAACATTAGATTTGGGCTAGATTATGGGTTGAGCGATGTCATCACCATAGGTGTGGGCAGAAGTAGCTTACAGAAAACCTATGATGGATTTGTAAAGTATAAATTTTTAAGACAGAGCACCGGAAAAAAGACGATGCCTTTGACAGCTGCATTATTACTTACCTCATCCATCAATACCTTAAGGTGGGAAAATCCTGATAGAGAAAATTATTTTTCCAGCAGATTAGCGTATACTACTCAATTGATTTTAGGTGGAAAATTTTCAGAATCTTTTTCCTTGCAACTGAGTCCAACTATGGTACACAGAAACCTAGTGAAAACCAATGCTGAAAAAAATGATGTTTATGCCTTGGGTGTGGGTAGTAGATTGAAACTGAGTAAAAGAGTAGCCATTAACGGAGAATATATATATGTTTTACCTGATCAGCTATCTCCTGAGCTTTACCACTCACTTTCTGTAGGATTAGATGTTGAGACCGGTGGCCACGTTTTCCAATTGCACTTCTCCAATAGCCAATCTATGGTAGAAAGGGGCTTTATCACTGAAACCAGCGGTCAATGGAATTCAGCTTTGGACGGTGTACGATTTGGGTTCAATATCAGCAGAGTATTTACATTGAAAAGAAAAAAATTGGATTAATCTTATTTATTCAAAGTAGTTTTGGCCAATGAAGATAAGAAGATAACATTGGTCATTGTTTCATCAATAAAATGTATTTTATGAGATTTTTAATAAGCTCACTGCTGTGTTTTGCCATTTTACTATTGAATGGATGTACCAAAGACGAAACTAATCAAGCAGCAACTAATGGTTGGAAAGTCACCAATTATATGGATGATGGTAAAAACCTGACCTCATCATTTGAAGATTATACTTTTGATTTTCAAACTACAGGAGTGGTTACAGCCACCAAAGGAAGTGAAATTGTCGCGGGAATATGGAAAGAATATACAGATAGTGGCAGAACGAAGTTTGTTTTACAGTTTGCCAAATCAGGCGTTTTTGAAGAGATATCTGAAGATTGGACTTTGGTGACCAAAACGGATAATCTCATAAAACTGAATCACAATAGTGGCAATGTAGTTAACAATTCAGGTGATAGTTTACTATTTGAAAAATAGGAATTATTTAAATATTTTGTAATAATATTAAAATCATCTGCGTAAAACTAACTATCTTTGTCACCCGATATGAAACAAGGTAGACTCATAGTTTCGGAAGAGCGTTTTGCATTGACCATCAAAAGATTGTGTCATCATGTGCTCGAAAATCATCTTCATCCTGAAGACCTTTGCATCATTGGTATACAGGAACGCGGTGTATTTTTGGCAGAAAGACTACAAGTCCAGCTCATAGATATGCTTCGTGGCAAGCCTTTTCATTATGGTAAATTAGACATCACTTTTTACCGAGATGATTTCAGACGTAGAGATACGCCACTTAAGGCGAGTACCACGGAGATAGATTTTCTGATAGAAAATAAAAATGTGCTTTTGATAGATGACGTCTTGTATACTGGCAGGACTGTTCATGCCGCTATGGCAGCTATTCAGGATTTTGGTCGTCCCAATAAGATAGAATTGCTTTGCATGGTAGACCGGAGATTCAATCGACATTTTCCGATTAAAGCCGATTATGCAGGTATAGCAGTGGATGCCTTGGACGAAGCATATGTCAGAGTAAGATGGAAAGAACTCACCGGCACGGACGAAGTTTTACTTTTTTCAGGCCAAACAGATTAATTTCAATCCCAAATATTTATATATACAAATGTCAGCATCACAACTCAGTACTAAACATCTCCTTGGTATTAAATATATTACAAAAGAAGATATTGAGTTGATATTTAAAACTGCAACCGAGTTTAAGGATGTCATCAACCGACCCATTAAAAAGGTTCCTTCATTAAGAGATGTCACCGTTGCCAATGTCTTTTTTGAAAACAGCACCCGAACTCGCATTTCGTTTGAATTGGCAGAAAGGCGCTTGTCAGCCGATGTAGTCAACTTTGCGGCTTCATCTTCATCTGTTAGTAAAGGAGAAACGCTATTGGATACTGTCAATAATATTTTAGCAATGAAGGTGGACATGGTGGTCATGAGACATCCGGCACCTGGAGCACATCACTTTTTGTCCAAGCATATAGACGCTAACATTATCAATGCAGGTGATGGAACACACGAACACCCAACGCAAGCCTTGTTGGATGCATTTTCTATTCAAGAAAAACTAGGTATTGTAGCAGGAAAAAATGTGGTGATCGTTGGTGATATTTTGCACAGTAGGGTAGCGCTCAGTAATATTTTTTGTCTTCAGAAATTAGGAGCTAATGTGATGGTTTGTGGGCCTTCCACCTTGATTCCTAAACACATAGAAGCTTTAGGAGTCCGAGTGGAGCATGATATCAAAAAAGCGTTACAATGGTGTGATGTAGCCAATGTATTGAGAATTCAACTAGAAAGACAAGATATTAAATACATACCTTCATTAAGAGAATATGCTTTATACTTCGGAGTAAACAAAAAGTTGTTAGATACCTTGGATAAGGAAATTGTAATCATGCATCCTGGTCCTATTAATCGTGGAGTCGAGATCACTAGTGATGTAGCAGATTCAAGCCAATCCATAATTTTAGATCAGGTAGAAAATGGTGTAGCTATAAGAATGGCCGTCTTATACT
The DNA here is from genome assembly GCA_945870185.1 of Aureispira sp. CCB-QB1. Taxonomy (GTDB): domain Bacteria; phylum Bacteroidota; class Bacteroidia; order Chitinophagales; family Saprospiraceae; genus OLB9. The sequence goes on along the minus strand of CAMBRK010000006.1, from coordinate 15,408 downwards.
TACTTGCAAGTAAAAAAGCTTGATATTTTTAGTGAATAACCAAATCAATGTTTTAAATGCTACATTGAATTCACTCAACATTTGAATTTAGCATGGTCTAATTCTTATGAATTATGCTAAAATGCCTATCATAATTAAATGATTAATTTCCCGTTTCAAGATTAGGATTATTCAGATTTAATCTTGATACCTATGAAAAATGTTCTGGGCAATCCCGGGCCATAAACATAATTACTATCTCGATTTTTTCCGATATCAAAATCATTTTGGTAAGCATTGAACATATTTTTAATACCACCAAAAAATTCCAAATCAGATCCAAATTTGTTATGTAAATGCATGGTATAAGCCATTCTCGCACTGACCTCAGAAAATGGTTTTGATTGTATGATTACATTTTCTGTAAAGTTTTCTGCTCCTCCAAAATGTACCACTTGCATCGTTCCCGTATAGACATAATTGATATTAAACGCCCATTTTTTACTTGGATTAAGATTTAAATTGGCAAAACCATATTGATTGGGTGTTCTTACAAACTCTCTTATAGGATTGGCTTCTTCAATATATAGAACTGGGTCATCAAAAAATGATCTTTGAACAGTAAATCCCGATTCTAGTTGTATCTTTTTATTATAATTTAATCTCATTTCTAATGTAAGTCCTTGTACTGTAGCTGCGCTACCATTACTCTTTAAGAAGATCTCACCAAAATCATCTTGACCTACGTTTTCTAAGACAAAAGCATTATCCAATCTAGTATAAAAGCTTTCTAAAGTAAATCCAGCAATATATTTATCTGTAGTTTTATCATAATTTACAGAAGCTGAAAAACTTTGGGAATTTTCTTGTTTAAGTGCTGGATCCAATTGCACCCTAGACACTCCTCCACCCGCAAATGCGATATGTAAGTCTGTGTCAAATGCTTGAGGTGCCCTAAATCCTGTGCCGTAACCTAATCTAAACTGAGTATGACCTTTATATTTGTATAATAATGATGCTCTTGGACTCCACAATAAGTTATCGATCAGGTTATGGCGATCCATTCTGATTCCTGACAATAAATTGAGTGAAGGTGAAATTTCCCAATCGCTTTGAGCAAAAGTACCTAAATCTGTGGCTAATTGATCAACTTCATATCTATAAGAAGGTATGATATCCAATATATCATCTGATATATATTCAGATCCGAACGTTAAAACATTTTTTCCACCTAAAAATTTGTTCAATCTATGGTTCATTTGAATACCACCTTGAGCCGTTACATTTTTGGAAGTACCATAAGGAGGGTTTTCTATATGTTTTTGTATGTCTTCAGGGGTATCAGGAAATACGCCTGTGTAATGTGTCCTTCTAGTATGCTGGAAAGCACCATAAATAATGAAAGCGGAGTTATCTTCATTGAAATTTATCTGGTAATCTGCACTTCCTAGCCAGATATCATGATTTCGTTCTTCTGACTGTTGGGATAGAAAAGCCGGTTTTGTAGACATTTCTCCACCAAATCGATATTCACCTAGCTTGCTGATGCTCAGTTCAAGTTTTTGGTTCTCCGCTGGCTTGATGAATATATTGGCGCCTATGGCTGTACTTTTGAGTTTTGGCAATTCTGAAAAATTATCTTCATTGGCATCATAGAAGTCTCTGTCTCTATGGTTTAAATAGAAAGAAATCCCTGTATTTTTGGAGTCACTTACCCATGTAGAGTTTGCGTTTAGCATCAAATCATTGGATTGGCCATCTATATTATGATAAGTTGTGCTGAGTTCGTATTGACTTTTTTTAGGTATTTTGGTTATGACATTTACAGTACCTGCTATCGCGCTAGAACCATATAAGCTTGAGCCGCCACCTCTTACGATTTCTATACGCTCAATCATGTTTACGGGTAATTGTTCCATACCATACAAACTCATCAAGGGACTGAAAATAGGTCTTCCATTGACCAAGATTTGGGAATATCCACCTGCGAGTCCATTCATCCTTAATTGAGTATACCCACATGTTTGGCAATCAGTTTCTACTCTAAGGCCTGGTTGAAATTTTAGTCCGTCAGATAGATTGCAAACTTGAAGGTTTGTCAAAGTTTTACTGTCCAGAATATTAACTATTACAGGGCTTTCCGTTTTTCTTTTAAATGTCTTTGTACCCGTCACAACTACTTCATTAATAGCGAATGCTACTTCCTGAAGCTCAAAATCAAGTTTAATCTTTGATTGGCTCGCATTAATATTGATCTCCCTTTCTTCTATTTCCATACCTACCATTTCTGCTAGTATAGTTTGGATTCCATAATTTAACTCCAAAGAATAAGAGCCATTTTGGTCAGTGGTAGTGCCGGTCTGAGTGCCTTTGACACTTATGTTCACAAAATCAGCTGGTTTTCCATTGATATACACTGAACCGTAAACCATGCCTTTTTGAGCCTGGATCAGTGAAGTACTTAATAAAAATAAGTAGAAAAAATATTTAAACATATAGATTTGAGATGATTGCTGTAAAATAAAACTCAACATGGACATAAACAACAAAGGGAACTTAAAAGTTGAAAGGATAATATCGGAATAAACAAGGTAGTACTATTGTTCTACTAGAAAGGGATAGTTATATTTTTTTATGTAATTAGCTTTTATAATTACTGCAAAAAAAAAGCGGCACTAAAGAGTACCGCTTCTTTTGATTTATTTATCCGAGTGTTTAAAACATTATAAACTTAGATCTTCCACCGCATTGAGCCTTTCCGAAGTATCCAATTCCCCAGTTGAGTTCAAATACAACTCCTGCGAAAGCAATATTTGATGTTTTGTCTAGGTTCTTAAAGTTAGTATTGTACACGGGAGCACCTATATTTTTACCTTCTTCAGAATCTAAGTCAGAAAATGCATATTCAAATCTAAGACCCAAAATACCACTAAAACGACCGTCATTTCCCATAATATTAGCTCCAAAACCAAGAACACCAGAAAAAAGGTTTTTATTATAATTGGTTTCTGGACGATCAGTTAAATTACTTTCACTACCACCGGAAGCTACTCTGCTGATCATGGACATTTTTGGACCGATCTCAAAGTATCCCAAATTTTTTGCATTTCTGAACAATGCATATATATCTAAACTTTCCCATTCGATGGTAGTAAGTGTTCTGTCAAAAGATTGATTGGCTTTACTTTTCATTACATCTATAGCTAGTCCATTATAACCGAAATTTATTCCAACCTTTCCACCATAAGACAAACCTGTTCCGATTCTGTATCCGTAATCTGGTGAATCTGCCAAAGCTTGGTTATATAAGCCTGCTGCACCATATTGGGCTTTTGCTCCTACGTCAAACCATACTATCTTTTTTTGTCCATAAAGCTGTATAGAAACCAAAATGACTGCAATTGCTAATAAATGTTTCATTTCTTTTTTGATTTAAATTAATTAATATTTTTACAGGGCCAAAGTTATAATAAAATATATAATATATAATAAATTCTTCCCTTTTATTTGGTACTACTTCTATTTATCTTTAATTCTGAAATTACGATTTACTAAATATATACCTAAAATTGTTACTACACTACCTAGCCATAATTGTAAACTCAATCGTTCTCCTAAAAAGACCCATCCAGTCAATACAGCCACTAAAGGATTAATGTAAGCGTAAATAGAAGCTTGTTCAGTCGGTAGATGCTGTAAGGTATAAATATAACATCCGAAACCTATGATGGATCCAGCGACTACTAGATATAAAATAGCATACCAAGCACTGATAGGAATTTCAGCAAGTGGCATGTAAGTGGGTTCGAATAGAAAAGTATATAAATATAGGACAAATCCTGATATCAACATTTGAAAACCTATACCAAAATAAGGATTAAACACATTGGCTTGTTGTTTGATATAAATCGTTCCCATAGCCCAAGAAATAGTTGCTGACAAAGAAAGTAGTATTCCAAATCTAAATTCAGGGATAAAAAAATCATCTAAATATTCATAAAAAACTATACAGATTCCGCTGAAACCCAGAAACATTCCTAAAAGTGATAATAAAGGTGTCTTAGCTTTTTCTGTAAAAACGTTGTACATAACTAACCAAAACGGAAATATGGCTCCTATGATAGCACCTAGTCCAGCTGGAATATACTTGATGCCCCAGGTGCTCAATCCATTACTCAGTATGAAGTTAAGAAACGCAAGTACTAAGAGCGAAGGAATTATTTTTTTATCAGGTAATGGATATCTTTTGACCATAAAATAGCCTAAATATAAAATCCCACCTAAGATCTGTCTTATACCAGCCATTTGTAACGCTGCCATGTAAGAAACAGCTTCTTTAGATGCAACCCAAGTAGTTCCCCACACCATGCTAACTATACCAAGTGCCACCAAAGCTTTATACCTCGAATCTTTCCTTTGAATATTTCTAAATGCTAGAATAACTCCATTGACTGAGTCAGATGAGATATATCTACGTAAAGTTCTGATTTTACCCAATGCCCATAAGTTTTAATCTGAATATGCTTCTGATGCCAAATGTTGATTTATAGATGTGTGCATATACCAAGTACCAGCCACGCCACAAACAAAAGAAGCTAAAATAGGACCTACAAAAGGTAAAAAAAATAAAATTTTCGCAACAATTCCTAAACCAAATGCTGCCCCTATGTGATTATAGACTATCTCACTACTTGTCTTGATTGGTATTTTGAAGGCAGCATTATAGTTATCTAAATAGATAAAACCAATAAAATAAGAGCCTATTAAGAATTTCAAAATGTCTTCCAGCCATTCGGGGCCAAAAACTCCTAAAACTATACTTATTCCTACTCCAATGATCAGTTCATAAATCCAGTTCCTAATAATGACTATTAAATTTCTGAATTGGGAATGTATCAGTTCTTTAAATGAAATATTGACGAAAGTGCCTGATAATTTTTCAATGGTTTTGTTTGAAAAGTAAACATTAAGCATATGCAGTAATATCAACACTAGATATTTATTACTACCGTTAATGTGGTCTAAAAAACTGTTTTGTACCATTTCAACCCCGACAATGCCTTGCTTTTGGGACAAAATGTTCGAAGTGAAAGTTGAAAAATGATTGTACACATTATATGGAATAATAATAGCGGCAATAATTGAAATACTCAACACCGCTTTTTGTTTAAAAAAACCTTCCCATATCTTATGCTGAACCATAAATGGAATACTGTTGGAAAGCTGGGTAGCAATCGTTTTTAATTGGCTTATAAAAGTTGACAAATCAATCATAAAACAAAAGTATAAAATAGTGCCAAAATATTGATCAAATTTTATGATTAAGCTCTGATTGCTTCTACAGGATCCATTCCGGATGCTTGAGATGCCGGAATGATACCAGCAATAATCCCTACTGCTATCGATGTCCCTACGCCAATCATTACATTGAATAAGGATAATGACATTTTGAAAGGTATAACTAATGATATCAAAGTGAGACTTATGTATACCAAGATTAACCCAATAATCCCTCCTATAACGCATAGTATGATGGCTTCGATTAAAAATTCCATAAGGATCACAAATCTTTTAGCTCCCAAAGCTTTCTTTATACCTATAATATTTGTACGTTCTTTGACAGAAACAAACATGATGTTAGCCACGCTTACCATTCCAACGATTAAAGCAAACACGCCAATAACGAAACCTGCCAAATTGAGCACCCCAAATACACTATCTAGTACTTGGGATAGCATAGATAATTCATTGAGCGCAAAATTATCCTTTTCTAATGGTTTTTGGCGACGTTCAGCCCGTATGATACCCGTGATTTCGCCTTTTAAATCTTCTAAATCCACGTTTGGTTTAGCTTTGATATTCAGTAACCTACCTACGCTTGATTCATCTTTTACATTAATGTATTTTTTGATGCAATTAAAGTTTAACCAAAGTACATCATCAAAATTAATGAAGTTAAATGCATTATCTCCTTCACTTTCCAAATAACCTATCACCTGAAAGTCTTGCCCAAAGAGTTTCACTTCTTTTCCTATACCGCTAACATTTTTGAACAGTTCGTTATACACTTTATAACCTAAAACCACCTTATTGGAGCCACTTTCGTATTCTGTTTGAGAAAAAATCCTTCCTTCGGCAACTTTGATGTTCTGTATATTGGCGTACTCTTGGGTAGAACCCATAATGAAAGCATTAGATACTGAACTCGAAAGAAACTTGACAGTACGGCCACCGGTAAAAATGGTATACGAAGTATTTTCTGCAAGTTTTGACTTTTTTTTGATGCTCACATAGTCATCTATAGACGGATCCGGCCTTTTAGCATATTTCCAGTAGTTTTGTCCGGGGTCTTCATTCCAAGGCATTTTATCCAGATAGATAACATCGCTTCCTAGTTCATTAAAGCCATTTACAATGTTGGCTTGTAAAGAATCTACCGCTGACTTTACGGTAATAATGCAAAAAATCCCAATAGTAATACCAAGTAAGGATAAAAATGTCCTGAGTTTATTTCCCACAAGACTTCCAAGAGCTTGCTGAAAACTTTCCCATATAATTTTTAGAAACAATCCCATTCTACTTAATATATAAATGTTAAAGAATTAGTGTAAACTCTTGTAAAGGTAATCATGTATGTAAGTATACATTGTATCTTTTGGATAAAACTTAGTATTTTATCGTCAAATTGGTCAATTCAACACCTATTTTGATCTCAGTTGAATTCCAATTATTCAATTTAACAAAGTTTAAATGAATCTGTAAACCATTCATTTACCAGGCTTGCTTCTAATTGAACATCATTTTTATGCGACCATTCATTGGTATGCGGATCATAAGCATAGTCTTTTGCCCATTTCTGATGTTCTTCGCAAAGTTGCTCCAAACTATCCATTATAAATACTACCTCATCATCAGTCATAGTAGGGTGGAATGACATACGAACCCATCCTGGTTTATTAGCCAAAAATCCTTTAGAAATTTCATCTGTGAGAGATTTTGACTTTTCATGTGATACTTCCAGTAAATAATGTCCATAGGTTCCTGCACAAGAGCATCCTCCACGCATTTGAATGCCAAAGCGGTCGTTGAGTAATTTTACTGCCAGGTTAAAGTGCAATCCATCTATGTAGAAAGATATAACTCCTAATCGGTTTTTGTGCTGATCTGCCAATACTCTTAAGTTGGGCATAGCAGCCAATCTTGGCCAAACAATATTCAATATTTCATGTTCTCTTTGAATGATATTTTCAACGCCCATAGCATCTTTGAGTTGTATACAAAATGCCACCCTGATTGTCTGCAAAAACGCAGGCGTGCCACCATCTTCTCTTGCTTCTATCTCTTCATGATATTTGTGCTCGCCCCAAGGATTTGTCCAATCCACAGTACCTCCACCAGGATTATCAGGTATACGATTATTATAAAGTTTTTGATTAAAAATCAATATTCCAGAGCTAGACGGTCCTCCTAAAAACTTATGTGGTGAAAAGTAAATAGCGTCAAGGTACTGATCTTCAGCTTCAGGATGCATGTCAATATGTATATATGGTGCTGAGCATGCAAAATCCACAAAACAATATCCACCAGCCCTATGGATCATACCAGCCATCTGATGATAAGGCGTGTCAATTCCAGTCACATTAGAACAAGAAGTGATAGCTGCTATCTTCGTTTTTCTGTTTTTATATTTTTCCAATTGATGAGCAAAATCATCAACATCTACTTTACCTTCATCACATGCTTCGATCACCACGACATCTCCTGTGGTTTCTATCCAAGAAGTTTGATTGGAATGGTGTTCCATATGTGTGACAAAAATAACAGGTCTTTCTTCTTCGGTTAAATGAATTCTATCCTGAAATTTTTCGTGCAGTTTTATTCCTATGATACGTTGCAATTTATTGACTACACCAGTCATACCGCTATTGGATGCGATCAGTATGTCACCTTCTATGGCATTGACATGTTTTTTGATAATCTCCCTAGCTTTTTTATAGGCCAAGGTCATTGAAGAACCCGTAACATTGGTTTCAGTATGTGTATTGGCAACAAAAGGTGAAAGTTTGTCAATCATCAAATTTTCAATGGGTCGATACATCCTACCACTAGCTGTCCAGTCTGCGTAGATGATTCTTTTTTCACCGTAAGGAGAACGAAAAACCTGGTTTATGCCAATGATCTGATTTCTATAAGGGGCAAAATAAGCTTCTAGTGAAGTGGCTTTGGGGATTGTCATATTACGGATTTAACTTTTTGAATTAGGGCTTCTGCAGTTTTTGAGTCTCTGGCTTCACAATAAATTCTTACGATAGGCTCAGTATTGGATTTTCTCAAATGAACCCAACCTTCGGCAAAATCAATTTTCAAACCATCGATATCATTGATTTTTGCTGAAGCGAAAGTTGACTTGAGCTTTATAAATATTTTGTCCAAATCCAATTCAGGCGTAAGTTCCAACTTATCTTTAATGATTTCATAAGAAGGGTAGGTTGCCTTGAGCTCTGTCATGCTCATATTTTTCTCTGCCAATAATGATAGAAATATGGCAATTCCTGCTAATGCATCTCTTCCGTAATGCAATTCTGGAACTATAATACCACCATTACCTTCGCCGCCGATTAGTGCATTTGTTCTTTTCATTTCATTGACCACATTGACTTCTCCTACGGCAGATGCTGAGTAAAAGCCACCATGTCGATGTGTCACATCTGCTAATGCCCTTGTGGATGACAAATTGGATACTGTATTACCTTTTTTACGACTCAATATATAGTCCGCAACAGCTACTAAGGTATATTCTTCACCAAACATACTCCCATCTTCGCATACAAACGCCAAACGATCTACGTCGGGATCTATGCAAATTCCTAGATATGCATTATTTTTAACTACGGTTGATGATAGTGCCTCCAGATGTTTTGGCAAAGGCTCTGGATTGTGAGCAAAATTACCGTAGTCATTTGTGTGGAGTAAATCGTAACTCACTCCCATGGCATCCAATAATGGTGGGATAGAGATCGAACCTGTCGAATTGATACAGTCCACCACTACATGTAGTTTTGCAGCTTTAACAGCATCTATATTGATGTGCTCATAAGCTAATATTGCATGAATATGATCGTGAATTGCATTTTCATAAGTTGACAAACTCCCTAAGTGATCTACTTCAGCAAAATGCAGTTTCCCATCTTTGATAATATCTATGATTTCCTGACCGTCTTCGGCAGAAATAAATTCACCTTTCTCGTTTAAAAATTTAAGCGCATTCCATTCCTTTGGATTGTGGCTCGCCGTAAAAATGATTCCGGCACCACCTCCAAGCTGTGGAACCATCATTTCTACTGTAGGTGTGGTAGAGTATCCCAAATCAACAACATCGATGCCCATAGCTAATAAGGTATTAACAGCTAGTTGGCTGACTATTTGACCGCTGATTCTACCATCTCTACCTACAATGATTTTGGGCACGCCACCTCTTTTTTTCAACCATATACCAAGTCCTGCAGTACATTCTACCACATCTACAGGCGTCAGGTTTTGTCCAGGGCTACCACCGATAGTTCCTCTGATTCCAGAAATTGATTTTATTAAAGTCAAAAATTAAATTTTTAATAATTTTGAAAATGCAAAAGTAATCAAAGCATAAAAATTAATCTAATGTTTCATGATTATTAAGATGCTACCATACAAACCAAAGTCTATAACCAAACGTTTTGAAATGTGATTGAAACCATTTACATTTGCTTATTCAAATGATAAAGCCAAAAACCATGGATAGAAAAGATTTTGTAAAGCGGTCAGCTGTGGCAGTATTGGGTACCTTAATGCTCACAGGGTGCGACACTGAAAAGAAGAAGCCAGAACAACAAATAGACCTAAGCAAAAAGTACAATTGGAAAATGGTCACGACTTGGCCACCAAATTTTCCAGTTTTAGGTGAGGCTTGTCAATTGTTTGCTGATTGGGTTCATCAAATGTCACTGGGACAAATCACAATAAAAGTTTATGGAGCTGGTGAACTCATACCTGCTTTGGAAGTATTTGATGCGGTGAGTAGTGGTGCTGCTGAAATGGGCAATGGAGCTGCATATTATTGGGCTGGAAAATCTCCTGCTGCTCAGTTTTTTGCTTCTGTGCCTTTTGGTATGAATGCTCAACAAATGAATGCCTGGATATATCGTGGTGGTGGCTTGGAGTTATGGCAGGAGTTGTATGCGAAGTTTGGTTTGATTGCTTTTCCAGCTGGCAATACTACGGTACAAATGGGTGGTTGGTTCAATAAAGAAATCAATAATATCGAAGATTTCAAAGGATTAAAAATGAGAATACCAGGTCTTGGTGGTAAAGTTTTGGCTAAAGCAGGAGGTACAGCTGTATTATCATCGGGCAATGAAATATACACCAATCTGGAACGTGGTGTTATCGATGCCACAGAATGGATAGGTCCTTATCATGACTATGTGATGGGTTTTCATAAAATAGCTAAATATTACTATGCGCCTGGCTGGCACGAACCAGGATCAGTTCTTGAAAATATGTTTAATATGAAAGAATATAATTCGTTACCGGATCATTTGAAAGTTATCTTAGAAACGGCATCCGCTAGAATGAATCTATGGGTGATTTCTGAGTTTGAAGCCAAAAATAACGAATATCTAAATAAAATAAAAGAAGAGAAAAGTGTAGAAATCAGAAAATTTAGTCCCGAAGTATTAGCTAAACTTAGAACTTATACCGAAGAAGTACTGAATGAATTAGCTGCACAAGATGAATTTACAAATAAGGTTTACCAATCATTTACATCTTTTGCAAAAAATATCAGAAATTGGGCTTCGTATTCAGAGAAGGCATATCATGAGATGTAAAAGGATAGGGTTTTGGGCTTTACATTTCAAAAGTTGAGATAGTGGCTGAGCGCAACATTGTGGAGCCGAAGCCAATGTTACGAATCACTAGGGAATTTATATCCTTTTTTTAGTATTGTGTTTTGAATATGCCGCTTTCAAATCTCTAAGTTGGGCAATGTTGTAAAGATTACTTTCAGGAACATTTGGCCAGATATCACTATCTACCTGAAAAGCAAAATCATCGTTTGTTAATGCAACATCTTTTTGAATGTAAAAGACACTCATACAAGCTGCGATGGCAATCATAATAGCAGCAATACTAATGCTCCTATATTTTCTGATTTTATGTTCCGTATGTTTGGAAGCTTGCAGTTTGGATTCTAATTTTATCCAAGCACTTTCACGAGGCATAACCTGAGTCTGCAAGTCTACGTTTCGCAAATGAGATTTAAATTTTGGTGTCATGATGGTTTATGTTTACTAAAATTCTCTTTTTTTTTAATGATATCCAATATTCTTTTTTTAGCCAAGATGAGCTGCGATTTGGATGTGTTGATACTAATGCCTAACATTTCAGCAATTTCTCGATGCTTGTAATCTTCAAAAACATAAAGATTGAAGACGGTACGATATCCTTCAGGCAATTCATTGAGGATTTTCATAATGTCGTCATATGACCAATCGTCTTCATCTTTAAGCCAATCTTCATCAGCAATATCAGTTTCAGGTATCTCTACAGTCAAGTGTAAATTGGTGCGTTTACGGATAAACATTAAAGATTCATTAACCATAATGCGTCTCATCCAACCTTCAAAACTTCCGTCACCTTTGTACATTTCAATTTTAGTCAGTATCTTGTAAAAAGCATCTATAAAGACATCTTCTGCGTCGTATTCAGATTTGATATATCTCAGACATACTGGAAAAAGCTTGCCTTTGTACATATCATATAGTTGCTTCTGAGCGTCATGCTCTTGCTTTTTGCAACCTTGGATGATATGTTCGAGAAGTGCTGACATGATATATTTAATAAAGGAATACCTAATTTTATTGTAAAGATGATAATTTGTGTGTTTTTGGTGTATATCTAGTAAAAGAAAGTTGCAATGAAATAAATTACTAGAATATTCAATTTATTTATTTTTGATGTCTATTCTTCAATACTTTGATGATATCATTCATTTCAAATCCTTTGACATTCAACAATATCAGGTAGTGGAAGAGTAAGTCAGCTGCTTCATTGATAAACAATTCGTCATTATTATCTTTAGATTCGATAACCAACTCTATGGCTTCTTCACCCACTTTTTGAGCTATTTTGTTGATGCCTTTTGCAAAAAGTGAAGCCACATAGGAATTATTTACATCAGAAGCTGTTTTCCTTTGCTCAATGACATCTTCTAAATCATTGAGAAAACGTGACTCCTCATTTTTTTCTCCCCAACAAGTATCTGTGCCATTATGACAAACAGGTCCAACTGGATTCACTTTAGCCAAAATAGTATCTTGATCACAGTCCAACGATAGACTTATGATTTTCAAAAAATGTCCGCTTTCTTCACCTTTAATCCAAAGTCTTTGTTTGCTTCTGGAATAAAAAGTCATCAAGCCAGTTTCTACTGTTTTTTGCAAAGATTCTTCATTGGCATAACCCAACATTAATACTTTCTGGGTATCGGAATCCTGAACGATTACGGGCACGAGTCCATCACCCTTGCTAAAGTTTATCTTATTGATATCTATCATATGCTATATTTATAATCTGACTTTAATTTGGTTTTGAGAAAGATAAGTTTTGAGTGCTTTAATTTCAACTTCTTGATAATGAAAAATACTAGCAGCCAAGCCAGCGCTAACATCTGAAACGCCAAAGAGATCCAAAAAGTGTTCCATATTTCCAGCGCCACCAGATGCTATGATGGGGATACTGATCTCATGATTTAGAGTACGGAGCATTTCGCAGGCAAATCCATTTTTAGTACCATCATTATCCATAGAGGTGAATAATATTTCACCTGCTCCACGTTCTTGAGTTTCTTTGGCCCATTTTAAAAGCGTAAATTCTGTAAGCTTTGTACCGCCATGGGTATAGACCATCCATTTACCTTTATGAAATTTTGCATCGATCGCTACAATGACGCACTGCTCGCCAAATTGTCTGGATAAATCAGTGATAAGATCAGGATTTCTTACCGCTGATGAATTGATACTTATTTTGTCCGCTCCGTTTTGCAATAAGTTGTATGCTGTGCTTACATCGCTGATGCCACCTCCGACCGAAAATGGTATATTTACTTCAGCACCAACCCTTTTTACAAGTTCGATTAAAGTAGATCTATTTTCTTGTGTAGCAGCAATATCCAAAAATACCAATTCATCTGCTCCTGAGTCGGAATACTTTTTGGCAAGATCTACGGGATCTCCTGCGTCTCTCAAATCTACGAAATTAGTACCTTTCACGGTCCTTCCATTTTTAATATCCAAACAAGGGATGATTCGTTTTGTGAGCATAATTAGTTATTTTGCCAAAATTGAAGATAATTGAATTTTTCCTTCATAAAGTGCTTTTCCGATGATGATACTTTCTACCGCTAAATTTGTTAAATAATCTACTTCTTGATGGTCATGGACGCCTCCAGATGCTACAATTCCAATACCTGGGAAATCCAATAATAACTTTTCGTATAAGATTCGTGCGCTCCCAGACATCATGCCATCTTTGGATATTTCAGTAATCAGAAAGTTTTTTGCTCCAAATTTGAGGTAAGATGTTATGAAGTCAAATATTTCTATATCCGTTATGTGCTTCCAACCATGGGTGGCGATTTTATTTTGATTTACGTCAGCTCCAATGACGATATGATCCCATCCATATTGATTTCCCCAAGATTGAACACTTTCTGGAGAAGATACTGCTGTACTTCCGATGATCAATCTATCAGCTCCCAATGCTAACAAGTCTTCCACATCTTTGTCCGTTCTGATACCTCCGCCAGTTTGAACCTTTAAATCCGTATTTTTAATGATGTCACTGATGATCTTTCTGTTACTATCCAATGGGTTTTTAGCTGCATCAAGGTCTACAATGTGTATGTATTCAGCGCCGTTTCCCCAAAACTCTATGGCTACTTTCAATGGATCATCATTGTACACGGTTTTTGCATCATAATTTCCTTGACTCAATCTCACGCATTTGCCTCCGATAATATCTATGGCTGGATAAATTTTAGTTTTCATTTTACGATTTATAAATTTATAAATTTTTGGATGAGATTTTCGCCAACTTTTCCTGACTTTTCGGGATGGAACTGCATTCCATAAAAATTTTCATATCTACAGGTAGCGGTAAATGTTTGAATATATTCGCATATGGTTTCCGTATATTTAGAAATTTCAGCGTAATAGCTGTGTACAAAATAAAAATTTTCATTATCTACAACATCTTTATATAATGGATCAAGTGTTCGTTTTGAAATTTGATTCCATCCCATATGAGGTATTTTCTCGTTAGTAAGTGGCTTAAATTTCATAATTTTTCCTGGTATGATTCCCAAACAAGTAGTATCTCCTTCTTCGGAAAAATCAAAAAGAAGCTGCATACCCAGACAAATACCCAACAATGGTTTTTCGTAATTTTTTATGATTTCTATTAAACCTTTGTCTTTCAATGATTGCATCGCAGTTGCGGCATGTCCTACACCAGGAAGAATGACTTTGTCTGCTGACAGAATGGATTCAGGCTGATCTGTCAAAATATATTCGCATTGAATTCTGTCTAAACAATTGATCACCGATTGGGTGTTTCCAGCCCCGTAATTGATTATTGCTACCATATTTATAAGCTCCCTTTTGTACTTGGAATATCCATGGTGGATGTATTTCTCGATTTTGCCATTCCTATAGCTTTTGCAAATGCTTTGAAAATGGACTCAATGATATGATGTTCATTATCACCTTTGGATTTGATATTTAAGTTACATTTGGCCTCATCCGCGAAAGATTTAAAAAAATGGTAAAACATTTCTGTAGGAACATTACCGATCTTTTCTCTTTTGAACGATACATCCCATACAAGCCAAGGTCTTCCACCAAAATCCAATAAAACATGGGTTTCTGCATCGTCCATGGGTAAAGAGAATCCATATCTTTGTATTCCTGCTTTTTTACCTAGAGCTTTACTAAAAAGTTGCCCCAAAACAATGGCCGTATCTTCCACCGTGTGATGTTCGTCTACTTGTAAATCTCCCTTGCATTCCAGATATATATCTGTATTGCTGTGTTTGGCAATTTGCTCCAGCATATGATCAAAAAAATGTAATCCCGTATTAATTTCAGCAATTCCACTTCCGTCTAAATTGATACTACCGTTGATTTTGGTTTCATGGGTTGTTCTTAAGGATTTAGCTTTTCTATCTATTGATGAAAGGTATTTCCAAACATTCTTCCAACACGTAGCCTGTTCAGTGACAAAGGCCGTGTTGACTCTTGATATTTCAAAACAATTTAACAAAATGCCTTTTGCCCCTAAATTATGTGCTAATTCCATGTCGCTCCATCGATCTCCGATGACAAATGAATTTTG